>CAYXJD010000022.1:8442-21278 GCA_964465225.1 uncultured Actinomycetota bacterium
GTCGGACGGTGACGGCGACGCAGCCACAGCGTCGGACGGTGACGGCGACGCAGCCGACGGGTCAGCAGGTACCTCGGCCGACGACCCGGACAGCCCCGGCAACGATGGTGCCGATGGTGCCGATGGCACCGAGCTCCTCGCGCTGGCCCTGCGGGTGGCCGACCACCTCGGCACCGATCGGTTCCTGGCCGTGGCCGAGGGGGATGCCGAGGCGCGCGCCGCAGCACTGACACGGATGGCTCCGGACCTCGCGCTGCTTCCGCTGCCCGATGACCTCGCATCGGCCGTCGGCGCACTGCCGCCGGGCGCACGTCTCGAGGTCCTCTCCGGTGACGGGAATGCCCAGGCGAGCGTCGACCGCTTGCTCGAGGCCGAGGTCGACGCGGACGTGATCGCCGACGGTGACGAGCCGTGGGCACCGGCGCTCGACCGGGCCGGAGCCGACGACATCGCGTGGCTGGTCGATCCGGCCGACGGTGCCGCGACCGCGGTCGCGGCCGTTGCCGCGGCGGGACGCAACGAAGCGTTGTTCCCGGTCGATGGCCAGGACCTGCGAGCCGACCGGGAGCGGACCGAACGCCTGCGCAGCGCGGAGTTCGCCCGCACGGTGCTGGTCGGTGCGATCACCGAGGATGCGGACTGGCAGCTCGCGACCGTGCTCGAGGGCGAGCCCTTGCCCGGCGGCGGCTTCCGCCTGTTCGAGGACGAACGGATGGTCGCGTTGTACGGCAACGTCCAGACCTCGGCCCTGGGTGCGCTCGGCGAACAGGGGTTGGACGCCACGGTCGAACGGGTCCGCACGGTGGCCGAGCCCTACGGCGCCGACGGCGCCCGGGTCCTGCCTGCCTTCGAGATCATCACCACCATCGCCAGCGCCACCGAGCAGCCGACCGGCGACTACAGCCGCCGTACGCCGATCGACCTGCTGCGGCCGTGGGTCGACCGTGCCGCCGAGGAGGACATCTACGTCTTCCTGGACCTCCAATCCGGTCGGACCGACTTCCTCACCCAGGCCAAGGAGTACGAGGAGCTGCTGCGTGAGCCGCACGTCGGCCTCGCCCTCGATCCGGAGTGGCGGCTCGAGCCCGATCAGTTCCACCTCGAGCAGATCGGCTCGGTGGCCGCCGCGGAGGTCCAGGAGGTCGCCGACTGGCTGGCCGCGCTCACCCGCGAACACCGCCTGCCGGAGAAGCTGCTGGTCCTGCACCAGTTCCGGTTCTCGATGCTGCCGGATCGCGACACCATCGTCGCGCCCCCGGAGCTCGCCGTGGTGGTCCACATGGACGGCCAGGGGCCGATCGAGAACAAGTACGAGACCTACGGGGCCATCACGGCCGGCGTCGAGGACCGGTGGCTGTGGGGGTGGAAGAACTTCTACGACGAGGACTCCCCCACGCCGACCCCCGCACAGGTGCTCGAGCTGGACCCGCTGCCGGTGCTGGTCACCTACCAGTAGTCGGCGGGGCTCGACCGGGCGTCAGCGCGGCCGCGTCGGACATCAGCGCGGCCGGGTGAACGCCAGCGCAGCCGGGTCGGTCATCAGCGCGGCCGGGCGAACGCCAGCTCAGCCTCCAGCGCTCCGACGAGGACGTCGCGGTCAGGATGGTGGATCGGGTCGGTGACGACGGTGATGATCAGGATCCCGGCGTAGGACATCGCGGCGAAGGCGACCGTCACGTTGCCGGTCGCCAGGGAGATCGGCACGAGGTCGCTGACGGGTATGCCGGCGAGCGTGACGGGGCTGGCCGGCCCCCGCAGGTTGGTCACGAAGGTGTGGACCATCCGCTGGTGGTCGATGACCCAGCGCAGGAGGCGGAGCCGGGCGAGCAGCCACAGCGCGACGCCGAAGGGTGCGGCCGATGCACCCCGGCGCCCCTGCAGGCGCGACCGCGTGCGGGCGGTGATCGCCGGCAGCCGGTCGGCCAAGCTGCCACCGCTCGGCAGGGCGATCGGCGCGATGCCCGCCCGGTTGCCTGCTGTGGTGTCTGCGTTCGCCACCCCGCTCGACGACGTCGCCGTGCCGTGGGCGGCCGCGGGCGTGGAGCCGGCACGCTCCGGCGCGACCATCACGGTCGCGACGAGGCGCTCGACGTGCTCGCCGCGCCGCCGCAGCAGCGCGCCCAACGCGCCGGCCACCGCGCCGAGCACCACGTCGTTGACGGTGGCGTCGCCGTGGGCGTGCGCGAACCCCTTGACGGCGGTCAGGTCCGCTCGGACCACCGCGGCCTCCCGCCGCGGTCCGGTCGGCCGGTTCAGCGAGCATCTCGTCGCGAGGATCGGACCACCACGGAGCTCGCGACGTTCCGAACGCCCTCGGGCCCCCCACGGGCCGATGCGGCGCAGCACCCGCTGCCAGGGCCGTGGCGTCGCCGTCTCCTCGGGCTGCCGGCGTGCTGATGGCTCCGGGCGCGATCCGGCGCCGGTGGACGCGGCGCCGGCGGCTCCGGTGCCGGTGGATGCGGCGGACGCGGCGCCGGTGGACGCGGCGGACGCGGCGCCGGTGCCTCCACCGTCGACGAGCCGGGCGAGCACGGCCAGGCCCCCGATGCCATCCGCCAGCACGTGGTGGAACACGGCGACCACAGCAACGCGCCCGCCGGCCAGGCCCGTCACCAGCGCGACCCGCCAGCGCGGTGAGGTGGCAGGCAGCGCGGTGGTCACCCGGTCGGCCGCCAGTGCCAGGAGCGCGGGCTCGTCACCGGGTGCCGGGCAGGCCACCACCTCGAGGTGCCGGGTGACGTCGAACCCGGGGTCCTCGACCCACACGGCCTCGCCACCGCCAGGCGGGTGGGTGACCAGCCGTTGCCGCAGGCGTGGAATCTCGGAGAGTCGGTCAGCGAGCACCGTCGCCAGGCTGGTCACGGCGGCTTCACCAGCGCCCGCGAGCGTCAGCACCGCCCCGATCTGGTTCGGGACCGAGCCGACGTCGACCACCAGCTGACCGAGGTCGGCGGGGCCAGCACGGTCAGCCCCGGCGGGGCCAGCCCGGGCCACCTCGGCGCCCTCCTCGCGGTTGGTCGGGTCGGACACTCGAGCCTCCTGGCAGCACCGACGACCGGTACCAGCTCGTGCACCGATGCTGCAGGCCGGGCCGCGACCTCGCAAGAGCCGTTGGGGGCGCGGTGGACGGTGGGCCGGGTACCTGGCGGACAGCCGGTACCTACGCTGGACCGAGCACCCTGGGTCGATCGGAAGGCCAGCGGTGTCCGACATCGCGCTCGCCGTGGGCCTCGGTGCGCTCAGCGCCGTCTCCCTGCCGCTGGGCGCCGTCACGGCCCGGTTCTGGCAGCCGGCCAACCGGATGCTCGGGGTCCTCACCGCCTTCGGTGCCGGTGCGCTGCTGGCGGCCGTGACGATCGGCATCGTCGCACCGACCCTGGAGGCGGGCCAGACCGGTGCGCTGGTCGCTGGGGCGGTCGCCGGCGGGCTGGTGTTCGAGGGACTGAACCGCGGCATCAACTCCCGGGGTGGCTTCCTGCGCAAGGCCTCCACGACCCTGGTCTACGCCGAGCAACGCGAACGCCGTCGTCGCCGCCGGCTCCTTGACCACCTCGAGCGCATCGATCTGCTGGACGGGCTGCCGGACCGGGAACTCGATCTGCTCGCCGAAGCCAGCCACCTCGTCGAGTACCCGCAGCACCGGCTGATCTACGGCCGCGGTGATCCGGCCGAGACCCTGCGCGTGATCGTGCGCGGGGCGGTCCGACTGGAACATCCCGACGATGCCCGGGAGCTGACCGAGAACGCGGTGTTCGGGTTCCGCTCGTTCCTGGCCGGGACGCCACACCGCTCCTCCGCGGTGGCGGCAGCGGACCCGACCGACGTCCTGGAGATCCCCCACGGCCGGTTCCTCGAGGTACTGGAGCAGGCCGACCGCCTGCGCGACCGGCTCGAGGACTACCTCGCGAGCCAGGCGGTACTGGACTACCTCCGCGAGGAGCACGGGCTGACGAGCGCCGAACTGGAGGACTGGGTCGCCCGCGTCCGCGCCGACGACGGGTACGGCACGGTGCGGGCCCGGGAGGCCCCGCACCCGGGTGCCGATTTCGTCGAGCGGGCACACGAGATCCGCCGCACCCCGGTGTTCGCCGATCTGCCGGCCGACGAGCTGGAGCGCATCGGCGAGCGGCTGCTCCGCAAGGACCACGAGCAGGGACACAGCTTCTTCCGCCCGGGCGACGCCCCCGACCGGCTCTACCTCATCGAGCAGGGGCAGGTCTCGTTGGTGACCAAGGGTGGACGGCACGCCGGACAGCAGCTCACCGACGGCGACGCCTTCGGGGTGCTGTCGTTCTTCGCCGGCGCCCCGCACGTGGCGACCGCAGTCGCGACCACGGACGTCACCGTGTGGGTGCTGCGCCGCGCCGACCTCTCGGAGCTGCTGTCCAGCCTGCCCGCCTTACGTGCCGCGGTGCACCGCTACCTCGAGCAGGAGGAGGACGTCAAGCACTACCTGCGAGAGCAGCAGGGGGCGGCGCCGCAGCAGGCCGAGCTGTGGGCACGGCGCGCCATGCGGTCGGTCGCGGCGGCGCGCCCAGCACCGGAGATCCGAGCCACGGCCGCCGAACACGCCGCCCCGCTGGCGATCTGGCTCGGGCTGATGCTCGACGGCATCCCCGAGTCGTTCGTGATCGGCGCGGAGGCCACCGCGGCCGTCGGCGGCACCTCCCTGATCGCCGGGTTGTTCCTGTCCAACTACCCGGAGGCACTGTCGTCGTCGGTCGGCATGCGCGAGCAGGGCTGGGGCTGGCGGCGGATCCTGCTGCTGTGGAGCTCGCTGCTGGCAGCCGCATCGATCGGGGCGGGCATCGGCGCCGTGGTGTTCGAGGGAGCGTCCGAGGCGGTGTCCGCGGGCATCCGTGGGGTCGCCACGGGCGCGATGATCACCGTCATCGCCGAGACGATGCTGCCCGAGGCCTTCGCGCGCAGCGGGAGCGCCAGCGGGCTGGCCGCGTTGGCCGGCTTCCTGGTGACCGTGCTGGTCGGGGCCTGAGCGTCACGGTCGCCCTACAGTGCTCGCCGATCGGCCACCACGGCGCACTCCCTGCACCCCTGGCCGGCGAGGGCAGGACGATGAGCGCGAAGCACCGCTCCCGACGGCGCGAACTGGTCGAGTCGATCGCCCAGGGCGCCGTGCTGCTCTCCGATGAGGGCAGGGTGCTCGCCATCAACGACGCGGCGCGCGAGCTGCTGGCGGTCCCGGAGGGTGGGCGCACCCGTACCGCTGCGGACGTGCTCACCCACCCGGCACTGGCCGACGCGGCCGACGACGTCCGCGATGCCGGTGAGCCCATGACCCTGGAGTTCGACCACGCCGACGCCCGGCTGCGGGTCAACATCTCGATGCTCCGCGACGAGGTGCTGGTCCTGATCACCGACCGCACCGAGGAGCACCGGGTCGAGGAGCTCCGCCGTGACTTCGTCGTCAACGCCTCGCACGAGCTGAAGACCCCGGTGACCGGCATCCAGGCGCTGGCCGACGCCCTGTCGGTGGTCAGCGAGCAGCAACCCGAACGCGTGCCGGAGCTGGTCACCCGCCTGGAGGACGAGGCCAGCCGGTTGGCCGCGCTGGTCCACGACCTCCTCGACCTCCGGCGTCTGGAGCAGGGCGGGCCGCTGGAACGCTCCAGCGTGGATCTGGCCGAGCTGGTGCGTCGGGTGGTCGCCGCCCAGGTCGACCGCGCCGAGGAACTCGAGGTGGAGCTGTCGGTCGAGGCCCCGGCCGGCGTCCAGATCGCCAGCGTGGTCGGCGACCTCGAGGTGGTGGTGCGTAACCTCGTACGCAACGCGGTCAGCTACAACCGCCCGGGCGGGACGGTGCACATCGAGCTGCGGGTGGACCAGGACAGCGACGGCGCCGAGGAGGTCGAGCTGGTCGTGGCCGACACCGGGATGGGCATCGATCCGGCGGAGCTACCACGCATCTTCGAGCGCTTCTACCGCGTCGATCCCGCCCGGTCGCGCCACACCGGCGGCACCGGGCTCGGCCTCTCCATCGTGCGGCACGCCGTCGAGCACCTCGGCGGCTCGATCGAGGTCGACAGCCACCCCGGCGACGGCACCCGGTTCACGGTGCGCCTGCCCACCGAGCGGTCCGACTGACCCGTCGCGCGGCTACTCGACGACCACCTCGGCGCCCTCCAGCAGGTTGGCGTCGCAGCCGCGTCCGACGAAGCAGCCGACCTCCCAGGTCCCAGCCCGGTCCTCCGGCAACGTCAGCTCGTAGGTGACCGTGGTCTCCTCCGGCAGCACCAGGGTGACGTTGTCGAACTCCTCGGTCGGCGGCAGCCACGCGCGCTCCGGGTCGGCCTCGGCGTCGATCCCGGCGAGCAGGTCCTCGACGAACTGCGTCCCGGCCTCGGTCTGCTCCAACGCCCGCCCGATGGCGAGGTGGTGGATGAAGTCGTTGCGGTTCTCGAACTCGAGCGTGATCGGCTCACCGGCAGGCAGCACGATCCGGGACGGGATGAAGTCGGTGCCCTCGATCGCGATCGAGACGACCCCGTCCGGGCCCGGCCGGGCCTCGTCAGGGCCGGTGAGGACGACGACGAGGACGGCGACCGCGGCGACGGCCGCGACCAACGCGACGATCCTGGTCCAGTTCGTCATGTGAACCCACCCCTCACGGGAGCGACAGCGGTGCACCTCCAGTCTGTGCCCGCGGGCCCGGGGAAGTCAGGTACGAAGGTCCCCCAGTGGAGGTGACGTCAGGGGCGCGGCCCGCACGGCCACGGCTCCGGGCTCGGCGACCGGCGACCGGCGACCGGCGACCGGGGCATGGTCCGCACGGCCACGACACCGGGCTCGGCGACCGGCGACCGGGCCCGCAGACACGGCTACGGTCAGCTCATGACCGTGCCGTCGTACCCCCTCAACCCGATCGGACGGGTGACCTCGCCCTTGCGCGATGCCGACCAGGCCCCCAAGCAGGGCATCGAGGGCGGCCCTGAGGCGTGGCTCGATTTCGACGCCGAGGTGACGGCGGGCCTGGCCGACGTGGAGTCCGGCGACGAGCTCGTGGTGTTGACCTGGCTGCACCTCGCACAACGGGACGTGCTCTCGGTCCATCCGCGGGGGGACCAGCACCGACCCGAGCGCGGGGTGTTCAGCACCCGCTCACCCCACCGGCCGAACCCGATCGGTCTGCACCGTGTCACGGTCATCGAGGTGGCGCCCGGCCGCTTGCGGGTCGCGCCGCTCGAGGCGATCGACGGCACCCCCATCCTGGACGTCAAGCCCGTCCGTGGCCACACCCCGGACGACTGAGCCGAGCGGCGGCCCCGCTCGCACGCGCCGACCGGCGGCCCGCCGGACCCAGCCCCGCTCGCGCGCGCCGACCGGCGGCCCGCCGGACGCAGATCGCAACGGACCGACCCGTTCTGGGCCGATCCGTTGCGATCCGTCAGCGCATACGCCGGGTTCAGATGACGTCACGGCGCTCCACGGCCGCCAGACCCGCGATCGCCGGCACCAGACCCCAGGCCAGCAGCGCCGCCAGGGTCACACCGAGCGCGTGCCCCTCGGCGATCCCAGCCAGCACACCCAGCAGCGAGCTCGGCACCCAAGGGGCGACCTCGACCAGCAGCTGGGCGACCAGCGGCGGGCCGACCAGGAGCAGCAGCACCACGGCCGTGACCGCCCCGCCGGTGTTGCGCAGGAGCGCACCGGCACCGGCACCGAGCACCGCACCGGTGGCACCGGCCAACCCGGAGACCGCGACGAGCCGCGCGATGGCACCGGCGCTCAGCAGCAGCTGCTGGTCCACCAGCGGCAGCGACACCGCACCGGCGGCGACGGTGAGCCCGCCGCCGATCGCGCCGAGCAGACCGCCGGCCACCAGGACCGCGCCGAGCTGCGCCAGCTGCACCCGGTGGCGCACCGGGGAGAGCAGGTAGGTCGGCACGACGGTGCCGTGGGTGTACTCGCGGGCCACGGCGGTGGCGCCGAACAGCCCCCCGAAGATCATCGCGTTGGTACCGAAGGCGAGCAGGGAGCGCTGTGCCTCGGTGGTGTCGACGAAGCCGACCGCGTCGTCGGTGGCGGAGCCGAGCACCACGGCCACCGCCACGATGCTGCTGAACAGCACCAGCGTGCCGAGGAAGCCCCACAGCAGCCGCGTGGTGACGAGCTTGCGGCTCTCGGCCTTCAGCAGTCGCAGCCAGGTCATACCGGCACCACCTCGCCTTCCGAGATCGTCGTGGTCGGCTGGTCCGCACGGTGCGTCCAGCCCATGAACAGCTCCTCGAGCGAGCCCGACTGCGGCGACAGCTCGTGGACCAGCACCCGGTGCGCGTGGACGATGTCACCGATGCGGTCCATCGGCAGCGTGCCGACGAGCAGGGCGCCGTCGGCGCGGAGTTGGACGCTGGCACCCGCCTCGCGCAACAGCGCGGTCAGCTGGCCTGGTGCGGGGGTCCGCACGATGGTGCCGACGGTCTGGAGCGAGGACATCGCACCGGCGGTCACCAGCCGTCCGTGGTCGAGCACGATCAGCTCGTCGGCCAGCTGCTCCATCTCCGCGAGCAGGTGGCTGGAGACGAACACCGTGTTGCCGTCGGCTGCCCGCTGCCGCAGCAGCCCACGCAGCCACCGGATGCCCTGGGGATCGAGCCCGTTGCCCGGCTCGTCCAGCACCAGGACCGGTGGGTCGCCGAGCAGCGCGGCGGCGAGGCCGAGACGCTGCTGCATCCCCATGGAGTACCCGCCGACGGCACGGTCGGCTGCGTCGGCCAGGTCGACCAGGCTGAGCACGTCGTCGACCCGGTCGGAGTCGACCCCGAGCACGTCGGCCAGGACCCGCAGGTGCCGCCGGCCGGTGCGGGCGGGGTGGAAGGCACCGGGCTCGATCAGGGCGCCGACGGTGCGGGCGGGATCGGGCAGCTGCCGGTAGGGCGCGCCGCCGATCGTGACCCGGCCCTCGTCGGCGGCGGCCAGGCCGAGCAGCACCTTCATCGTCGTCGACTTGCCGGCGCCGTTGGGGCCGAGGAACCCGGTCACCCGTCCCGGTTCGACGGTGAACGACAGGTCCTCGACGGCGGCGACGCCGCCGTAACGCTTCGTGAGGTGTTCGACATCCAGGGCGTACATGGGGTCCCTCCACAGGGAGCGGGCGAGTCCTTCGACCTCTTCGACCGTAAGCTCCGAGGTGGCCGGCGAACTCATCCCTTCGAGGGAAACGACCCACCCTCTCGAGGACTACGTTCACGTCATGTGGAGCTGACGAGAACGGCGAGCCATGAGCAGCCGGTGGCAACGTTTAGTCGTGCGCTGGTGGCGACAGCAGCCGGAGGTCCTGCGCGACGCGGTCGGGGCGGTGCCGGTCGCCCTGCTCGTGGCCGTCAACCAGAGCACGCCCGAGGAGGCCTCGCTCACCCAGGTGATCGTGACGATGCTCGTCGTGGCGGTCGCCGTGACGGTGCGCCGCCAGCGCCCGCTGGTGACCTACCTCGCCGCCCTGCTGGTCGTGGCCATCGCGCAGACCGGCCTGGAGTTCCTGGCGGTCGCCAGCTACACCGTCGTGGTGTACCTGTCACGGCCGCGTCCGGTCCTGGTCGTCGCTACCTCGACGCTGGCGGCGTTGGCCGGCTACCTGCGCTACTGGCCGACGCTCGACGTCGAGGTGATCGTCGGCGACGTGGTCCTCATCGGGGCCATCGCGGTGCTGCCGGTGGTGCTCGGGACCGCGGTCCGCAACGCCCGCCAGGCCCGCTCCGAGCTCGAGGCCCGCAACACCGAACTCGTCGAACTGCGTGGCAAGGAGGCGGCCCATGCCGTGCAGCGGGAGCGGCTGCGGATCGCCCGCGAGCTCCACGACGTGGTCGCCCACC
This sequence comes from uncultured Actinomycetota bacterium, assembly GCA_964465225.1. Lineage (GTDB taxonomy): Bacteria > Actinomycetota > Nitriliruptoria > Nitriliruptorales > Nitriliruptoraceae > T1Sed10-7. The sequence goes on from CAYXJD010000022.1 coordinate 18,270, forward strand.
ACGTCAGCGCGATGACCCTGCGGGCCAACGCCGGACGCCACCTCGCGACCCGTGACCCCGACGCGGCGGCCGAGGCGCTCGACTACATCGCCACCTCGGGCCGCGCCACCCTGGACGAGATGCGCTCCTTCGTGGGGGCACTGCGCGGGGATGCCACGAACACAGCTGGGGCGTTGGTACCGACACCAGGGCTCGCGGACCTGCCCGAGCTGGTCGCGTCCTACCGCCGCGGCGGGCTGACCGTGGACGCTGAGCTCGACGACGTCGCCGCCGACGTGCCGACCCCGGTCGGCCTGCATGCCTACCGCATCGTCGAGGAGGGGCTGACCAACGTGCTGCGGCACAGCGGCGCCGATCGCGCGTGGGTCCGGCTGACCTACGAAGACGACACGATCCACGTCACCATCGACGACAACGGACACGGGCTGCCCGCGGATGGGCCCCGCGACGGCCACGGTCTGGTCGGGGTGGCCGAGCGGGTCGCCCTCCAGGGCGGGCAGTCCCGGCTCCGATCCGGCGCCCACGGCGGCTGCCGTCTGGAGGCGTCGCTGCCGATCTCGCCCGCCTCGTCGCCGTCCCCCGGCCGCCCCGGGGCACCCGACGGAGCGGGGGCGCAGAGCGACGCACCGACGGTCGGCGCGCAGGCGCTCCACACGCGGGAGGTCGGCCCGTGATCCGCGTCGTCGTCGCCGACGACCAACAGGTCGTGCGTCTCGGCCTCACCCAGATCATCGACAGCGAACCCGACCTCGAGGTGGTCGGCGAAGGAGCGCACGGCGACGCGGCGGTGGAGCTCGCGCTCGAACTCCGCCCCGACGTGGTGCTCACCGACGTCCGCATGCCGCTGATGGACGGCATCGCCGCCACCCGCGTGATCGGGGAACGCTGCCCCGAGGTCCGCGTGCTGGTGATCACGACCTTCAACCTCGACGAGTACGTGGTCGGGGCGCTGAGGGCCGGGGCCGCCGGGTTCCTGCTCAAGGACGTCGAGCCGGACGAGTTGATCGCCGCGATCCGCACCGTGGTGCGTGGCGACGCGCTGGTCGCCCCGGCGGCGACCCGGGCGCTGATCGACCACGCGCTGAGCCAGCCCGAACAGCCGATCGGCGCCGTCGACCGCAGCGTGCTCGAGCCACTCAGCAGCCGTGAACGGGAGGTCCTACGCCTGCTGGCTCGGGGTCTGTCGAACGCGCAGGTGGCCGCGACGCTGTTCCTGAGTGAGGCGACGGTGAAGTCCCACGTCAGCAACCTGCTGACCAAGCTGCACCTGCACAGCCGGGTCCAGGCGGTCGTGCTGGCCTACGAGACCGGGCTGGTCTCCCCCGGTGAGACCGGTTACGACGACCTGCTCGAGGGCCGGTGACGACCGGCCCAGCCGGCCGGACCCTCCGCAGCGCGGATCGCAACCGGTCGACCACCATGGGGTGGATTCGCTGCGATCACTGGAGACACGGCGCGCGTGCTGGGGGCACCCCGACGCGCCGTAGGCCGCCGTAGGCCGCCGAGGTGGCCAGCTAGGGTCCGGGCGCACGGCCGTGGCGACGGCCGGTACCACCGGGAGGGACGAGGCGATGCTCGAGCGCACGCGATCGAACGGCCACACCGTCCTGGCAGCCGCCGACAGCACGCCCTACACCTCGCTGCGCAGCCGTCCGGTCCCCCGCGAGCAGCGCTACGCACTCGGCAAGAGCCTACGCAAGCAGGTCCCGCGCTCCAGCCTGGCGGGGTGGGAGCCGCCCGCCGATCGTCGCGACCCCGTCGACCAGCTACGCGAGGCCCACCAGGGGCGGCTCGAGTGGCTCGTGCCCGTGCGGGTCGGCCGCATGATCGCCTCGCCCTACGGGTTCCTGCGCGGCTCGGCGACGGTGATGGCCGAGGATGTCACGACGCTGCCGTCGACCGGGATCACCCCGGTGGTCTGCGGGGATGCCCACATCGGCAACTTCGGGCTCTACGCCTCCCCCGAGCGTGAGCTGGTGCTCGACCTCAACGACTTCGACGAGGCCCACCCGGGGGCCTGGGAGTGGGACCTGCGCCGGCTGGTGGCCAGCACCTGGGTGCTCGGCCGGCAGAACGGCGCCAGCGAGGACGACTGCGAGCAGGCCGCGACCACCTGCGTGGCGTCCTACCGCGACCAGATCCGTGCGCTGTACGACCTGCCGCTCTTCGAGCGCTCCTTCCTGCGGCTCGACATGGAGCAGCTCACCGAGACCGCCTCGGAGAAGTCGCTGCAGAAGCAGATCAAGCGCTCGGTCGAGAAGGCCTACGGCCGCACCAGCGACCGCGCGCTCCCCCGCTTCACCGAGGAGACCAGCCACGGTCGGCGCATCGTCGAGGAGCCGCCGCTCATCACCCGGGTCAGCTCCGGCGAGGAGGAGCTGCTGGCCGCGGCGCTCGACGACTACCTCGCCACCCTCGAGCCCCACTGGCAACGGGTCCTGGGGGGCTACACGCTGGTCGACATCGTGCACAAGGTGGTGGGTGTGGGCAGCGTGGGGTTGCGCGCCTTCATCGCCCTGCTCGAGGGCAGCAGCCCCGACGATGTCATGTTCCTGCAGCTCAAGCAGGCCCGCCGGTCGGTACTCGGGCGCTTCGTCCACGGCGACTCGGCGTGGCACGACCATCAGGGGATGCGGGTCGTGGAGTACCAGCAGGCGCTGCAGACCGTCAGCGACCCGCTGCTCGGCTGGACCAGCACCGGCGACCGGCAGTACTACGTGCGTCAGTTCCGGAACATGAAGGGCACGATCCCGCTGGACGCGATCGATGCTGCCGCCCTGGCCGACTACGCCGGCATCTGCGGCCGGCTGCTCGCCAAGGGCCACGCCCGCACCAGCGGTGCGTCGATGATCGCCGGCTACCTCGGCAAGGGCGACAACGTCGAGGTGGCACTGGCCCGGTTCGCCCGTGCGTACGCCGACCAGACCGAGCGCGACCACCAGCGGCTCGTCGAGGCGGTCGACCGCGGCGAGGTGGCGGCTGAGCGCGGGCTGTAGCCGCGCGCGGGCC
>CAYXJD010000023.1:0-20829 GCA_964465225.1 uncultured Actinomycetota bacterium
GGAGGTCTGGCGCACGGTGCTCCCGTTGACAGCGATCGGCGCCGCGGTCGCCGCATGGCACATCGTCATCGAGAACAACCCCGCGTGGGGCGGACCGTGCGACGATGCGGCACCCTGCACGATCATCTGGGTCGAGGAGTTCGGGTTCCTCACCCTGCCGACGATGGCACTGATCGCCTTCGCAGCGGTCACGGTGCTGACCCTGGCAGCCCGTCGACCCTGAGCTTGGACCCGGACCGACACCATGCCACCAGCGATCCCGGCGAGAACGACGAGGAGCACCACCGTGACCACGCCCACCAAGAACGCTCGTGCCGAAGCCCGGCGCAAGGAGCGGGAGGAGCAGCGGCGCGCTGAAGCCCGGCGGCAGCGACTGATCTACGGCGGCGTCGGTATCGCCGTGGTGATCGTCGCGGTCGTGATCGCCGTCCTCTCGGTCGGCGAGACCGACGACCGCCTGGGCATCAGCGACGTGGCCCGTGACGTCGAGGTGGAGGGCGATGCCCTGGCGCCCGTTCCCGAAGGGGCCGCGGACCCCGCCGTCGGTGAGCCGGCACCCCTGCTCACGGGTGCGGACTTCGACGGGACGCCGGTCACGGTCGGTGCTCGGGCCCAGGTCGTCAGTTTCGTGGCCTCCTGGTGCCCTGCCTGCGACGCGGAACTGCCCGAGGTGGTCGACTGGCTCGAGGCGGGCGGGCCCCCCGAGGACGTGGACTTCCTCATGGTCGTGACGAACCATGACGACTCCCGGCAGAACTGGCCTCCGCAGGACTGGTTCGCCGACGCCGGCTACACCGGCGAGGTGATGGTCGACGATGTCGCCTCGACCGCCTTCCGGACCTACGGGTTCACCGCGACCCCCTCGTGGGCGGTGATCGGTGAGGACGGTCAGGTGCTCTTCCGGGGGTCCGGCATGCTCGATCCGTCCCGGTTCGACGAGTTGGGTCAACTGGCTGCCACCGGTTGAGGTGGCAACGTGACCTGGGGACAACGCGGTCTCTGAGGCTTCGTCGTCCTCCCTAAGGTCGGGGTAGCGGCGAGGGGTGTCGACCGTCCACAGGGCCTCTGAAGCGGGTGTCCGTGCGTGTCGCTCGCTGCTAGGCTCCTACCAACAGCACTCCGTGGCCGGCGTTCGACTGGGTCGCCCACCTCTTGGCATGACGTGCTGTGCACCGGCGCGGACACGCCGACGACGATGGAAGAGGTCACTGGTGGCTGCTGCCCCTGATGCTCCGGTCCCACCCGACGCCGTGGCGTCGGTCGCTGCTGGTGGGAACGATGGCACCTACAGCGCGAAGAACATCACGGTGCTCGAGGGTCTGGAGGCCGTGCGGCGTCGTCCTGGCATGTACATCGGGTCCACCGGGGCACGGGGCCTGCACCACCTCGTCTGGGAGGTCGTCGACAACTCCGTCGACGAGGCGCTGGCCGGCCGGTGCAGCCGCATCGAGATCGAGCTCCTGCGAGACGGTGGCATCCGCGTCGGTGACGATGGCTCCGGGATCCCCGTCGATCTGCACGAGAAGGAGGGGCGTTCGGCGCTGGAGGTCGTGCTGACCGTCCTGCACGCCGGCGGCAAGTTCGACTCCCAGGCGTACGCCGTCTCCGGTGGCTTGCACGGGGTGGGGATCTCGGTCGTGAACGCGCTCTCCGAGCGGCTGGTCGCGGAGGTGGTCCGTGACGGTGGTCGCTACCGGCAGACCTACCAGCGCGGGATCCCGGATGCACCGATCTCCCGGGTCGAGGACACGGACGAACCGACCGGTACCACGATCAGCTTCTGGCCGGATCCCAAGGTCTTCGAGGAGGGGGTGGACTTCTCGGCGGAGACGATCTCCCGCCGACTTCGGGACACCGCGTTCCTGACCGCGGGGCTGGAGATCGTGCTCACCGATCATCGCGAGTTCGACGGGGCTCAGGCGCCTCCTCGGGTCCAGCGCTTCCACGCTCCGGGCGGCTTGCGCGATTTCGTCGATCACATCCGCACGACCAAGGCCAAGGACGGCCTACATCCGACGATCCACTACGAGTCGGAGGAGGCCGGTCCCAACGGAGCGCAGTCGCTGGAGGTCGCCCTGCAGTGGATCAACGACTTCAACGACTCGATCCTGTCGTTCGCCAACACCATCAACACCCACGAGGGCGGCACCCACGAGGAGGGCTTCCGCACGGCGATGACCTCCGTCATCAACCGCTGGGCCAAGGACAAGGGGCTGTTGCGCTCCAAGGAGGTCGACGCCCTCACCGGCGACGACCTGCGCAGCGGGCTGGTCGCGATCGTGTCGGTGAAGGTGGGCGATCCGCAGTTCGAGGGCCAGACCAAGACCAAGCTCGGCAACACCGAGGTCAAGACCTTCGTGCAGACCACGACCTACGCCCGGGTCGCTGAGTGGCTCGAGGAGCATCCGACCGAGGGCAAGCTCATCGTGCAGAAGGCGGAGGGGGAGGCCCAGGCGCGTATCGCCGCACGCAAGGCCCGCGACCTGACGCGTCGCAAGTCGTTGCTCGAGTCCACGTCGCTGCCGGGCAAGCTCGCCGACTGCCAGTCACGCGATCCGTCGGAGTCCGAGCTGTACATCGTCGAGGGTGACTCCGCCGGTGGATCAGCCAAGATGGCACGTGATCGTCGTACCCAGGCGATCCTGCCGATCCGCGGCAAGATCATCAACGTCGAGAAGGCGCGGCTGCCGAAGATCCTGTCCAACACCGAGGTGCAGGCGCTCATCACCGCGATGGGGACCGGCTTCGCCGACGACTTCGACGTCAGCAAGGCCCGTTACCACAAGCTGGTACTCATGGCCGACGCCGATGTGGACGGCGCGCATATCCGCACACTGCTGCTCACCTTCCTGTTCCGCCACATGAAGCCCCTGATCGAGGCGGGCTACGTCTACCTCGCGCAGCCGCCGCTGTACCTCGTCTTCCACCCGACCCGGAAGAAGGAGCTGCACTACGCCTTCTCGGATCCGGAGCGCGACGCCATCATCGCTCGGATGCGCGAGGACATCGGACCGGACCGCAAGATCGAGGTCCAACGGTTCAAGGGCCTCGGCGAGATGGACCCGGACCAACTGTGGGAGACCACCATGGATCCCGAGCGACGCACCCTGAAGCTCGTGACGATGGACGATGCGGCCGCCGCAGACGAGATGTTCTCGATCCTGATGGGCGATGACGTGGTCTCACGCCGCGACTTCATCCAGGCCAACGCCAAGTACGCCACGCTGGACGTGTGAGGTGTCGGGTCGTCACTGGCAGCTGCGACTGCCACCGCGCACGGGACTCGCGCTGGGCCTGGTGGTCGGCATGGCCGTCGGCGTGCTGCTGGGTCGGCTCGTCGAGTTGGGTGCGCTCAGCATGGTCCTCGGACTCGTCCTCGGGCTGGTGTTCGGGTTGCTGCTCGACAACGACCGGGCATCCGAGGACCGCTCCGGTCGAAAGGATCCCGGAGTCGGGGGCTCGGACGAGGACGGAGCCATCGCGCGGGCCCTGCTGTGGGTCCTCGCAGGGCTCGTGCTCCTGGTCCTGCTCTCGTTGGCGATCGCGCCGGAGCTGCTGGCGGCTCCACAACGCCTGACCACGGTGCTCCTGGCGATCCTCGCGGCTGGCGTGCCCGGGGTCGTGCTGCTGCTCGTGCTCGTCGGCCGCCGCCGGCGCATCGACGGGCAGCAGCGAAGGGAGCGCGACGCATGACGCGTACCCACGGTGCTGCGCTGGCCTCAGCGCTGGCGGTCGGCGGTGCCCTGACCGGCCTGGGCGTGTTCCTCGGCTTCCCGACCACCCCGTCGGTGTGGTTCGGGCTGATCGGCGGGCTGCTCGCCGGGCTCCTGCTGCTCGGGGCCAGCCAGCGCGCTGACACCTTCCATCCGACCGACCCGAACGCCCACCTCACCGAGCATCCCGCCGATGGGCGCACGGATGCCGATCACCTCGACGCCGACGATCACGACGCGCAGCACGATGCGCAGGACGACGTCGACGATCGCACCGACGAGCCCCCCGCTGGAGACACCCGTGGCTGACGACGTGACACCTGACGAGCCGACCACCCCGGACGAAGGAACGACGCCGGTCGATGGCGGAACCCGCGAGGCCACCCCTGGTGACCCGGTCGTGCGCAGCGAGGACGGCACGCCCGTCGACGAGTCCGGTGGGGTCCTGGCGGCCCGGGTCGAGCCCGTGGTGATCCAGGACGAGATGCGTACCTCCTACCTCGACTACGCCATGAGCGTGATCGTCGGCCGGGCCCTGCCCGATGTCCGCGACGGCCTGAAGCCGGTGCACCGGCGGATCCTGTACTCGATGGACGAGACGGGGTTGCGGCCCGATCGGCCCTACCGCAAGTGTGCGTCGGCCGTCGGCGACGTGATGAAGAAGTACCACCCCCACGGGGACACGGCGATCTACGACGCGCTGGTCCGCATGGGCCAGGACTTCTCGATCCGCTACGAGTTGATCGACGGACACGGCAACTTCGGGTCGGTGGACGGCGACCCGGCGGCGGCGATGCGCTACACGGAGTCGCGCCTGTCGCGCCTGTCGATGGAACTGCTGCGGGACATCGATGAGGAGACGGTCGACTACGTCCCCAACTACGACGGCTACGAGGAGGAGCCGGTCGTCCTGCCGGCTCGCTTCCCGAACCTGCTGGCCAACGGCGCGACCGGCATCGCCGTCGGCATGGCGACCAACATCCCCCCACACAACCTCGGCGAACTGATCGACGCGACGATCGCGCTGATCGAGGATCCGTCGTTGTCCGCGGTCGATCTCATGCGCTACGTCCCGGGACCGGATTTCCCCACCGGCGGCCTGATCCTGGGCAACGCCGGAGCCTACGAGGCCTACACGACGGGTCGGGGATCGATCAAGGTCCGGGCGGTGTGCACGATCGAGGAACCCGAGCGTGGTCGCGACCGGGAGCGGATCGTCGTCACCGAGATCCCGTACATGGTCAACAAGGCCAACCTGCTCCGGAAGATCGCAGAGCTGGTCAACGGCAAGGTCCTGACCGGTATCGCCGACCTCCGCGACGAGTCCTCCCGCGAGGGCATGCGGGTGGTGATCGACCTCAAGCGCGACGCCAACGCGCAGGTCGTGCTCAACCAGCTCTACAAGCACACCCAGCTGCAGGACTCCTTCGGGGTCAACCTGCTGGCGCTGGTGGACGGCGTCCCGCGCACGCTGACCCTGGATCAGGCGCTGACCCACTACGTCGCCCACCAGGTCGATGTGATCACCCGCCGGACCCGGTACCGGCTCCGCAAGGCCGAGGACCGCGCGCACGTCCTCGAGGGCCTGCTGATCGCGCTGGACCACATCGACGAGATCATCGCGCTGATCCGGGCCAGTGCCTCGGCCGACACCGCCAAGTCGGAGTTGATGACCCGGTTCGAGCTGTCGGAGATCCAGGCCCAGGCGATCCTCGACATGCAGTTGCGTCGTCTCGCCCAGCTCGAGCGTCAGCGCATCCAGGACGAGTACGACGAGCTCCAGGCACTGATCGCGGACCTGCGTGACATCCTCGGTGATCCGGCCCGGGTCCGTGCGATCATCATCGACGAACTCAGCGAGGTGCGCGCACGGTTCGCGGACGAGCGACGCAGCCGCATCATCGCCGACGATGGTGCCATGACCGTCGAGGACCTGATCCCGGTCGGTGATGTCGTCGTCACGCTGACCCGCGCGGGCTACATCAAACGGACCCCCGTGGATGCGTTCCGAACGCAGAAGCGTGGTGGTCGTGGGGTGCGCGGGACGGACATGAAGGAGGACGACATCGTCGCCTCCCTGGCGACCTGCTCCACCCACGATCACCTGTTGGTGTTCACCAACCGGGGACGCGTCTACCGGATCAAGGCCTACCAGGTCCCGGAGAAGCCCCGCTCGTCCAAGGGCGTCTACGTGGCGAACGTGCCCGGCCTCGCCTTGGAGCAGGGGGAGACGGTCGCAGCGATCATGGCCTTGGCCGAGTTCCGTGATGACCGCTTCCTGGTGTTCGCCACGGGGCAGGGCACCGTCAAGCGCACGCGGCTCGACGACTTCGACTCGCCGCGCTCGGTGCTGATCGCGATCAACCTGCGAGAGGACGACGAGCTCATCAGTGTCGCCGTCACCGACGGGACCCAGGACATCGTGCTGGTCTCGCGGCAGGGGAAGGCGATCCGCTTCGCCGAGTCGGATGCGCGCGTCATGGGGCGGACGGCGGCTGGCGTGCGCGGGATGCGGCTCGGGCAGCGCGACGGCGTGCTCGCCATGGCGCCGGTGCCCTCGGAGGGCGATGCCAGCTCTTACCTGCTGGTGGTGACCGAGCAGGGCTACGGCAAGCGCACCCCGATCGAGGGCGTCGGCGAGCACGGCTATCCACGGCAGAAGCGCGGTGGCCAGGGCGTCAGGACGATCACCTCGACCGATGCCCGCGGCCGCCTGGCGGGGGCACTGGTCGTGCCCCTGGAGGCAGAGATCCTGCTGGTCAGCGACAACGGCACCGTCATCCGGATGGCACTGGTCGATGTCCGGCCGATGGGACGTTCCGCACAGGGCGTGTCGCTGATGCGCCCTGGAGATGGTGCCTCGGTGGTCGGGTTGACCATGGTGGTGGAGGACGAGGAGGACGCGCGGTTGGCCTCCGGGGCGGCGGAGCTCGCCACCGGCGCTGCTACCCGGGCGGGCGAGGAGGTCGATCGGGGGCCTGCTACCGATCGTGCACCTGATGCCGATCGCGATCCGCGCAGTTGAGCGGGATGCCTCCGCGGCTGGTGCTGATCGCCCTCGTCGGGGTGGTGCTCTCCGCCTGCGGGCCGGGGGAGGGCGCGGTGTCCGCTCTCCCGGTCGGGCAGTGCCTGCAGGAGCCGGGGTCCTCGAGTGATGTCGAGGAGGTGGAGGTCGTGCCCTGCGACGATCCTCACGACTTCGAGGTGTTCGCGCTGGTCGCGTTGCCCGACGGGCCGTACCCCGGTGACAGCGGTCGGTCGCAGGCCGCCCGTTCGGTCTGCAGAGACCGCTTCGCTGCCTACGTCGGGGTGGAGCCTTCCAACTCGGTGCTCGCGACGGGGTTCCTGGTGCCGAGCGAGGAAGGCTGGGAACGCGGCGATCGCGAGGTCGTGTGCCTGTTGTACGAGCCCGGAGAGCGACTCCAGGGGTCCATGCGGGCGACCGGACGCTGAGGTGAAGGTGCGACGATCATGGTCCGGCGCTTCCCGTCGGGGGCACCGTCCCGCTAGCCGGCGCCGGTGCGGGTAGCCTGCGCCCGTCCCTGGAGGAGCCCGTGGCACGACGCCGTCTGACGATCAAGCGCCTCGACCCATGGTCGGTGCTGAAGTTCGGTGCGTTCGCCAACGTCGTCCTCTACGGGGTGTTCCTGCTGGTGGCCGGCGTCATCTGGTTCATCGTCGACCGCCTGCAGTTGGTCGATCAGGCCTGCGAGATCGCCCTCGACGTCGGTTTCACCTCGTGTGGGGTCAACGCGGGCAACCTGTTCCAGGTGCTGGCCCTGCTGGGGGCCATGTGGATCATCGTGCAGACGGCGGTCCTGGTCTTCCTGGCCTTCCTGCACAACCTGATCGCGGACCTGACCGGTGGGCTCGTGATCGGCGTGATCGATGATGGCGCCTCCGACACGGCCGGCGCGGCGCGCAACGCAGCACCGATCACGGCATCCTCGCCGCCCTCGGGGCGGGCCCTGGCGGCACGTTCGGGTCGCAGCACCGATGGTGGCCCGGCTTCCGAGCATGGGGGAGGTGGCGTGCAGCACGACCGGGGAGCTGCACCTCCTCGGGCACAGCCATCAGGTACCGGACCGGTCGGGAACGCACCCGGCTCGGGTCCGCCGCCATCGGGCTCCGCCTCGAGCGACCGCGATGAGCGCCTCTTCCGGTAGCACACGGGAGCCGCGGGCGGTTCGCCACCCCGTGTCGACATCGCTACGCTGCGCCGCTGCGTCCCACGGGCCAATAGCTCAGTTTGGTTAGAGCGCACCCCTGATAAGGGTGAGGTCGGAGGTTCAAGTCCTCCTTGGCCCACGTCGGTCACCCCGTGCTTCCGGGGCCGTCGCCGTCTCCCGGTGCCCACGGCAGGGACGAGCACGGTCGTCGACCGCGACGTCAGGTGCCCTCGCCATGCTCCTCGAGCAGGTGCTCGCGTGAGATCTCGAGCAGCTGCCGTACGTGCGGGTCGGCGAGGCGGTAGTGGATCGCCTGACCGTTGCGACGGGTCGTCACGACCTTCGACGTGCGCAGGAGCCGCAGCGCATGGGAGACCGCGGACTCGCTGACGCCGACGCGCGCAGCCAGGACCCCGACCCGCTGCTCACCGTCGTCGAGGAGGGCGTAGAGCAGGCGGATGCGTGTCGGGTCACCCATGAGTCGGAAGAGTCCCGCGGTCGCCGCGGCCAGCTCCGCATCCGGGTCGCTCGCTGTCACCATGCCAGCTCCCGGCAGGGTGTGCGTCCGTCCCCGACATCGACCTGCAACGTGGCGTGTTCGACCCCGTGCCGCTCATCGAGCAGCGTGGCGGCGGCATGCAGCACCGCCTCGGCGTCGGCTTCGGCGGTGACGTCGAGGTGGGCCGAGACGACCTCCATGCCAGAGGTCAGGCTCCACACGTGGAGCTCGTGGACCGACTCCACGCCCTCCACGTCCATCAGGGTGTGCTGGATCCGCGCCGGTGGGAGGTCCTTGGGCGCGGCCTGGAGCAGGATCCTGACCGCCTGTGCCCCGAGCCGGAGCGCCCGCGGAACCACCCACAGGCCGATCGCGATCGCCACGATGGGGTCGACGTAGGGCCACCCGGTGGCCAACAGCACGATGCCCGCCACCAGGACACCGATCGAGCTCAGCAGATCGGCCAGCACCTCGAGGAACGCCCCCTGGAGGTTGAGGCTCGAGCGCGAGCCCTCGTGCAGGAGCCGCAGGACCACCACGTTGACCGCGATCGCCAACACGGCGACGACGATCATCGGGCCCGGCGTCACCTCGGGCGGTGAGCGGAAACGGTCGATCGCCTCGAGGAGGATGTAGGACGCGAGACCGAGGAGCAGGACCGCGTTGGCCAGGGCCGCCAGCACCTCGAGCCGGTACAACCCGAACGTGCGGCCGGATCGGATCCGGGACCGGGCGGCCGCCTCGATCGCCCCCAGCGCCAGACCGAGCCCGACGACGTCGGTGAGGAGGTGGCCCGCGTCACCCAGCAGCGCCAGCGAACCCGTCAGCACCGCTGCGGCGACCTCCAGGAGCAGGAACCCGGAGACCAGCCCCAGCGCCCATCGCAGCGAACGTCGATGGCGGCCACCGGAGGATGCTGCTGGAGCTCGTGCCACGCCACCTCCCGCGTCCCAGTCACCTGAGCATATGTTCATATGTTAGCTCGCGTGGCGTCAGGCGGTCAAGGTGGTCAACTGTCGGCCGAGGAGGAGTTCCGTGCCCGGCCGATGGTCCCCGTGGCGTCGTAGCGGGACGATCCCCGATGCGTATGGTGCCCCCATGGCGCACACACCCGAGCCGTCGCGCACGGTCACCTTGCCGAGCAGACCGCATGCCCGGCCCGTCGACGAGGTCCTCGAGCAGCTCGAGGTCGATCCCGATGTCGGCTTGTCGGACGATGAGGTCAGCGGCCGTCGTGCCCATCACGGCCGCAACGCGTTGATCGACGGCAGCGGCGAGAGCTGGTGGCGGGTGCTGTGGCGGCAACTCGCCAGCGCGGTGGTGGTGCTGCTGCTCGGTGCAGGTGTCGTCGGTTTCCTGATCGGCGAGGTGATCGAGGCGGCGGCGATCCTGGTCGTGCTCGTGGTCAACACCATCGTCGGCTTCCTGACCGAGTGGCAGGCGGCCCGCTCCATGGCGTCGCTCAAGCGGTTGATGAGCACGGTCGCCGAGGTCGAGCGTGGTGACCGGCGCGACGAGATCGACGCAGCGGAGCTCGTCCCCGGCGACATCGTCGGGATCGAGGCAGGCGAGCAGGTGCCTGCTGACCTACGGCTGCTCGAGGCTGAGGGACTCCAGATCGAGGAGGCCGGCCTGACCGGTGAGAGCCGCGCGGTCGACAAGTCGACCGACGTGGCCCTGGACGATGCGGCCCTGGGGGACCGGACCGGCATGGCGTACCTGGGCACCACGGTGGTCGCCGGACGTGGACGTGGCGTCGTCGTGGCCACGGGTCGCGAGACGCAGATGGGACGGATCGCCGAGCTGGCCAGTGGCGCGGAACAGACCCAGGCGCCACTGCAGCGGGGGCTCGATGAGCTCAGTCGGCGCCTGGCCGTCGCCGTGGTCGTCGGAGCCGCAGCCCTGTTCGGTCTCGGGGTGCTCCGAGGGCAGCAGCTCGCGGAGATGGCGGAGACGGCCGTGGCGCTGGCGATCGCGGTCGTTCCCGAGGGCCTCCCGGCGGTCGCGACGCTGACCCTGGCGGTCGGCATGCGGCGGATGGCAGCGGGCAACGCCCTGGTGCGACGGCTCCCCGCCGTGGAGACGCTCGGGTCGACGACCGTGGTGTGCTCCGACAAGACCGGCACGCTCACCCGCAACGAGATGGAGGTCGTCGAGATCGTCCTGGCAGAGGACGCGCACGAGGACGACCTGTGGCGTGTCGCGGTCCTGTGCAACGACGCCGACGTCGATCCGGACGGTGATCCCGTCGGTGATCCGACCGAGGTGGCACTGCTGCAGGGAGCGCAGGAGCAGGGGTTCAGCTGGCGAGAGCTCCGGGAGGCCAAGACCCGACAGCGGGAGGTGCCCTTCGATTCCGATACCAAGCGGATGGCCGTGGTCGTCGATGCCACGGTCCTCGCGAAGGGGGCCCCGGAGGTGCTCCTTCAGACCGCGCAGGACGCCGGCCCGCTCGTCGATGCGGCGGAACGCATGGCCGAGCAGGCGTTGCGCACGCTCGCCTTCGGGCAGGCGCCGGCACCGGATACCGCGGCCTCGGACGACGAGTTGTTCGAGGAGCTGGCACCGCTGGGGGTGGTCGGCATGCACGATCCGCCCCGCCGCGCGGCCGGGGCGGCGATCGCGACACTGCACAGCGCGGGGATCCGCGTCGTGATGATCACGGGCGATCGTCCCGACACCGCTGCTGCGATCGCCCACCGGCTGGGGATCGACGAGCCGGATCCCATCACGGGGGCGCAGCTCAACCGGTGGTCGCAGGAGCAACTCCGCGAGGCGGTGGCCACCACGCACGTCTTCGCCCGGGTCGACCCGGAACACAAGCTCGCGATCATCGAGGCGCTCCAGGACCACGGCGAGGTCGTCGCCGTCACCGGCGACGGCGTGAACGATGCACCCGCCCTGAGCCAGGCCGATGTCGGTGTGGCGATGGGGTCCGGCACCGACGTCGCCAAGGACGCCGCCGACATCGTGCTGCTCGATGACCGGTTCGAGACCATCGAGGTGGCGGTCGAGGAGGGTCGCCGGATCTTCGCCAACATCCGCCGTTTCGGGCAGTTCCTGTTCTCCTGGCACGTCGCCGAGGTGCTGGTGATCACCACGGCGGTCGTGGCCGGGTTCCCGCCGCCGCTGGCGGGCTTGATGATCCTGTGGAACAACCTCGTCATCGACGTGCTGCCGTCCTTCGCGTTGGCGCTCGAGCCCAGCCGTGGCGACGTGATGGAGGAACCGCCGCGGGATCCACGGCAGCCCGTCATCGATCGTGCGACCGTGCGGCGGATCGTGGTGTCGGCGTTGCTGGTCGCCGTGGTGGGACTGGCAGCCTTCGCTGCTGGCGCGGCGCTGCTCGACCTCGGCACCGCGGGGGCCCAGACCATGACCTTCGTCACCATGTCGCTCGGCCAGGTCCTGACCGTCTTCAACGCGCGCACGGAGGCGGGTTCGGGGTTCCGGGGTGCCAGTCGGAACCGGTGGCTGTGGGCGGCGCTGGCGGTCACCCTGGTCCTGGAAGCGGCCGCTCTCGGCATCCCGCCGTTGCGTGACCTGCTGCTGCTGACCACCCTGCCGGGTCCGGCATGGGCGCTCGCGCTGGGTCTCGGGCTGGTACCGCTGGTCGTGGTGCAGCTGTCCCGTGCGGTGGGTGCGGGCTCCGAGCGCCGGCGATCGCCGTCGGCTGGCTGATCGTGTCCGAGCGCCGTCGCGGCTGCCCGGTCGGACCGACCGGACGCACCACGGCGGCCCCGGCCGGACGGGAGGCTGCCGGGCACTCGGGTCGCGAGGTGCTCCCGTAGGTTCGATCCCGCGCAGGTCCCGACGTCGTCGATCCCGAGAGCTTCCCATCACCATGAACGCGACCAGGATGCCCACCTCGATGCCACGGCCCGCTGGTGTTGCGCGGGCGCCGCAGACCTCTGGTCCCGGACGACGGGTGCTGCTGGTCACGCTGCTGGTGCTGGGGCTGCTCGCTCTGGCCGCTGTGGGATCCCCTTCGGTGGCCCGTGCCGAGGGTGATCTGCCCGTGGTCGGTGCGTGGACGCCAGGACGCGACACGGCCGGAGTGGTGCGTGACGCTCAGTGGTTGCTGCGCTTCGAGCACGCTGGCGGGGCGGCGGATGCGAGCTTGCGGTACGGCCGTGAGAGCGACGCACCGCTCGTCGGCGACTGGGACGCTGATGGGCGCACGACCGTCGCGGTGCGACGGGACAGCACCTTCTACCTGCGAAACACCAACACGGCGGGCGCTGCGGAGGTCATCTTCGACTACGGCCGCGATGACGACGAGGCGCTGGTCGGCGACTGGGACGGCGACGGGGAGCAGACCGTGGGCGTGCGTCGCGGGAGCACGTTCTACCTGCGCAACAGCAACTCCGGAGGCACCGCCGATCTGGTCTACCGCTACGGCCGCGATGACGACGAGGTGATCGTCGGTGACTGGGACGGCGACGGGGTCGAGACGCTCGGTGTGCGTCGGGGCAGCACCTTCCACCTGCGCAACCGGCATGCGGGCGGTCCCGCGGATGTCAGCTTCGTGTACGGCCGCGATGACGACCGTGCGTTGGCGGGGGACTGGGACGACACCGGGACGGCCAGCATCGGGGTGCGGCGGGAGGCACGGTTCCTGCTACGCCTGACCAACAGCGCTGGTCCTGCCGACCTCGACTACCGCTACGGCCGTCCCTTCGAGCCGGAACCCGAGCCGCAGCCCGAACCCGTGGTGCAGGTCGTCTCCAGCTTCACCACCCCGCTGGTGCCGGGTCAGGATCGCAACACCAACATCGGCCTGGCAGCGGACTACATCGACGGTGACGTGATCGCTCCCGGCGAGACCTACTCACTGAACCAGGGGATCGGGGAGCGGACCCGGGCACGGGGCTTCGTCGAGGACGGGTTCATCGACAGTGGTGGTCAGCTCATCAGCGTCGTGGGCGGGGGTGTCAGTCAGATGGGGACCACCTTCGTCAACGCCGCGTGGTTCTCCGGCATACAGCTCGACGAGTTCCGTCAGCACAGCATCTACTTCGAGCGTTACCCGATGTGCCGTGAGGCGACCTTGGCCTGGAACGTCCTCGACGTCGTCGTGACGAACGACTCCCCGCACCCGATCACGATCGTCGCCGATCAGGAACCGGACTCGGTGACCGTCAGCTTCGTCAGCCTGCCGTGGGCGGAGGTCGACACCTTCACCGGACAGCCGTACGCGTACCGAGGTGAGTCCTTCCGGGTCGACTGCGGCCGGACGGTCACCTATCCGGATGGCACGACGTCGAGCGAGAGCTACAGCTGGCGCTACGACCGGGCCGGGTAGCTCCACCCCCAGGCAGGCAGCGGCGCCACGGTGGTGGTCGGGCCGGCCTTCGCGTGCCCGTCGAGCGGGTCCTCCGATCCCTGGACCAGGGCCGTGAGACCTTGCGAGGGGCGCCACGGGCCGGTGAGACTGCAACCGGCAACAGCCGCCGCACCGGCTGATCGGGTCCAGCGTCTGGCCCGGCCGCCGTGGCGATGTCCCGGCCGGATCGGAGTTCGGATGCCCGCGACGCGGACCCGTCTCCAGGTGCGGATCTCCGGCGTCGTCCAGGGTGTCGGCTTCCGACCGTTCGTGCACCGGCTGGCTGGTGAGCTCGGTCTGGTCGGGCACGTGGGCAACGATGCCGCCGGGGTGTTCGCAGAGGTGGAGGGCCCCGATGCGGCGGTCGATGCCTTCGTCCTGCGCGTCAGGCAGGACGCGCCGCCACTGGCTCGCGTCCACGATGTCCAGGTGCGGCCGATGTCCCCGGTTGCCGAGGGGGGCGGCGATCCGACGTTCCGCATCGTCGCGAGCCCGGTCGGTGGGTCCGTCGCGACCCTGGTCCCTCCCGACATCGCCATCTGTGACGACTGCAGGGCGGAGCTGTTCGACCCTGACGACCGCCGGTACCGGCACCCGTTCGTGACCTGCACCAACTGCGGACCCCGCTTCACGATCGTGCGCTCTCTGCCCTACGACCGCCCGGCGACGACCATGGCCGGCTTCGCGATGTGCGCAGCGTGCCGCGCTGAGTACGAGGACCCCACTGACCGGCGCTTCCACGCCCAGCCGATCGCCTGTCCCGACTGTGGTCCCACCCTGCGCTACGAGCCCGTCGCGCGTCCGGCTGGCCTTCATGCGGACACCCACCGCCGTCGGGGCGGTGCCGCGGGCGCTGGACCGATCACCGGCACCGAGCCGGCGCTGATGGCTGCCCAGCAGTGCCTGGCGGAGGGTGGCACCATCGCGCTCAAGGGCGTCGGTGGTTTCCACCTGGCGTGTGATGCCACGGCGCCTGCGGCACTCGCGCTGCTGCGCCGACGCAAGCACCGCCCCGACAAGCCCTTCGCGGTGATGGTCGCCGACGTCGAGGTGGCGCAGGCCATCGCTGTCTGCAGCGACACCGAACTGGTCGCCTTGCGCTCCTCACAGCGGCCGGTGGTGTTGGTCCGGCGACGCGCAGCGTGGCACGCGGAAGGGCCGGTGGACGCACCCGGATCGGCGGACGGTCTGGAGGTGGCGGACGAGGTGGCCCCCGGCAACCCCTGGCTCGGCGTCATGCTGCCGTCGTCACCACTGCACGAGCTGCTCCTGGCCCCAGGGCCCGACGGGACGAGGTTGGTGCCGCGGGTGCTCGTGATGACCAGCGGCAACCTCAGCGGCGAGCCCATCTGTTTCGACGATGGTGACGCGCGCGATCGCCTCGCACCCTTGGTGGACGGGTTCCTGCTGCACGACCGCCCCATCCACGTGCCCTGCGACGACGGTGTGGTCCGTGAGATCGACGGCGAGGTGGTGCCGATCCGGCGCTCGCGAGGCGATGCCCCCCTGCCGGTGCGCCTTCCGAGCGATGCTCCTCCCCTGCTCGCGGTCGGTGCGGAGCTCAAGAACACCGTCGGGGTGGCCAACGGACGGCAGGCGTGGCTGAGCCAGCACATCGGGGACCTCGGGGCGCTGGAGACCCTGCAGGCCTTCGAGCGGACCACCGAGCAGCTGACGAGGTTCTTCCAGATCGAGCCGGAACACGTCGTGGTCGACCCGCACCCCTCCTACGCGACCCATGCCTGGGCGCGGCGGTACCACCGGGAGCGGCTCCAAGCCGTCCAACACCACCATGCTCACGCGGCGGCACTGCTCGCGGAGCACGGTCTGGGCCCCCACGAGGTTGCGCTCGTGGCCACCTTCGACGGCACCGGCTACGGCTCCGATCACACCGTGTGGGGTGGCGAGTTCCTGCTCTCCAGCCAGGCTGCGGCGGTGCGCGCCGCCCACCTGGCCACCGTGCCGCTGCCCGGCGGGGACTCCGCCGTCACCAACCCCGCGCGGATGGCCCTGGCCCACCTGTGGGCCGCCGGGATCGCGTGGGAGCCGTCGCTGCCCTGTGTCGCCGCGCTGACGAGCGGTGAGCTCGACCTGCTGCACTCCCAGCTCGAGCGGGACGTGGCCTGCGTGCCCACCTCCTCGGCCGGTCGGCTCTTCGATGCGGTCAGCGCCCTGCTCGGCGTGCGGCAGCGCATCAGCTACGAGGGCCAGGCCGCCATCGAACTCGAGTGGCTGGCCGACGCCTGGAGCCAGGCCGGCAACGCCGACGAGCATGCTCCCCACTACCGCTTCGCGATCGCCCCCCGTCCAGGCCCCGATCCCGGCACCGGTGGCGCGATGACGGTGGACGCACCTCTGGGCGGTGAGCGGGTTGCGGGCACGTCCACTGCCCCGGCGCTGGTCCTCGACCCCACGCCGGTCCTACGGGCGGTCGTCGCGGACGTGCTCGCCGGGGTGGACCGCACCGCGATCGCCGCCGGGTTCCACCTCGCCGTCACCGCTGCCATCACCGCGGTGGCTGATCGGGTGGCAGCGGATGGTGGAACGCGTACGGTGGGGCTGACCGGCGGGGTGTTCCAGAACGCCTGGTTGACGACCCGGACCCGGACGCGACTGGAGCAGCGAGGACACACCGTGTTGACCCACCGCCTGGTCCCCGCCAACGACGGCGGGCTGGCCTACGGGCAGCTGGCCGCGGTCGCCGCGCGGCTGGCTGCTGGTGCCGGTGGCACCGCTGGCGACCGGCCCACACCGGACCGACCGCTGCCCACCGATCACTGACGACGGAAGGAACGACGATGTGCCTGGGGGTACCCGGACGGATCGAGGCGATCCGTGACGAGCAGGGCACGCCGATGGCGTCCGTCGACTTCGGTGGGATCCGCAAGGACGTCTGCCTGGCGTACCTGCCGGAGGCGGAGGTGGGTGACTACACCCTGGTCCACGTCGGGTTCGCGATCACGCGGATCGATGAGGACTCGGCACTGGAGACGCTCGAACTGATCCGCTCGATCGGCAACCTGGCCGAGGAGCTCGGTGAGGAGCCCGCGCCAGCCGGGTCGGCGCCCGACGACGGCGCCCGGCGCCCACCGCCGGGAGCCCCGCTCACGGGATCGACGCCCGGCGCCGGAGGAGACGACGCGTGAAGTACCTCGACGAGTTCAACGACCCCGAGCTCGCCCGGCAGCAGTTCGAGGACATCGAGCGGATCGTCACCCGGCCGTGGGCGCTGATGGAGGTCTGTGGCGGACAGACCCACTCGATCGTGCGTAACGGCATCGACCAGCTGCTACCCGAGCAGGTCCGTCTCATCCACGGCCCGGGCTGCCCCGTCTGCGTGACCCCGCTGGAGACGATCGACAAGGCACTGGCCATCGCGGCCCGTGACGACACGATCTTCTGCTCCTTCGGTGACATGTTGCGGGTACCCGGCAGCCACCACGACCTGTTCCAGATCCGCTCGAACGGTGGCGATGTCCGGGTCGTGTACTCACCGCTGGACGCGGTCCGGATCGCGGCCGACAACCCGGACAAGGAGGTCGTCTTCTTCGGTATCGGGTTCGAGACCACCGCGCCGGCCAATGCGATGACGGTGGTCGAGGCCGAGCGGCGCGGGCTCACCAACTTCTCCATGCTGGTCAGCCACGTGCTGGTCCCGCCGGCGATCGCGGCGATCGCCTCCTCGCCCGACACCCAGGTCAACGCCTACCTCGCCGCCGGGCACGTCAACGTCGTGATGGGCACCGCCGAGTACGAGCCGCTGGTGGAGCGCTTCAGGGTGCCGATCGTGGTCACCGGGTTCGAACCGCTGGACGTGCTCGAGGGGATCCGCCGGGCGCTGCTGCAGTTGGAGGAGGGCCGCGCCGAGGTGGAGAACGCCTACCCCCGAGCCGTACAGGCCGGGGGCAACCCGGCCGCGCAGGCGGTCCTGGCCGACGTCTTCGAGGTGTGCGACCGTCCCTGGCGGGGCATCGGGGTCATCCCGGCCAGCGGTTGGCGGCTGTCGCCCCGGTACGGCCGGTTCGACGCCGAACGTCGCTTCGAGGTGCAGGACCTCCACGTCGAGGAGTCACCATCGTGCCGCTCGGGTGAGGTGCTGCAGGGGCTGATCAAGCCGAACGAGTGTGAGCAGTTCGGCACGACCTGCACGCCCCGCAAGCCGCTGGGCGCGACCATGGTGTCCTCCGAGGGGGCCTGTGCGGCCTACTACCAGTACCGCCGGCTGGACGTGCCGGAGAAGGTGCGAACGTGACCAGGGAGACCGAGGTCGTCACCAGCGTCGCCTCCGGGGCGTGGAGCTGCCCCCTCCCCTTGCGTGATCACGAGCGGATCGTCACCGGACACGGAGGTGGTGGCCGCCTGTCCCAGGAGCTGATCGAGCACCTGTTCCGTCCCGCGTTCGGCGGAGACGTCGACGACCCCTCCCACGATGCCGCGGTCCTGTCCCTGCCCACCGGTGGCGGCCGCCTGGCCTTCTCCACCGACAGCTACGTCGTCACCCCCGTCATCTTCCCGGGTGGCAGCATCGGTGACCTGGCCGTCAACGGCACGGTCAACGACATCGCCATGACCGGGGCGGTCCCGCTCGTGCTGTCGACGGCGTTCGTCCTCGAGGAGGGGCTCGAGCTGGCCACACTGGGCCGGATCGCCGAGGACATGGGCCGCGCCGCCATCGCGGCGGAGGTCCAGCTCGTCACCGGCGACACCAAGGTGGTGGAGGCCCGGGACCGCGGCGGTGGCCTGACGATCACCACGGCCGGCTTCGGGGTCGTGCCGGAGGGTGTGGAGCTCGGTCCCCGGTGCGTGCGGCCCGGTGACCAGGTCCTGCTCAGCGGCCCGATCGGCCAGCACGGCATGGCGATCATGAGCCTGCGGGAAGGACTCGAGTTCGAGACCGAGCTGCGGACCGACTCCGCACCGCTGACCGGCCTGGTCCAGACGATGCTCGCCACGGCGCCGGGTGGTGGGGTCCGGGCGCTGCGTGATGCCACCCGAGGGGGCTTCGCGGCCGTGCTGTGCGAGCTGGCTGAGGCTGGCGACGCGGGCATCGAGTACGTGGAGCGCGATGTCCCCGTCCCGGGCGACGTGGCTGCGGCCTGCGGCTTCCTCGGTCTCGACCCGACCCACGTGGCCAACGAGGGCAAGCTCGTGGCCGTCGTCGCTCCCGAGGTGGCTGACGAGGTCCTGGCAGCGATGCGCAGCCACCCCCATGGCCGCGAGGCGGTGCGGGTCGGCGAGGTCGTCGAGGACCACCGGGGCATCGTCGTGGCGCGCACCGGCATCGGTGCCCGGCGGGTCGTGGACCTGCCGCTCGGCGAGCAGCTGCCGCGGATCTGCTGATGTTGACCACGGCGGCACTGCCGCCCCCGGGCGGTGGCGCCGACGACGCGGCGACGCGCTCGAGCGATCGCCGGGGCCGGCCATCGAAGGGCCGCTCCCGGCTCCGGGTGATCCTGCTCGCGATCGTCGGGCTGCTCACCATCGGGCTCGTGGCCTTCGTGGTCTGGGCCAGCCTGGCACGGCCACCTGAGCCCGGACCCCTGCAGGCAGCGCTGGCGGATCCGGCGGTCGAGGTCACGCTGGGTCCCGTGGTGGAGCTGCGGCCGAGCGATGCCGTCCCGACGCGGGGCGTGGTGTTCTACCCGGGTGCCCGCGTGCATCACCAGGCCTACATCGCCACCTGGGCACCGATCGTCGCCGAGGCCGACCTGCTGGTACTCATCCCGCGGATGCCCCTCAACCTCGCCGTCTTCGGCCGTTCGCGAGCTGCGGACCTGATCGCCGACACCCCGCAGATCGACCGGTGGTGGGTCGGTGGGCACTCCCTGGGGGGCGCGATGGCCGCCAGCTGGCTCGGCGACCAGCCGGCCGGAACGGTGGACGGCTTGACGCTGTGGGCGTCCTTCGCCACCGCCGGGGCCGAGCTCAGCTCGCGGACGGACCTCTCGGTGCTGTCGGTGTCGGGCACACGCGACGGTCTGGCCACGCCGGCCGACATCGCCGAGCGTCGGGAGCTCCTGCCGCCGAACGCGATCATGGTCGAGGTGGAGGGTATGAACCATGCGCAGTTCGGACGCTACGGGCCGCAGGGTGGCGACCTGGCAGCGACGATCAGCGACGAGCAGGCGCAGTCAGCCCTGACCCAGGCGCACCTGACGGCGTTGCGGGCCGCGGACCCCGACCTGCGGGTCGAGGACCCTGGCGGCGACGTCGAGGGCGCGGCTGGCATCGGCCCTCTCGCCCCCTTCGGGGCTCCGAGCCAGAGCAGCGGCCACCATCGCCGCCGCGTGGCGCACAGCTCGGCACGGTGGTCGTCCGATGTCGACGCACTCGCCCTCTATGCCGATCACGGTCAGGTCGGCTGGGAAGCGGCCGAGCGCAGCGGCCAGGTGGAGCGTGGTCGCCACCCCGAGGTCGTGCGTCCCACCACCGGTGGCGGGAACGTGCTCGAGCAACCTCGGCCCGCTCCAGTGGTGCACGGTGCCGGGACGATGCCCGGTGTGGACGCTGTCGATCAGCACGACCCGGTCGGCGCTGTCCCATAGGGGATCGGTCAGGAGCTGGCTGGGGTCGCCGCTCACCACCCGCGCCACGACCCCAGGGGTGCCGTCCACGCCCCGCGCCACCAGGGGGCCGGCCGCGTCGTCGCCGCGGTCGGGATGGCCGACACCCAGGACCAGGACGGTCACCGGCGTCGCACCGTGAGGTCGAGGAAGTGGGTCGAACAGGAGATACACGGGTCGTAGTTGCGGATCGCCTGCTCGCACTGCCACTGCAGAGCAGCATCGTCCAACTCCAGGTGCGCCTGGACGAAGTCGAGGAGGTCCTCCTCGATGGCGGGCTGGTTCTGTGAGGTCGGGGGCACGATCACCGCATCCGTGATCAGGCCGTCGTCGTCGAGGGTATAGCGGTGGTAGAGGATGCCACGGGGCGCCTCGGTGGCGCCGTGGCCGGTACCGGCCACCGGCTCGACCGCCACCGCCGGCTCGTCGGGACGCTCGTAGGCCTCGATCAGCCGCAGGGCCTCGTCGAAGGCGTAGGCGGTCTCGATCGCCCGGACCACGATGCTGCGGAAGGGGTTGGTCACCGCCTCGGCGCAGCCCACCTCCTCGGCCAACTGCG
>CAYXJD010000024.1:0-11236 GCA_964465225.1 uncultured Actinomycetota bacterium
GTGATGATCTCGTTGGAGGTGATCGTCACCGCCGCACCGGCGTCGGTGAGCGCGCCGGCGTCCTCGGCGATCGCGTCACGCAGTTCCAGGGCATCCTCGTCACCCGCCTGGGTGTCGATCTCCAGCAGACCAGCGACCGGCTCCTCGCCGTCGAAGGCCACCACCGCCCCGATCCGCTCCGGCGCCACCTCGCGGGCGGCGGAGTAGAGGGCTGCGACGTCGCCATCCTCGGCCATGCGCCCGGTCTGTGGATCGAACCCCGCCGCGATGGCCGCTTCCGCGAACCCGGGGGCCAGCGGGGTGCCGTCGGGACCAGGGGCCAGCAGCTGCCGGACCACGGTGACCGGCGACGTCGCGGACGCGACCTCACCCATCGGGGTCGTCACGGTCAACACCCCCGGGGTGTCACCGAGCTCAGCGGCGACCTCGCCGTAGGCGTTGAACACCTCGGGGTCGGACTGGTCGACGTCCTCGACCAGGACCTGGCTGGTCTCACCGAACCCGCCCCCGAAGGATTCCTCGATCGTGGTCAGGGTCGCCACGACCGGTGAGTCCTCGGGCAGGAAGTCGGTGAAGGAGAACTCCGTGGAGATGTTGCTCAGTCCGAGGTAGCCGAGGCCACCGAGCAGCAGGGCGACCACCAGCGTCGGGATCGGTGCCCGCTCGGCGAGGACCGACGTCTTCGCCGCGACCTCGGGCAGCAGGCGGTCGCGGGTCGCTCCGAGGCCCTCTGTCGGCAGACGGTCGCCAGCTTCGGCACGACGGTCGAGGACGATGCGCAAGGCCGGGACGAAGGTGAGCATCAGCACGAACGACAGCACGATGCCGACCGAGGCCAGGATGCCGAAGTCGCGCAGTGCCGGTATCGGGTTGACGACGTTGGTGAGGAACCCGATCGCGGTGGTCAAGGTGGCCAGGACCAGCGCCACACCGACCGTGCCGATCGCGGTCCGCATGCTGCCGTCGACGCTGCGGCCCGCTCCCACCTCATCGCGGTAGCGGGAGGTGAGGTGGATGCCGTAGTCCACTCCGAGCCCGACCAGCAGGATCGGCACGATCTGAGCGACCTCGGTCAGCGGACCGAGGAACCCGGCCCGCTGGAGCAACGCGCCGACCCCGTTCATCCACAGCACCACGAGCACGATCGTCAGCATGACCACGGCGGTGTCGGCCAGCATCCGGCGGGCCGACGCGAGCCGCTTCGTCGTGCCGATCGGACTGACCCAGAAGACGAACAGGAGGACGACGACGATGATGGCGAAGGCCAGTGTGAACAGCTCCGCGACCTCGCCGAGGAAGTCCTCCTGGTCGCCGAAGAGCAGCGAGAAACTGAAGGGCGCGACCTCGAGGTCGGTGGTCTCGTCGACCTCGCGCACCGCGTCCGCCACCGCGACCTCGCGCTCGATCTGGTCGTCGATGTCGGTGGTGGCCTCGACGAACACCAGCACCATCCCGATGTCCGGGCTGTCCCCCGCCTCCTCGGGGATCAGCTGCGAGGCGAACCCGAGCTCCGGGCCGGCCGAGGCGAGCGTGTCGGCGTACAACTGCTTGACGGTGGCATCGTCGGGCAGATCGTCGACGGTCAGGCCCTGTGCCGCCATGGCCTGCCGCACGGGGGCCAGATAGCTCAGTATCCCGGGTTGGCCAGGCCGGTCGACGATGAACTCGGCCGTGTCCGAGTCGGCGATGCCCGCCTCGATCTCGGCCACGACGTCGAGGGCTTCGCGCGTCAGCACGTCCCCGCCCTCGTTCTCGACGATCACCTGCATGACCGAGGAGGTCGAACTGTCACCGAACAGCTCGGCGATCCGCTCCGAGGCCCGGATCTCCTCGGACTCCGGGGAGAACCCCTCCTGCCCGGAGGCACTCTCCAGCGTCGTGGCCAGACCGGCGAACACCACCGTCAGTGCCAGGGTGACGGCCAGCACGAGCCATGGGAAGCGGGACGTCATCCCGGCGAGCAGACGGATCAGGGTCTTCACGGTGACTCCGGGAGCAGGTTGCCGTGACGCGGCGCGTCGGAGGAGGTGGGGTGGGTCGCAGCGATCGGATGGTTCCGCGGCCGTCCGGTGGGCCTTCGGTCCCTGAGCGGTGCAGGGATCGGGCGGGACCGGGGCCCGCTCGTGCTCGGGCGGCTCCGAGGGCGACGCACCGCCGCCACATCGCCGCCTCGGGGCGGTGGTCGTACCGCCCACAGCGGACAGCATCGGGAGATAGTTGCATGAGCGTACGACCTGGGAGGCTCCGGCGACAGTCGGCAACCGGCCATGCACGCATGTCCTCGCCTGGTGCGCTCGGATGGTGGACCAAGCGTGACGCGCTACCGGGTGGCCCCGTCAGCGTCCGGGCGCTGAGCGTGCAGCACCTGAGACGAGGGAAGACCGAGGCGCTCTCTACCGTTGGCACCCTGACGTAGCTTCGTCCCGAGACCGCTGCCGCTCGAGGCTGCACAAGACCGTTGCCCGAGTGCGTCGAGGAGCCACGATGTCGACCGGATCCGCTCCCGACGGCACGGCTGGCACGATCACGGTCTACTGGCGTCCCGGCTGCGCGTTCTGCACCCGGTTGCTGCGCTGGATCGACCGCAGCGGGCTCCCGACGACGCGCCACGACATCTGGGATGATCCCGAAGCAGCGGCGGCGGTCCGTGCGATCACCGGCGGCGACGAGACGGTGCCCACGGTGGTCGTCGGCCAGCAGGCGATGGTCAACCCGTCTCCACGTGCGCTGCAGGCCGCGGTCGAGGTCCACGCTCCGGGGCTGCTGCCCGAGGCTGGTGACGGAACGCAGCGCCGCGAGCCACCCAGACGCTGGTGGCAGCGTGGCGCGCGGTCCGGCTGAGCAGCGGCTTCCGTGCCACCGACCAGGACCGCGCAGCCCCGGCGCCGCAGTGCCGGCTGGGTACCCGAGCAGCACGGTGCCTGGGCGATGCTCACGCTGCCGGTGGTCGTCGGCATCTGGCTGGCCGGACCCGACCCGAGCCACCTGCCACTGGCCGCCTTCTGGCTGGTCGGCTACCTCGCCTACCACGCCACCACACGGTGGCTACGGGCACGGCGGCGTCGACGCCACCTACCGCCGGTGCTCGTGTACGCCAGCGCCGCGCTGTTACTCGGTCTCCTCACCCTGGCAGCAGCTCCGCACCTGGCGCGCTGGCTCCCGCTGTTCCTCCCGTTGCTCGCGACGAGCCTCTGGCTCACCCTTCGCGGAGCCGATCGCTCACTGACGAACGACACGATCACCGTCGTGACGGCGTGCCTGATGGCGCCGGTCGCCTTCGACGCCGGGGGAGGGAGCGAGTGGACCTCGTTGTGGGTGGCGTTCTCAGTGCTCACCGCCTACTTCCTGGGCACCGTCCTCTACGTCAAGACGATGATCCGCGAACGCGGCCGCGCCGGTTACCTCCGGGCCTCCGTGGCCTACCACCTCGCCGGGGTGGCCGCCGCCGCCGGGCTCGTCGCCACCGGGTGGCAGTCGGCCTGGCTCGTCGTGCTGTGGCTCGTGCTGGCAGTGCGTGCCTGGTTCGGGCCGGCGATGCACCGACGGCGGGGCCGGCCGGTCAGACCGGCGGTGGTCGGTGTCGGCGAGATCGTCGCGTCGGTGCTGCTCACCGTGACCCTGCTCGCCGGTCTGCCGATCGCCTGATCGCCGGCTGCCGCCGTCGCGGCGGAGCAGCCCCCCGTGTCAGCCCCGCACCGCGGGCATCGGCATCGGTCGGAGCTCAGGCGAGCAGCTTGGCCTTCTGTGCGTCGAACTCCTCGGCGCTGAGGACGCCACGCTCCTTGAGTTCGGCCAGCTTCGTGAGCTCCTCCGCGGGGCTGTGAGCTCCCGCAGCTTCGCGGATGAAGGCCTGGGTGGCTTCCTCGGCCGCCTGCGCCCGCTGGACGTTGCGCTCCTGCATCGAACCACCGCGGGCGATGAGGTAGATCAGCACACCGATGTAGGGCAGGATCAGCAGCAGGAAGACCCAGCCGGCCTTGGCCACGCCGCTGAGGTCCTTGCTGCGGAAGACGTCGGCGTAGACCGAGATCAGCAACCAGATCCAGATCACGAAGAACGTGAAGTACAGCATGAGCAGGAACCACTGGAGGATCGACATGTGGAGCACCTCTGGGGGATGATCGGTGTGCGGCCTACCGACGACACATCGTCGCGGCAGGGGAGAACGGGGCAGCCGGCGGCTGCCCGATGCGCAGGGTCGCCGTCGGGCGGCTACCTGGCGTCACCCTGTCGGGGTGAACCCGCCCGACACGGCTCGACCACGCGTCGTCAGCTGTCCATCATGTGAGGACCGCGCCGCCCGCTGAGCGCGGACGGTATCGGCCAGGACGCCCTGACCGTGCAGGAGGCCGCCACGTGGCGTAGCGTCGTCGGTACGACCCTGGTCGTAGACGCCGACATCCGGCACGACACCTAGATCCCGGACCCAGGAGCTGAGCCATGCGACGGAGCTTCCGCGCAGTCGCCCTCACCGCCGTCCTCGCGCTGACCCTCGCCGCCTGTGGCGGGGACGACGCGGACGACACCCCCGACGACACCACCGACGAAGCAACCGACGACACCGACGACACCGACGACACCGACGACACCGACGAGGGGGAGGAGGGCAACGGTGGCGAAGCGGCTGCCGATCTGAACCTGGTCAACGAGGGCACCTTGACCGTGTGCTCGGAGGTCCCCTACGAGCCCTTCGAGTTCGAGGACCCCGACAGCCCCTCCGGCTACAGCGGCTTCGACATCGACCTGATGCAGGAGATCGCCGACCGCAACGGGCTCGACCTGACCGTGATCAACACCGGCTTCGAGGGCCTGACCTCCGGCGCGGAGATGGCCGCCGGCACCTGCGACGTCGCCGCCTCCGCCATCACCATCACCGAGGAGCGTGCCGCCAACGTCGACTTCACCGAGCCCTACTACTCAGCGATCCAGTCCCTGCTCGTGCCGGTCGGCTCCGACATCTCCTCCATCGACGACCTCGTCGAAGGCGTGACCGTGGGCGTGCAGTCCGGGACCACCGGCGCCGACTACGCCGAGGCGAACGTCCCCGGCGCGGAGATCCGCGCCTACGAGGGTGGCGGTGATCTGTTCACTGCGCTCGAGGCCGGCCAGATCGACGCGATCCTCCAGGACGAGCCGGTCAACGCCAACCGCGCCGACCAGGACGACACCGTCGAGGTGATCGAGACCTACGACACCGGCGAGGACTACGGCTTCGCGATGGTCCAGGACCGGGAGGACGGCCTGGTGGCGCTGCTCAACGACACCCTCGAGGAAGTACGCGCCGACGGTACCTACGACGAGATCTTCGACAGCTACTTCGGCGAGGCCTGATCCGGCCCCCGG
This sequence comes from uncultured Actinomycetota bacterium, assembly GCA_964465225.1. Classification (GTDB taxonomy): domain Bacteria; phylum Actinomycetota; class Nitriliruptoria; order Nitriliruptorales; family Nitriliruptoraceae; genus T1Sed10-7. Next base: position 5,344 of record CAYXJD010000024.1, read on the forward strand.
CCGGTCACGTCGCAGCGACGTGACCGGCCGGACCATCCTCGATGCCGGGCCCGAGCGACCCACCACCTCGATGTGGGGCTGTTCAGGTCCGGCATCGTCTACGGTGCCGCCGGTGGCACGACCGCTGAGGGGAGCACAGCGATGTCGGCGAGCACGTCGAAGGCGGCGTCGAGCAGCCGGAGACGGCTGACGAAACGCCAACAGCAACAACTCATCCGCGTCGCGATGTACGTGCTGTTCGCCGTCGCGATCCTCGCGCTGTTGGTGATCGCGGATTGGGACACGATCCGGCGCAACTTCCTCAACGCCGAACTCGCCCGGTCGATGTTCCCCGAGGTGCTGACGATCGCAGCACGCAACACGATCCTCTACACCTTCCTGGCCTTCAGCTTCGGGTTGGCGTTCGGGCTGCTCCTCGCGCTGATGCGACTGTCGTCGATCGCGCCCTACCGCTGGGCGGCGACGCTCTACATCGAGATCTTCCGCGGGCTCCCGGCGCTGCTGACGATCTTCCTGGTCGGCATCGGGATCCCCATCGCCTTCGGCACCCGGTGGCCCACCCTGGTGACCATCACGTTGGGCCTCGGCATCGTGGCCGCCGCCTACATGGCAGAGACGATCCGGGCTGGGATCGAGGGGGTGCCGAAGGGACAGATGGAGGCCGCCCGATCGCTGGGCATGTCCTACACGTGGGCCATGATCTCGATCATCATCCCCCAGGGCTTCCGCATCATCATCCCACCGCTCACCAACGAGCTGGTCCTGCTGATCAAGGACACCTCCCTGCTGTTCGTGATCGGCACCACCCCGGCCAGCAAGGAGCTGTTGAAGTTCGGCCGGGACCTGCTCAACACCAACGCCAACGCCACCCCGCTGATCGTGGTCGGCGCGGTCTACCTGATGATCACCGTGCCGTTGACCCAGTTCGTCCGCGTGCTGGAGCGGCGCAACGCCCGCTCGCGCTGACCCTCACCCGCCGCTCTCCACCCGCCCACCGAGCTACCCCTCACCCACCCACCGAGCCACCCCTCACCCCACCGGAGACCGGGACCATGGCCACAGGCGAAGCAGCGACCAGCTCCATGGCCGCAGGTGCACCGAACGGAGAGCTCCCCGCGATCGAGGTGCGGGACCTCCACAAGTCCTTCGGTGAGCTCGAGGTGCTGAAGGGCTTCGACTTCCACGTCAACACCGGCGAGGTGGTGTGCGTGATCGGCCCCTCGGGCTCGGGCAAGTCCACGCTGCTGCGTTGTGTCAACCGGCTGGAGGAACCGACCTCGGGGCGCATCCTGATCGAGGGCGAGGACATCACCGACATCGATGCCGACGTCGACGAGTTGCGCAGCCGGATCGGGATGGTGTTCCAGTCCTTCAACCTGTTCCCCCACCTGTCGGTGCTGCGCAACCTGACGATCGCGCAACGCCGGGTGCGGGGCCGGAGCAAGTCGAAGGCTCGCGAGGTGGCGCGTCACAACCTCGAGCGGGTCGGGCTCTCGGACAAGGTCGACGCCTACCCCTCCCACCTCTCGGGCGGGCAGCAGCAGCGCGTCGCGATCGCCCGGGCGTTGTCGATGGACCCGGACATGATGCTCTTCGACGAACCCACCTCGGCCCTGGACCCGGAGCTGGTCGGCGAGGTGCTCTCGGTCATGCGCGACCTCGCCACCGAGGGCATGACGATGATGGTGGTCACCCACGAGATGGGCTTCGCCCAGGAGGTCGGGGACCGGGTCGTGTTCATGGACGCCGGCGTCGTCGTCGAGGAGGGTCCTCCCAAGCAGGTCCTCACCGACCCCCAGCAGGAGCGCACCCAGCGCTTCCTCCAGATGGTCCGCTGACCGCGATCCGGCGCCATCGGCGCGCCGCTCCGGCGGCGGCGCAGTGGCGGTCCGGCGGCGGCGCAGTGGCGGCCCGGCGGCGGCGCATCTGACCTGCCATCGGTGACGGGCGCCGGCCACGAGCGTCCGGCGACCTACCCCGCTCGGGCCACGTAGCCACCTCGGGGTAGTGATCCGGCCATCCACGGCCGGCTCCACACCCCGACCCGGGCCAGCGCTCGGCGCTCAGCTCTCACCCAACACCGCCACCGAGCGCAGCGATCAGCGCCGCGCCGAGCAGCACGAACAGCACACCCGCGACCTGCCAACGCCGTAGCACCACGTCGAGGTGTACGAACCCCTCTCCCGGCCTCACCCGGGCCTCGAACCTGGCGACCAGGCCACCGAGGTGGTCCCGGAGCCGCACCGTGCCGACCACCATCCGGCGCGCCGCGCGGGACGACGCCGGCACCGTGGCCTCGGCGAGCACGACGAGATCACCGGCCGGCACCCGCGGCACCGCCCGGACGACGGCGTGGCCGGCTCGCCGCCGGAGCAGCACCGCCGCGCCGGCCAGCGCGAGGCCGAGGAGGACCGGCCACGCCGCGTCCCACAACGACGCGGCGTAGACCTCCGGCCGCGAGACCCCTGCCAGCCACCGGGCGGGCACCATCCAGGTCGCCGCGAGCGTGGCCACGAGCAGCAGCCCCCATCCCGACACCAACGCCCGGTCGAGCGGATCGGCTGCCATCCCCGCCACGCCATCGTCAGACATCGGCCGGGCCGCCACGTCGTCACCGGGAATCGGCCTGGCCAGCAGGACCAGCAAGCGGGCGATCAGCAGGGTCGTTCCGACCGCTGCCAGGGAGAGCAGCCAGGTGAGCGTTCCCGCCCACCCCACGTCGGCCGCGGCCACGGACGACTTCACCAGCCCCTTCGCGACCCAGCCGCTGCTCAGCGGCGCGCCCGCCAGCGACAGACCCGCCAGCACCGTCCCGGCCAGGACCACGAGGCGCCCACGCGGGCCCGTCCACGTCGAGCGAACCCCGACGCCGAGGAAGAGCGCCCCCTTGGCCACCCCGTGGTGCAGCGCGTAGGTGACGGCCGCCGCGACCGCCACCGGCGTCGCCGTCGGGGAGGCGAACGCGAGTCCGATCAGCACCGCGATCAGCCCCATCTGGCTGATGCTCGAGTAGGCGAGCACCACCTTGGGACGGTCCTGCCCCAGCCCGACCGCGACACCCCAGAAGGCCGTGAGCAACCCCACACCGACGAACGTGGCCGACCATCCTGGTGCGCTGGTCGACCCCAGCGGCAGCAGGCTGAGCCACCCGACGAGGCCTGCCTTGATCATCGCACCGCTGAGCGCCGCACTCGCGGGTACCGGAGCGGCGGGATGGGCCAGGGGCAGCCAGACGTGCAACGGCACGATGCCGGCCTTGACCGCGAAACCGGCGCTCAGCAACGCGATGATGAGGGACCCGCCCGACGCCTCGGCGAGCGCCGCCGCCACGGCGCCGTTGTCAGTGCTTCCAGCTGCTCCTGCCGCCAGGAACAGTCCGCTGAGCAGCAGCACCTCCCCGACGACGGCCATCACCACATAGACCCGCCCGGCCCGCCGGGTGGCCGGGGTGCGGTCGTGCACGATCAGGCCATAGGCGGCGAAGGTCATGATCGCGTACAGGGCGTAGAGCGACACGACGTCGGCAGCGAGCACCAGCCCGATGTTGCCGCCCAGCGTGACCAGCCAGAACGTCCCCGGGCCGGCCTGCTGCTGCGTCAACCGCCGGGCGGCGATACCTGCGGCCATCCATACCAGCGCCGTGGTCAGCAGCAGCACCCGCGAGGTCGGATCGAGCCCGAGGCGGAGGTCGAGCAACACCCAGGACAGCTCAGGTGCGGGACCCGAAGGACCAAGCACCGCGAACAGCAACGCGGGAACGGGACCCGACACCACCAGCACGGAGCGGCCACGATCAACGATCAGGACCAGCGCGGCCGCCAGGAAGGGCCACAGGATCGGCGCGGTCCACAGCACCGCAGGCATCAGGCTGCTCATACGCGCCCCAGGAGCTCACGGGCGATCTCGCCGGCCCAGGAGATGGGGCTGAGCGGGGCACCGGCCAGCAGGCCCAGCACCAGCACGCTCGCACCGGTGGCCAGCGGCGGCAGCAGGAGCCACGGATCCGCTTCGGAGCGCAGCTTCGGGCGCCGCACCCACCCCTGACGTCGCGCCGGGTAGGTCACCCCGACCGGCCAGGCCGCCACCTCGCCGTCGGGCTCGGCGAGCCAGGCGCGGGCGATGAGCGGCAGGAAGTAGGCGGCGTTGAGCAGCGTGCTGACCACCAGGATCCAGATGACCCAGGGCTGGCCGGCTTCAACGGCCCCGAGACCGAGATGCCACTTGGTGATGAAGCCCACCGTCGGGGGCACGCCGATCATGCCGAGCGCAGCCACGGTGAAGGCGATCATCGTCAGCGGTTGCTGGCGTGCGACGCCGCGTAGCTGGTCCACCCGGGTGACCCCGAGCGAGGTCGCGAGGATGCCGGCGCAGTAGAAGAGCGTGACCTTCATCACGCCCTGGTGCACCAGGTGGGCGACGCCACCGGTGACGCTGGTGAGCCCGACGACGCTCACGCCCAGCACGATGTAGGACAGCTGGCTGACCGTCGAGTACGCCAACCGGCGCTTGAGGTCCTGCTGGGCGAGCGCAAGCACCGAGCCGTAGACGATCGTGATGGCCGCAGCCACGGCCAGCGGTGTCAGGACACCGATGTCGGCGGCGAGCTCGGCGCCGTACAGGTCGTGGACCACCCGCACGATCGCGTAGGCGCCGGCCTTGACGACGGCGACCGCGTGCAGGAGCGCGCTGACAGGAGCCGGGGCGACCATGGCGTGAGGCAGCCAGACGTGCAACGGCACGATGCCGGCCTTGACACCGAACCCGACCACCAGCAACGCGAAGATGGCGGTGAGCGCCCCACGATGCTCGGGCAGGAGCGTGACCAGCAACGCCGTCTCGCGGAAGGCGACGGTGCCGGCGATCGTCTGGAGCCAGACGGTTCCGACCAGCACCGCGGCGCCGCCCGTCACCGTGTACAGCAGGTAGATCCGGCCGCCGGCGCGCGCCCGTGCGTGCCCCTGGTGGACGATGAGCGGGTAGGTGGTGACGGTCAGGAGCTCGTAGAAGACGAGCAGGGTGACCAGGTTGCCGGCCAGGGCGATGCCGACGGTCGCGGTCACGCACAGGCTGAAGAAGCCGAAGAAGCGCGACCGGTGCGTGTCCTCCCGGAGGTAACCGATCGCGTAGATCGTCGTCGTCAGCCACAGCAGGGCGGACAGGAAGACGAACAGCAGCGGTACGGGATCGGCCCGCAGCACCAGATCGATCCCGGGCAGGAAGGGTGCTCGCCACTCGTATTCCCGGCCCGAGAACACGCCCACGACCAGCACCGCGACCAGGCCGACCTTGGCGAGGGCACCGGCCATGTTGACCACCCGCCGGGTGCGCTCCGCCTGCTCAGGCAACAGGAAGATGACGCTGGCGGGCAGCAGGGACGTGGCGAGCAGCCACACCAGCACGCTGGCCCCCGGCGGCGACGCCACGAGCTCACCCGCCCCCATGCGGTCCCCCGATCGAGAGCAACGCCAGGAACGGACCGGGGAGCAACCCCAGCACCAACGTCGAGGTGGCAAGGGCGAGTGCGACCAGGTCACGGGCGTCCCGACGGGGCACGGGGACCTCGTCATCGGACGGTGGCGCGAAGGCCGGCCGAACGAACCGCATCAGGTAGCCGACCGTGAGCAGGGTCCCCGCCACCACCACGGCCACCCACCACCACTGCCCGGTCGTGATGCTGCCGACCAGCAGGTACCACTTGGCGACGAAGCCGCCGCTCGGTGGCAGACCGACGAGGCTGATGCTCGCGATGCCGAACGCCATCATCGCGATCGGACGACGCGCGGCGCTCCCGCGCAGCTCCATCAGCAACGGCCAGGTCGCCTCACCGCGGGGTGCGGTGCCCGGCGTCGCCGCGGAGCCCGGCGTCGCCGCGGAGCCCGGCGTCGCCGCGGTG
>CAYXJD010000024.1:11336-20509 GCA_964465225.1 uncultured Actinomycetota bacterium
GCCCGGCGTCGCCGCGGAGCCCGGCGTCGCCGCGGAGCCCGGCGTCGCCGCGGTGCCGGGCACGCTGTCGGGGTCGGCCACCTCGGTGAGGTCGCCGGCGCCCGGGGCCGGAGCACCGGCCCGGCGGGCGCTGTCGACCAGCACGGCGGCAGCCATCAACATGGCCCCCTTCGCGGCAGCATGGCTGAGGGCGAGGACGAGACCGCCGGACCACCCGTCGACCGATCCGGCCGCCACCAGCGGTACCAGCAGGAACAGCAGCCCCACCTGCGCCACCGTCGAGGAGGCGACCAACCGCTTCAGCCCGGTGGCCAGCAGCGCCCCGAACGATCCCCACAGGATCGCGAACGCACCCATCGCACCGATGAGCTGGGCGGCGGAGGTGGTGACCAGGTCGGGGACCGCCAGGAACCACAGCCGGATCAGCACCGCGAAGGCGACCTTGACCATCACCGCGGACAGCAACGGGCTGACGGCACTGGGGGCCAGCGTGTGCGCCGCCGGCAGCCAGAAATGCAAGGGGACGAGCGGCGCCTTGAGCAGCAGTCCGATCGTCATGACCGCGAGCCCGAGTCGTGCCAGCGGCGCTGCCTCCAGCGCTACGGCCAACTCGGAGAACACCACCGTGCCGGACTGCGACCAGACCAGGGCGATCCCGAGCAGCATCGTCGTGGAGGCGACCAGCTCGGCGTAGAAGTACCGGGTACCGGCCAGCACGCTGCCGCGATCGCCGCGCAACGTGACGAGCAGGGACCCACACAACGCCACCACCTCGAGCATGAGGTAGACCGTGAAGAGGTCCCCTGCCAGCAGCAGGAGGTGGAGCCCCGCCCACAGGGCGAACAGCAGCGGCCAGTAGGCGGGATGGGCACGCTCAGGATCTCCGCGGGTCTCCGCCCAGGCGAACGCCACGACGGCGAAGCCGACCACCGAGGTCATCAGCAGCAGGGTGCTGGCCAGCCCATCGGCAACCAGCAGGACCTCGACCCCGGTCGGTAGCCGCAGCGACACCGCCTGCGCCGCGCCGTCAGCCAGGACGGACCGGGCCAGCAGCAGCACAGAGCTGGCGATGCCGGCAGCCAGCAGCAGCGACAACCTGACGCGTGCGCGGCCGGTGAGGAGCGCCGTGAGCGCGATGCCGACGACCGGCAGGGCGAGCACCATGGCGATCGCGGTGCTCACAGGACGTCGTCGTCGAGCGTGACCCGCCGGTCAGCGACCTTCTCGACCCGGCGACGTAAGGCGGCGGCGACGAGCACCAGGGGCACCAGCGTGACCGCCACGGTGACCGCTGCCTGCCACGAGCGGATGGGCAGCGCCGAGATGATCGCGATGCCGGCACCGCCTGAGATCACCGCCAGACCGACGACGCGCCCCCGCAACCCGGCACCGACGAAGGTTGCCGCCAGACCGACGAGGTAGAGGACGACGCCGGCGAGCAGCCAGACGGACACGCTGCTCCTCCCGTCGCCCACCGGCACACGGTCGCTGTACAGCACCGACGATAGACCGCAGCACGAGCGGCGGGCTCATCGGGCCATCCCCACGCGACGACGGGGTGGTGCCCCGTCGTCCACAGGCGGTGGACGACCGTGCGCGAGCGGCGCCTGCGGGGGCTACTGCTCCTCGTCGTCCTGGGAGACGAGGGTCAGCTCGGGGCCGTCGGGACCATCGGCGACGTCCAGCATGCTCGCGGCCAGCGGCTCGGCGAGTTCGGGGGCGACGTAGACCTGCGTTCCCGCCTGCTCGGTGACCTCGTCACCTTCGGCGGGCTGCTCGGCGAAGGCCAGGGCCAGCGTGGCCTGGCCGGACTCGTCCGGCTGCGCGAAGACCCGTACCCCGTAGTTCTCGGGGAGTTCCTGGGCGTCGCGTGCCTCGGCGAGCACGTTGGCGGCGTTCGGTGAAACCTGGAACAAGGTCGATCCCATGGGTCGGAGACGTAGGGTTGGAGACGTGGGGTTGGAGACGCGGGGTCGGAGATGCGCCCACCGTACAGACGCGCAGGGTGGCCTGCGCGTCGACCGTGCCGTGCGACGGACGGTGCCCCACCGTGCCCGCACCCAGGCCACGACCTGCAGAGGTGCCCGACGGGCGCTTCGCGGGACCGGCGAGCATCAGGTAAGGTTCACCTCACTTCCTACCAGCGATCGGGCCACCGCCAGGCCGTCGCGATCGGAGGTTCCGTGAGCAGCAAGCTCGACAAACGGGTCGCCAAGACCCGGATCGACACGATGCAACGGCACGTGCTCGTCTGCACCGACGACGATTGCGGCGGATCATCGACCGCCAAGCACCTGCGCAAGGCGATCGCACGGCTCGGGCTCCGCGCCACCGTCTCCGTGGCCAAGGTCGACTGCCTGGGTATCTGCACCAAGGGCACCATCGCCGTGGTCTACCCCGAGGGCACCTGGTACGCGGGCCTCGACAAGGATGGCGTCGAGCGACTGGCCACCGAGCACCTGCGTGACGGCGACGTCATCACCGACATGGTCTTCCATCGCAACCCACTGGAAGCGCCGTGCCTCACCGAGCGAGGGCACCGGGCTGCAGGCTGAACCGACCCGGGGTGGCGGAGGCCCGACCAGCGGCATTCCGGCCAGTCGCAGGACGTGGTGGCGAGGATGATGTGGCAGCCTGACGGCTGCGGGCCCGACCGATCCGGCCCGTGACCGACCCGGACCACGACCCATCCACCGCCGCGACGACGGAGGCCCGATGCACACGTCCGACAGCTCCGAGGGCGGGCACGATGACTCGCAGCGGGTGGCACCAGTCCTGACCGACGAGGCAGCTCACACGCTGGATCCCGACCCGGACGCCGAACCGACCGACCGCGAACGCCTGGCCGCCGTGCTCGAGCGCCGGCTCGACATCCCGATGGCCGTGCTCGCGGTCGTGTGGGCGGGGTTGGTGGCCTACGAGCTGATCGCACCAGCCGACCAACGCGAGGCGCTGGCCCTGACCAGCAACGTCATCTGGGTGGTGTTCGCGGTCGAGCTCATCGTCAAGCTCGCGGTATCGGGGCACCCCGGTCGCTTCCTGCGCCGCCACTGGCCCTCGGTGCTGTTCCTGGTGCTGCCTCTGCTGCGGGTGCTGCGGGTGTTCCGTGCGCTGCGACTGGTGCGCGTCCTGCCGCTGGGGCGCGTGGTCGGCGCGTCCTACCGCGCGGTCGGCACCGCCCGTCTCCTGCTGGCCGGTCGGCTGTACTTCCTGTTGGCCGCGACCGTGGTCGCCGTGTTCGGCAGCGGGCAGCTGGTGTTCGTGCTCGAGCGGGGACGTGAGGGCGCGATCACCAGCCTCGGCGATGCGTTGTGGTGGTCGGCGAACCTCAGCATCGCGGCCAACATGGTCCAGGAGCCGGTGACCCTGGTGGGCCGCCTGCTGGCCATCGTCCTGTCGATCTACTCCAGCGTCGTCTTCGCCTCCCTCGCCGGGACGATCGGGGCCTACTTCCTCGAAGCGCGACAGGAACGTGCCGCTCAGGAGGATGACGGTTCCTAGGCGGGGCCAGCGTCCCCGGGATCCGGGCCGCCGCTGCCGTGCGACACCGCACCGATGACCGATCGGCCCGGACGATCATCGGCCTCCGACGCGGCGGCCGACCGGTGGTCACGCACGGCACGCTCCACCTGGGGACCGAGCGCACCGACGGCCGCCCCGGCAACGGCGCCTGAGGTCCCGAGGGTCCACCCGAGCGGTCCCAGCGGACGACAGCCGGCGGCGCCGCTGAGGCCGGGTGTCTGCACGATCGCGGCCAGCGTCGCGGCGGAGCCGGCGCTGGCGAGCCAGACACGCAGATCTCTCGGCCGGGTGACGATCGTCTGCAGCAGCTGCGCACCGACGAGCGCCACCAGACCCGTCGTCGAGGCATGGTCGGCAGTGCCGGTCAACCGGGCCGGGAGGTAGGCCGCAGCGGCACCGGCACCGGTGCCGATCGCCCGCCAGGTGAGCGCCTGGGTCAGGAGCGAGCCGAGGGAGGCCTCGGGGCCCTCGTGCAGCAGACCGTCGCTGCTGGTGCCCTCGGGTCGGGACATCGCGATGACCGTGGCCGGGACCACGTCGGTGAACAGGTTCACCAGCAGCAGCTGCTTGGCATCCAGCGGCGATCGCCCGGTCACCACGCTGCCAGCCACGGTGAAGCCGATCTCGCCGAGGTTGCCACCGACCAGCACGGCCACCGCATCCCGCACCGAAGCCCACAGGCCGCGGCCCTCGGCGATCGCGTCGGCGAGCGTCTCCATGCGCTCGTCGGTCACGACCAGATCGGCGGCGTGGCGAGCGGCGTCGGTCGCGTGTGGACCGAGTGCGATCCCCACCTCAGCCAGCTGGATGGCAGCCACGTCGTTGGCACCGTCGCCGGTCATGGCGACCACCGTGTCGCGCTGCTGGTAGGCGCGGACCAGGTCTGCCTTGTGCTCGGGTGTGGCGCGGGCGATCACCGTGACGTCGGCCAGGGTCGCGTCGAGCTCGTCATCGCCGAGCGCTGCCAACTCCTCAGCCGTGATGGCCGCGCCGTCGTCCAGGCCGACATCGCGTGCCACGGAGACCGCCGTCGCCATGTGGTCGCCGGTCACCATGACCACCCGAAGCCCAGCCTCGCGCAGCCGGCCGACCGCCTCAGCGGCGCTGGCCCTCGCGGGATCCCGCAGGCCGACGAAGCCCAGTAGCGTCAGCTCCTGCACGTCGTCGTCCGCGAGGTCCGAGCGGTCCGCCATGCGGCGTTCGGCGACGGCCAGCACCCGCATCCCCTGCGCGGCAAGCTCGCCTGCGTGTGCGACGAGATGGTCCCGGTCCGCTCGATCCAGCGGGCGCTTCTGACGACCCACCTGCCAGGCCTCGCACCGGTCGAGCACCACCTCGGGGGCCCCCTTGACACTGACCACGGGACCGCGGCTGGTACCGGCCAGCACCGCGTGGTAGCCCCGGTCCGGCGCGAAGTGCAGGTCGTCCAGCGGCTCGAATCGACCGCTGCCGCGCCGCTGCACCCCAGCGGCGTCGGTGGCCTCGGCGACCGCCCCGTCGGTGGCGTGAGCGAACGGCTCACCGGCTCGTACCGGAGTCGAGCGCCGAGCGGCGAGCAGCACCCGCCGGTGTCGGTCGCCCACCTCGTCGACCGGCATGGCAACACGGCCATCGGACACCTCGGTGAGTCGCAGCGAGCCCTCGGTGAGGGTGCCCGTCTTGTCGACGCAGAGGACGTCGACCCTGCCGAGGGCTTCGATCGTGCTGACGTTGCGGGCCACGATCCCGGAGCTGGCCAGCCGTCGCGCGGCAGCCCGCTGCCCCATCGAGGCCAGCAGCGGCAGACCTTCGGGGATGGAGGCCACCGCCAGGGTGACGGCCGATCCGGCTACCTCCTGCAGCGGCACGCGTCGCAGCAGACCGGAGGCCAGCACCGCCACGCTGCTGCTGGCAGCGGCCGGGATCGTCAGATCGGTCAGTTCCTGGAGTCGGCGATCCACCCCGGTGACCGGCGCCGTCTCGCCCTGCCGGGCCGTCGCTCGACCCGCTTGCGTCTGCTCACCGGTGGCGACCACGACGGCGACGCCTTCGCCGGCCAGCACGGTCGTGCCGGCGAACAGCATCGAGGTCCGCTCGGCCACCGGGGCGGTCCCGGGGCAGACGGCGGACGACTTGACGACCGGCGCCGATTCACCGGTCAGCGGAGCCTGATCGACCTCGAGGTTGCGGCCATCCAGCAGCCTGCAATCCGCCGCCACGGTGTCGCCTGCGGCGACCTCGACGACGTCGCCCGGCACCACCTCGCCAGCCGGGACCGCTTGGACCTGGTCGTCGCGTCGCACCCGCACCTGGTCCGCATCCTGGCCATCGAGCCGGTCGACGGCGACCTCCGCTCGCAGTCGCTGCCCCGCTCCCAGCGCCGAGTTGAGTCCCAGCGCCAGGCTCACCATCCCGGCGTCGGAGGCCGAGCCGGTGACCAGCGACAGACCGGCCCCGGCCATGAGCACCGGGGTCAACGGGTTGGTGAGCTCGTCGACGATGGCTTGACGCAGCCTCCTCGGCACCCAGGGAGTCGGCTCGCGCGACGGCTGTCGGGCTGCGGCTACTTCGGCGGACAAGCCCTCAGCTCCGCTGCCGAGCTCCTGCAGGACCTCGCTCGCGTCCATGGCGTGCCAGGCGACGGGGGTCGGCCGCAGGGCGACGTGGCGTCTTTCGACCGCCTGTGCGGCACGCCGGCCGTTGACGAGCGCCGCCAGCGCTGCGGCATCCACCGCACGGGCGGCACGGGTGGGAGCCGCCGCGGGCGGCCGACCGATGGCGGAGGCGGCGCCCAGCACCGCACCCGCGAAGGCCAGTCGGACCGCCTGCTGGGTGTGGTCACGCGCCGCGTCGATCGCAGCGACCAGTAGAGCGACCTCGTCGAGTCCGGCTCGGGCGATCAGGTGTGCGCCGTGCGGAACGGGCGCATCGAACCGGGGGACCCCGACCAGCACGTCGGCCGGACCGAGACTCGCAGCGGCGTCGCTGACCACCGCCAGCACGCTGCGTCCCTCCTCCTGGAGCTCCTCGACGGCCGCCGGCAGGTCGACGTGCCTGGTGACGATCTGGTCCACCTCGACGTCCGCCTCGCCCAGGAAACGCCCGGTCGCCACCGTCCGCAGACCGAAGCCCGCCGCCCGCTCGATGAGCTCGCGGCCAGGGTCGCCGACGCGGTAGGGGCTGACCGGTCGTCCCGACCTGGTCGTCTCCAGCAGCAGTCGCCCGTCGATCACGAGGGTGTCCACCCGGTCGAGTCGACGCAGCGCCTGCCGGTCCATGACCAGCACGTTCCGTCGGGCCAGAACACGCGCCAGTTCGGCACCGAACGACTCCCGGCCGAGCCGGGCGGCCTTCGGAGCGGCATCCACCACCGGAGCCATGGCCGCGCCCAGGTCCCCGGTGGTCACCAGGCCGGAGGTGAAGGCGGCCAGGGAGGCCTCGAGCGACCGGGCGGCGTAGTCCTCGAGCGGGTCGTCGACCGGCTTGTCGGTGCGCGAGGCTTGCGCCCCACACGCGACGTCACAGGTAGGGGGCTCGGCGAACAGCTCCTCCTCTCTCTCGCGCCATGCGGTCTGCCGCGAGCGGTGCTCACCGGCCAGCAGACTGCGGTGGGCGACGTCGACCACCTGCCCCGTCATCCGTTGCGCGAACCCCTGGAGCACGGCGTTGCCGACACCGAGCACGAGGTCGCTGGCGTGTGCTCCGAGCCGACGGTCGACCTGCTCTCGCAGCTGCGGTGTGCTGTCCACCAGGGTCGACAGCCGGGAGAGATCGACCGCCAGGGTCGCCGGCGGCAGACTGGAGGCACGCCCGACCACCGCGCCCGTGAGGCTCGCGAGGTCGGTGCCCAGCTCCGCGAGCAGGCGGACGAGCGGTTCCACGTCGGCAGGATGGCTCGGCCGATCACGCGGGAACCCGTCGGACAGCCCCAGTCGTTCCTCGACCTCGGCGACCACCGCGACGAGTTCCTCGGTCGTCGCCCACAGCTCCTCGTGGACGACGACGATCCGCGGAGGGCGGACCTGCAGCGCGGCCCAGGTGACGCCGAGGTGGGCATGCAGCGCCGCCAGGACCTCCCGCTCGAACGCCGGGAGGAGGTCCACCGGCACCTCACGGTGCTCGATGTGCGAGCGGCCATCGCCCGACCAGGTCTGTCGGCGACGCCCGAGCAGCGACAGCACACCACGCCCGCCGGCTGGCCGCGTTGCTGTCGGGCCCACTGCTGTCCCTGCGTCCCTGGCTGTCCCCCGGCGCTCCCGAGGTGTCCCCGGGCTGTCCGTTTCGGCTCTGTCCGGGCGGTCGCTGCCGCTCCCGGCTTCAAGGGTCCGCGCACCATCGGGCAACCGCAAGGGCGGAAGATCACCGGTCGCCCGCCCGGCCGTCAGGCGGACTGCTCATCCGCGTGCGTTGGCAGTGTCCTGCGTCGGTCGTCCACCGGGGCGGCTCACGCTCTCGTCCTCGCGACCGGACGGGAGCCACGCGGTCAGCGTGGTCCCACGGTCGGGTGCGCTCTCGATCCGCAGGCGGCCACCGGCGAGCTCGGCTCGCTCGCGCATACCGAGCAGTCCGAGCCCGCCCTCAGCCGGCGGAGATCGCCGATCGCGACCGACCTCGAAGCCCCTGCCGTCGTCGCTGACCGCCACCTCGACGTGGTCGTCACCGAAGGTCACCGTGACATCGACACGGCTCGGCGCGGCGTGCCGCTCGGCGTTGTGCACGGCCTCCTGGACGATGCGGTACAGCGTCAGCTCGGCGTCGACCGGCAGGCGACGAGGGGTGCCGCCGACGTGGAGTTCGGCGAGGACACCGGCTCGCACCCCGAGGTGCGCGATCAGGGAGCGCAGGGTCGGCACGAGCCCGAGATCCTCCAGGCCAGGAGGTCGCAGCCCACGACTGACGCGCCGGACGGTGTCCAGGATGTCGTCGGCCATGGCACGGAGCCGGCTCGGGTCGCCGCCGCCCCGCTCGTCGAGGTCGTCCAACTGACGGGCCAGCAACGTCAGCTCCTGGGCGACGACATCGTGGAGGTCGCGGGCGATGCGGGAACGTTCGCGCTCCTGCGCCCTGGTCACCTCGTGGGCGTAGGTTCGCAGGCGGTCCCGCTCGCGATGCCGGAGCAGCCCGGCCTCGAGCGCCGAGCCGATCTGCCGAGTGGCGGCCACCAGCAGTTCCCGGTCCTCGTCCTGCAACCCCTGTCGCGTCCCGGTGATGACGCTGAGCGTCCCGTGCTCCGGCTGGTCACCGAGCGCAACGACCAGCGGCTCCCCTGCCTCGTGGCGCTCGACCCCCTCGACCGTCTCCGGAACCTCGATCACCCCGACGAGAGGATCGCCCGCGTGCAGCTGCGCCTGGCGAAGCGGCAGATCGGCCATGAGCTGCTGCAGCGCCCGGGTCATCCCCTGTCGCAGATCGGTGGTCGCGGCCAGGTCCGCGGCAACACGGTTGAGGGTCTCCAGACGGCGGCTCGATGCCTCGGCGAGTCGACGCTGGTGACGCTCACGCTCCACCGGTACCGCGATGAGGACGCCCAGGGCGATCACGAAGGCGATGAAGACGAGATCGGTCAACCACCCGAACCCCTGGCTGTGCCACAGGAAGATGTTGGGGATGGCGAGCACGCCCGACCACAGGCCGGTCAGCACGCTGCCCTCGTAGCCATAGCGGAATCCTGC
>CAYXJD010000025.1:0-11111 GCA_964465225.1 uncultured Actinomycetota bacterium
ATGATCGTGGGCGGGACATCCGCGGACATCCGGTCGAGCGCGACCAGCGGGGTGTCGCCCATCAGCGCGACGAGGTCCGGTGCGACCTCGCGGCCCCGTTCGTCGAGGTGGCGCCGCGGGAGCTCCAGCGGATCGCGCTCGATCCCGATCGTCCGCGTGTAGATCGACCGGTCGGTCACATCGATCGGCGCCATCGGGCGTCCTCCAGAGGTCGGTGGCCCGGGCCACGGCACCGAGCGACGGAGCGGTTGGCTCCCGGGGCAGGGCTGGTGGTCGGCCTGGTCGCGCGAAGGGTAGGGCGGTCGACCCTGGGCCTGCCGGGCGGCAGGGGGATCGGTGCGGTGTGCTTGGCTCACCGCAGAGAGAGGACGAGGCATGGAGCGTCGGCACCAGGTGCGGTCGGTGGGGACCCGGGGGTCCCGGGTGGCACGGGCAGCGCGCCTGCTGCTGGTGGGCGCGCTCCTGGCTGCCTCGGTGCTCGGCGGGTCCGCCGTCGCGTGGGCCGCCGTCGCGTGGGCCCAGGAGGAGGCGGGCGAGGACCTGCCCGCGGAGACCGCCGATGACGATGTCATCACGGTGATGGCCCGCAACCTCTACCTCGGTGCGGACGTCGCCATCGCGCTGGAGCTGCTGCCGGACATGCCGGCTGCTGCGCAGTTCATGTGGGAGCAGGTGGCCGCGACCGACTTCGATCGTCGGGTGGAAGGGCTGGCCGCCGAGGTGGTCCGTGAGGAGCCCGCCGTCATCGGCCTCCAGGAGGCGACGCGGTGGCGGTGCCGCGGCGGCGACTTCGGCCGGCTCGAGACCGTGTTCGACTTCACCTCGGGCTTCCTGGAGGCGACCCGTGCGGCCGGGGTGTCCTACGTGATCGCCGCGGCCGACGGGGGCCGTGCGCGGCAGGAGGGCTACGGCATCCCGGCGCTGCCGTTGCTGTCCCGGGTGGAGGATCCGACGACCTTCCAGCCCCGCTTCGGCACCGACACCGCCACCTGCGGGTTCGACCTGGCCGACGCCCTCCTGGTGCGAGAGGATCTGGCCGACCGGGTGGTCGCCGCCGGGGGGCGCTCCTTCGGCGACCGCTACAGCGTCGTGCCGACGGTGCTGGTGATCGACCGTGGCTACGCCTTCGCGGACCTCGCCTTCGACAGCGGGACCGTGCGGTTCGTCACCACCCACCTCGAGTCGTTGTGGGACCCCGACGAGGTGCCGACGGGGGCGTTGCAGGCACGGCAGCTGCTGGCCGACCTGGCCCCGACCACGACCCCGGTGGTCGTCATGGGTGATCTCAACGCCGACCCCCGGGACCCGCGGCCGGCCGGGGCCCTCAACCCGGCGCCGCAGCCCGAGGAGGGCGCATCCTGCCCAGCACAGGTGGACGACCCGACGTCGGAGACGGCCAGGGCCGAGTGCAACGCCTACTGGACGCTCCGCCAGGGGGGACTCGACGACGCGGGTCCCGATCCGATGGACGGCGCCAACCTCACCTGGGGAGCGAGCGCCGAGCTGGCCGGTCCCGATCCGGGGCGTCTCGACGCGGCGCTGGAGATGGGCAACCCCGCCGGCTTCACCGACCGGCTCGACTACGTCCTGGTGCGCGGCGGCATCGAGGTCCTGGACGCCCGCATCCTCGGCAACGTCTGGCCCGACGGGCAGGACCTGTGGGCCTGCGACGGTCCGAGCCAGCAGGCGACGGCCCGCGCCGCGGCGGAGCGCCTGGTCGAGGCCGGGGTGCTCGCGCAGGTGCCGGAGGAGCTCGGCTGCCTGCCCACCGACCATGCCGGGATCGTGGCGGAGCTGCGCCTGCCAGCCACGGGCCTGGCCGCCTCCGAGCCCCCGCCGACGGTGTGGCGATCACCCATCGGGCTGTGGGGGGCGCTCGGCCTGCTGCTGCTCGCGCTGGTGGTCTGGCGCGTGGTTCGCCGCCTGCGGCGTCGGGCAGAGAGACGTGAGGCGCCGAGCACCACGTGAGCACGCCGCTGACACACGACGGCCCATGACGTCCGTCACGGGCCGGGTGGGAGCACCCCCGGTAGGAATCGAACCTACGCTTCCGGCTCCGGAGGCCGGTGCTCTATCCACTGAGCTACGGGGGCAGACCGCGGTCGACGACCGCAGCCGGTGACGGTACCACGACCGCTCGGCGCGCCGTTCGGTGGGGGCTGGCTGTCGGCGGGCGCGTACGCTCCTTCGGCGCTGTGGCCCGGGACGCCCCCGATGCCACGGGTACCGCCCGTCGCCGACCCCGCCCGAACACGGTCGCCGACCTCGCCCGACCAGATGGACGACGCTCTATGGCCCGCACGCCCCTGCTCGACCCCGTCCTCGCCGACCTGGATGCGCGCCTGCGCGCCGCCCTGGTCACGGCCGCTCTGCCGGCGGCCGACCCGGACCTGGAGAAGCCGAAGCAGGCCGGGCACGGGGACTGGGCCACCACGCTGGCGCTGCGGCTGGCCAAGCCCGCCGGGCGCAACCCCCGCGAGCTCGCCCAGCTGGTGATCGACCAGCTCGAGGTCCCGGCGGTCGTCGAGGAGGTCTCGATCGCCGGGCCGGGGTTCATCAACTTCCGCTTCGCGCACCGCTACCACCAGGACCTGGTCCGTCGCGTGCTGACCGAGGGCGTCCGCTACGGCCACAGCCAGGTCCCGGCCGCCGAGCGCCGGCACGTCAACGTGGAGTTCGTCTCGGCCAACCCCACCGGCCCGCTGCACGTCGGCGCCGGCCGGTGGGCGGCCACCGGCGACGCGATCGCCGAGCTCCTGGGCGCCACCGGCCACGCGGTCACGCGCGAGTACTACGTCAACGACGCCGGTGAGCAGATCCGGCTGTTCGGGGAGTCCGTGGTGCTGGTCGCCACCGGTGGTGCGCTGACCGAGGAGCACTACCGGGGCCGGGCGATCGCCGAGGTGGCCGAGCAGCTGCGTGCCGAGCACGGCGAGGTGGTCTTCGAGGTGCAGCCCGCCGATGCGGATGCGGCGGCCCGCGCCGCCCGCGTCGGGGTCCTCGGTGTCGAGGTGATGCGCCAGCACATCGAGGAGGGCCTGCACGCCATGGGCGTGGACTTCGACGTGTGGTTCTCCGAGCGCGAGGGCCTGCACGCGACCGGGGCGATCGAGGCCACGATCGCCGAGCTCGCCGAGCGGGGCGAGGCCTACGAGGCCGACGGTGCGCTCTTCCTGCGCACGGCCGAGCACGGCGACGACAAGGACCGCGTGCTGGTCCGCTCCGACGGACGGCCGACCTACTTCGCCGCCGACTGCGCCTACCTGAGGGACAAGTGGTCACGCGCCGACCAGCTGTACTACCTGCTCGGCGCCGACCACCATGGCTACGTCGACCGCCTCAAGGCGGCCGCGGCCTGCCTCGGGGTCCCACCTGAACGCGTCGAGATCCGCATCGGCCAGCTGGTCAACCTGCTGCGCGCCGGGGAACCGGTGCGCATGTCCAAGCGCGCCGGGGAGACCGTCGACCTCGACGAGGTGCTCGACGAGGTCGGTCCGGACGTCCTGCGCTACCACTTCCTCCGGCAGGGGCTGGACACCACGATCGACTTCGACCTCGCCGTGGTCACGGCGCAGTCGATGGAGAACCCGGTCTACTACGTGCAGTACGCCCACGCCCGGATCGCCTCGGTGCTGCGCAACGCCGATGAGCGTGGGTTCGATCACGGCAGCAGCCAGGACGCGGACCTGTCGCTGCTCACCCACCCGGCGGAGCTGGCGCTGCTGACGGCCATGGCCGGGCTGCCGCTGGTCGTCGCCGAGGCGGCGGAGCTGCGTGCCACCCAGCGCCTGGCCCGCTACGCCGAGGAGCTGGCCGGCACCTTCCACCGCTTCTACGTGGAGTGCCGGATCCTGGCTCCCGCCAGTGGGGAGACCGACGCGCCCGGCGGCGAGGTCGCCGCGGATCCGGCGCTCGGCCGCGCCCGCTACCACCTCGCCGTCGCCGCGAAGCAGGTGCTGGCCAACGCGCTGGCGCTGCTGCGGGTCTCCACCCCGGAGAGGATGTGACGATGACCACCGGACCCTGGCCGCTCACCGCGGCCCGCGACGAGCACGGCGCGCTGACGATCGGTGGCGTCCCACTGCCGGCGCTGGCCGCCGGGCACGGCACGCCGCTGTGGGTCGTCGACGAGGAGGACCTGCGCACGCGCTGCCGTGCCTACGTGGCCGGCTTCCCCGGTGTGGAGGTCACCTACGCCTCCAAGGCGTGGTGCACGGTCGGGCTCCTGCAGCTGGTCGACCAGGAGGGGCTCAAGATCGACGTCGCGTCCGGCGGGGAGCTCTACACCGCGTTGGTGGCCGGCATCGCCCCCGAGCGGCTGATCCTGCACGGCAACAACAAGTCCGAGGCCGAGCTGGCGCAGGCCCTGGACGCCGGCGTCGGGCGGATCGTCGTGGACTCCTTCGAGGAACTCGACCGGCTGGAGCGGCTGGGCGCTGCCCGTGGCACCACGGCCACGGTCTGGCTCAGGATCACCCCCGGTATCGATGCGCACACCCACGAGTACGTCCGCACGGGCCACGACGACGCGAAGTTCGGCTTCACCCTGTCGCTGGGGCTGGCCGACGAGGCGTTCACGCGTGCGCTGGCCCTCTCCCACGTCGAGGTCGTCGGCGTCCACGCCCACATCGGCTCGCAGATCTTCGGCACCGATCCCTTCATCGCCAACGCCGAGGTGATGCTCGACCTGCTCGCCCGGTGGCGGGCCGAGCACGGTGTCACCCTGCCGGAGCTCAACCTCGGCGGGGGGATGGGCATCCGCTATACCCACGAGGACCACCCGGTCGAGGTGCGCCGCTACGGCAAGGCCGTGCTCGAGACCGTGGCCGAGCGGTGCGAGGCGCTCGGTTACCCCGAGCCCCAGTTGTTCGTCGAGCCGGGGCGCGCCGTCGTCGGCCCGTCCACGGTCACCCTCTACGAGGTCGGCACGATCAAGCCGCTGTCGGGATTGACGACCTGGGTCAGCGTGGACGGGGGCATGAGCGACAACATCCGCCCGGCGCTCTACGACGCGGAGCACGAGGTGACGCTGGCGAACCGCACCAGTCAGGCGGAGCCGCAAGCGGTCACGGTGGTCGGCAAGCACTGCGAGTCCGGGGACCTGGTGCGTGAGCACGCCCCGCTGCCCGCCGATCTGGTGGTCGGTGACCTGCTGGCGGTGGCGGCCACCGGTGCCTACACGGCGTCGATGGCGTCCAACTACAACCGGCTGGTGCGACCGGGGGCCGTCCTCGTGCGCGACGGAGAGGTCCGGGAGCTCGTGCGGCGTGAGCGTTTCGAGGACCTTGTCAGCCACGACATCCCGTTGACGTGAGCGACGGGCCGCGCATCCGCCGCGTCGACGAGCGGCTCGGGCTGTCGGTGCTCCGGGCGGGCCTGTCCCCGGTGACGCTGGTGACCTACGCCCGGGACCATGTGGCGGTGCGCACCCCGTCCCGACCGGACCTGCGCTCGGGGAACACCCTGGATCTCACCGCTGCCCCGGCGCCGGACGAACTGGCCGCGTTCGTGGATCGGTACGGGCAGACGATCGGCAGCCTCGGGGCCGGCCACGTCCAGCTGCGCTGGGAGACCCCACTGGCCCCCGACGCTCCGAGCGCCGCTGCGGTGCCGGATGCCGAAGTGGTGGAGCGCGCCCGTGCGCTCGGGCTGACGGTCGCACCGCTCACGGTGCTGCTGCTCGACCTGCTGGCTCCACCGGCCGGCGGTGCCGCGGTGGAGCTCTCCCCGGTCCCGGCGCCCGACGGCCAGCCCGGCGGACCGGTGGACCGCCGCTGGCACGCCACCACGGTGCTGTACCGCTACCTCGCCGGCGACACCCCCGACGACTGGCGGGGCAACGACGACGCCGCGGTGGCCTGGTCGGTGGAGCAGCAGCGTGAGCTCGCCCGCATCGGTCGCTGTCAGGTGTGGGTGGCGCTGCGCCACGGCATGCCGGTCGGCCGCCTGAGCCTGCTCCACGACCGGCAGGGGCTGGCGGTCGTCGAGGACGTGATCGTCCACCCCGCCCACCGCCGCCGGGGTATCGCCCGGGCGTTGCTCCACCGGGCGATCGCCCACCACCTCGAGGCCGATCCGAGCGCCCGGGTCGGACTGGCCGCCGAGCCGGGGTCCGGCGCCGACCTGCTCGCCCGCCGCCTCGGCCTGCGACCCCACGCCACCGTGTGGATCGCGGCCAGCCCCGCGGCTGACTGACCGAGCCGGTGTCGGGCGACCATCCTCTGGTCGGGGTCGCCCGCGGGTCGGCCGGTAGTCTCGTGCTCCACCTCCGTCGCCCGCACGCTCCTGCGAGGATCACCCGTGGACCGCGTCATCCGCATCGGCATGCTCGGATGTGGCACCGTCGGTAGCGGCGTGGCCACGATCCTGGCCCGTGAGGCCGACGACATCACCGCCCGTGCCGGCGCCCGGCTCGAGCTGACCCGCATCCTGGTCCAGGATGCCGGTCGCGACCGGGGACTCGGTCTGCCATCGACGGTGTTCACCACCGACGCGCGTGAGGTGGTGGAGGCCGAGGACGTCGATGTCGTCGTCGAGGTCATGGGCGGCCGCACCCCGGCCAGTGGCCTGATCCGCCGCGCGCTGGAGCTCGGCAAGCCCGTGGTCACCGCGAACAAGGAACTCGTCGCCCACGAGGGACCGGAGCTCTACGCCGCCGCACGGGCGGCCGCGGTCGATCTGTCCTACGAGGCAGCCGTGGCCGGGGCGATCCCGATCATCAAGCCGATGAAGGAGTCCCTGGCCGGCGACCGCGTGCGCCGGGTGGTCGGGATCCTGAACGGCACGACCAACTACATCCTGACCCGCATGACCGAGGAGGGGGCCGACTACGGCGAGGTGCTCGCCGAGGCCCAGGCCCTCGGTTACGCCGAGGCCGACCCGACCGCGGATGTCGGAGGGCACGACGCCGCCGCCAAGTGCGCGATCCTCGCCTCGCTGGCCTTCGACACCGCGGTGCACGCCGACGACGTGTTCACCCAGGGCATCGAGACGGTGAACGCGACCGACATCCGGGTGGCGGACCGCCTGGGCTACGTGATCAAGCTGCTCGGCATCGCCAGCGAGGTGGACGGCCGTGTCGGGGTCCGCGTCCACCCGGCGTTCCTGCCCAAGGAACACCCGCTGGCCAGCGTCCGCGGGTCCTTCAACGCGGTCTACGTCGAGGCCGTGGCGGCCGGGGAGCTCATGTTCTACGGCCGTGGCGCGGGCGCGGAGCCGACCGGCTCGGCGGTCGTCGGCGACGTCATCGACGTGGCCCGCAACCTGCTGCAGACGGCCCGGGGGGCCACCGAGTCCCAGCACCGGCCCAAGGACCTGCGTCCGATCGGTGAGCTCCGGACCCAGTACTACGTGCTGCTCGACGTGGAGGACGCACCGGGTGTCCTGGCCGCGGTGGCCACGACCTTCGGCGACCACGGGGTGTCGATCGCCCAGGTCTGGCAGGAGGGCGCACAGGACTCGGCGCAGCTGGTCCTGATCACCCACCGGGCGCGCGAGGACGCCCTGCGAGCTACGGTCGCCTCGCTCGCTGACCTCCCCAGCATCCGTAGCGTCGCCAGCGTCCTGCGGGTCGAAGCCGAGGTGTTCGCCACATGAGCTCGATCGCGACGGCACGGCCCGGCCAGACCCACATGTGGCGGGGCATCATCGAGGAGTACCGGGGCCGGATGCCGGTGTCGGACACCACGCCGATCGTCACCCTGCGTGAGGGCGGCACCCCGCTGATCCACTCCGAGTACCTCTCGGAGCTGACCGGCTGCGAGGTGCACCTGAAGTTCGACGGGTCGAACCCGACCGGCTCCTTCAAGGACCGCGGGATGACCATGGCCATCTCCAAGGCCAAGGAGGACGGGGCACAGGCGGTCATCTGTGCCTCGACCGGCAACACCTCGGCGGCCGCGGCCGCCTACGCCGCCAAGGCCGGCATGACCGCCGGGGTGATCGTGCCCAAGGGCAAGATCGCCATGGGCAAGCTGGCCCAGGCGCTCGTGCACGGCGCCAAGGTGATCCAGATCGACGGCAACTTCGACCAGGCGCTGACCATCTGCCGGGAGCTGGCTGAGACCGAGCCGGTGGAGCTGGTCAACTCGGTCAACCCGTACCGGATCGACGGGCAGCGCTCCGCGGCCTGGGAGGTCGTGGACCAGCTCGGCCGGGCCCCCGACGTCCACGTCATGCCGGTCGGCAACGCCGGCAACATCACCGCCTACTGGCGCGGCTACCGCGAGTACCAGGCCGACGGGCTCGTGGACACCCTCCCGGTGATGCGCGGCTACCAGGCAGCGGGTGCCGCCCCGATCGTCCTCGGGGCCAAGGTCGACGCACCGGAGACGATCGCCACGGCGATCCGGATCGGCAACCCGGCGTCCTGGGCCTCGGCGGTGGCGGCCGCCGAGGAGTCCGGCGGTTCGATCCGGGCGGTGACCGACCCGCAGATCATGGCCGCGTTCCGCCTCGTCGCCCGGCACGGCGTCTTCGCCGAGATGGCCTCCTCCGCCTCCATCGCCGGTCTGCTGGAGCTCAAGGAGCGCGGCGACCTGGAGCCGGGGCAGACCGTGGTGTGCGTCCTGACCGGCCACGGGCTCAAGGATCCCGAGTGGGCGATCGCCGACAGCGAGGAGCCCGTCACGATCGCGGCCGAGGCCGAGGCCGCCGCCATCGAGCTCGGGCTGCGTTGAGCCGCTCCGGCTGCTGCCGCCTGGCTAGCGTGGGTGGCAGCGGTGGGAGGCAGCGGTGGTGGATCGGGTCGACGCGGTCGAGGCGGCGCTCGACGCTGCCATCGCGACCGCGGCGGTGCCTGCCGGGAAGGGCGAGCCCGACCTGGATCGTCCCCTCGGCCGGACCGATGGCCCGAGCATGACCGCCGCGGTGGCGGCGCATGAGGACCAGCTCACCTCCCGGGCGATCGACGTGGTCGCGCGTGAGCTGCGCGCGGCGGGCCGCGGCTACTACACGATCAGCTCCGCCGGCCACGAGGACAACGTCGTCCTGGGCGCGGTGACGCGTCCGAACGATCCGGCCTTCCTGCACTACCGCTCCGGGGCGTTCTTCCTCGCCCGGGCCCGCCAGGTCGACCGGGGCCGGGCCGCCATCGACGATGTGGTGTGCTCGCTGCTCGCCAACCGCGACGATCCCGTGGCACGTGGCCGACACAAGATGTGGGGCAGCCGGCCCCGTTGGGTCGTGCCGCAGACCTCGACGATCGGCTCGCACCTGCCCAAGGCGGTCGGCACGGCGGTGGCGATCGGCCGCCGCCGGGCGGTCGGGGTGGCACCGCCGGTGTCGGCGGAGGTGCCCGATGATGCGATCGCCGTGGTGTCCTTCGGGGATGCGTCGCTGAACCACGCCACGGCCCAGACCGCGATCAACGCCGCGCGCTGGTCGGTCCGCAACGGGGTGCCGACCCCGGTGCTGTTCGTCTGCGAGGACAACGGGCTGGGGATCTCGGTGGCCACCCCGCCCGGATGGGTCGAGCGCAGCGTCAGCCACCTGCCAGACCTCGTCTACGTCCATGCCCGGGGGGAGTTCGACGAGGTGTGGGCGGCGGTCGCCCATGCCGTCGAGGTGACCCGTGGCGAGCGGCGGCCGGTGTTCCTCCACCTCGAGACCGTCCGCCTGTGGGGGCACGCCGGGAGCGATGTCGAGCACGCCTACCGCCAGCTCGCCGCGATCCAGGCCGACGAGCAGCGCGATCCGGTGCTGCGCACCGCCCGGCAGCTGCTGGGCGCCGGGGCCGTCGACCGCGCCGAGCTCCAGGGGTTGGTCGCGTCCTGCCGCGCGGTGGTCCGGGAGCGGGCCGCGAGGCTGATCGACGTCCCGCCCCTGCGGACGCGTGAGGAGGTCCTCGCGCCGCTGGCGCCCCACCGGCCCACCGCGATCCGTGCCGAGGTGCGGAGCCGGCCCCTGGAGGCGGGTGCCCGGGCCCGCCTGCACCCACGCGGGTTGCCCGAGGCCGCCACGGCCACCGGCGAACGCACGCTGGCGGCCGCGATCCGCGCGACGCTGCACGACGAGCTGCTGCGGCGGCCGGAGACGCTGGTCTTCGGTGAGGACGTCGCGGTCAAGGGCGGGGTGTACGGGGTGACCGCCGGCCTCAGGGACCGCTTCGGTCCGCGCCGCGTCTTCGACACCCTGCTCGACGAGACCTCGATCCTCGGGCTCGCTCAGGGCATGGCGTTGCTCGGCTTCCTGCCGGTGCCGGAGATCCAGTACCTCGCCTACCTGCACAACGCGCTGGACCAGCTGCGCGGCGAGGCCGCCTCGACGAGCTTCTTCTCCGACGGTCGCTTCACCTCGCCGATGGTGGTCCGCATCGCCGGGCTGGCCTACCAGAAGGGGTTCGGCGGCCACTTCCACAACGACCACGCCCTGGCGGCGATCCGTGAGATCCCCGGCATCGCGCTGGTGGTACCGAGCCGACCGGACGACGCCGCCGCCCTGCTGCGAGGCGCCCTGGCCATGGCCGCCACCGATGGTCGCGTCGTGGTGTTCGTCGAGCCGATCGCGCTCTACCACGAGCGGGACCTGCACGCCGCCGGTGACGGCGGCTGGTCGGCCACGGTGGCGCCGCCCGACACCCTGCTGCTCCCCGGCGAGGTCGGCACGCACGGTAGCGGGACCGATCTGGCGATCGTCACCTACGGCAACGGCCTGCGGATGTCGTTGCGCGTGGCCGAGCGGCTGCGCTCAGCGGGTCTGGACAGCCGTGTGATCGACCTGCGCTGGCTCGCGCCCCTGCCGTCCACGGCGCTGCGAGCCGAGGTCGCGGCCTGCGACGCCGTCCTGGTCGTCGATGAGTGCCGCGCCAGCGGTGGGATCGCCGATGCCGTGGTCGCCAGCCTCGCCGAGGAGGGGTTCCCCGCGCCGATCGCCAGCGTGCGGGCCGCCGACAGCTACGTCCCGCTGGGACCGGCGGCGGAGACGGTCCTGGTCACCGAGGCACGGGTCGAGGCGGCGGCACGGTCGCTGTGCGGCGGGCCTCACCTGCCGGTGACCACCGGTCAGCCTCCTCCCGCTCCTCCTCCCGCTCCTCCTCCTCCCGCGCCTCCTCCTCCCGCTCCTCCTCCTCCGGCCTCGCGGCGCTGAGGGTCCCGGGTGGCCTGGCTACGCTG
>CAYXJD010000025.1:11211-19518 GCA_964465225.1 uncultured Actinomycetota bacterium
CTCCTCCTCCTCCGGCCTCGCGGCGCTGAGGGTCCCGGGTGGCCTGGCTACGCTGCCGCCCGTCCCGTCGGGGCGTCAGTGACCGATCATCCGTGGAGCAGCCGTGGCCGTCAGCGACCAGCCGGCCGAGCCCGCGTCGGACCCACGGCACCACACGGTGCAGGTCCCGGGGACCTCGGCCAACCTCGGGGCCGGGTTCGACGCCTTCGGGGTCGCCCTGTCGCGGCATCTGGTGGTGCGCACGGTGGCCCGCGACCAGCAGCCGGAGCGGATCCGTGCCCTGGACGGCACGCCGGTCCCGACCGGCGACGACAACCTGGTGTGGCGCTCCTTCGTCGCGTTCTGCGAGCACCACGACGTCGCGGTGCCCGACGTCGCCATGATCGCCCGGACCGAGATCCCCCTGGAGCGGGGTCTGGGGTCCTCGTCCGCGGCGATCGTCGCGGGCTTGACGCTGGCCCGTGAGCTGACCGGGGTGGTGGTGGGCGATCCGGCGGTGGTCGAGCTGGCCACCGATATCGAGGGCCATCCCGACAACGTCGCCCCGGCGGTGCTCGGGGGGTTGGTCGCCTGCGCCCGCGGCGACGACGGGCAGCTGGTGATCCGGCGCAGCAACCCGACACCGGCGCTGGCTCCGGTGCTGTTCGTCCCTAAGCTGCGGCAGTCGACCGCCTCGGCCCGCGCAGTGCTGCCGGGGTCGTTGCCCCGGGCCGAGGTGGCTGAGCAGGCGGCCCGTGCCGGCCACGTCCTGGCCGCGCTGACCGGCGCGTGGCCACCCGCTCCGAGCCTGTCGGGCGACCGGTTGCACGAGCCAGCCCGCGCCGGCGTGATGCCAGCGGCAGCGGAGCTGCTCGCCGCGCTACGGCAGCAGGGGGTGCACGCGTGGCTGTCGGGCGCCGGACCGAGTGTTGCCGCCGTCGTCCGACCGGGGGAGTCCACGGCGAACCTGGCCACCCTCGCCGGGGAGCGCGGCTTCGTCACCGAGCCGCTCGACTGGGATCTGTCGGGGGCACGGACCTGCCCCGACGGGGCCTGCGGGCTCTCCGGTGTGCGTGACTGCTCCCTGTGCCCGCGGCAACGGTTATGATCGCCGCGACGACGCATCGCTCGCTCACGGTCCGTCGCAGGAACGATCCGCCCCGCCGTCGCAGGCCCGAGGTCCGATCGAACGCACCATCTGCGACCCCGGTGGCTGCCGGGTGTCACCGAGCCATCCCGCCACGGCGCCCACGGGCGTCGCGACCCGCGTGAGGATCCACTCGTGAAGCTCTTCCTCGACACCGCCAACCTCGATGACATCACCGAGATCAACGCTTGGGGAGTGCTCGACGGGGTCACCACGAACCCGACGCTGGCAGCCAAGGAGGGTCGGGAGTTCCGGGAGATGATCGCGGGTATCTGCGCCGAGGTGAACGGCGACGTCAGCGCCGAGGTGGTCGCCACCGACCGCGACGGGATGCTCACCGAGGCGATGGAGCTCACCGAGATCGCCGACAACGTCGTGGTCAAGCTGCCGCTCACCCCCGATGGCCTCGCGGCCTGTAGCCGACTCAGCTCCCGAGGGGTCCGCTGTAACGTCACGCTCTGCTTCTCGCCGAGCCAGGCGATCCTCGCCGCCCGGGCGGGGGCGACCTACGTGTCCCCGTTCCTCGGCCGCATGGACGACATCAGCAACGATGGCATCGACCTGCTCGAGCGGATCTGTGCCGTCTTCCGCACCCAGGGCTACCAGACCGAGGTGCTGGCCGCCTCGCTACGCAGCCCGCAGCACGTCGTCGACGCCGCCCTCGCCGGTGCCGACATCGCCACGATGCCGGCCGCCGTGTTCCGGCAGATGGTCCGTCACCCGCTCACCGACGCCGGCCTGGAACGCTTCCTCGCCGACTGGCAGGCCTACCAGGCCTCCCGTAGCTGAGCCGCTTCCTCCCCAGCACCGCGTGCGGGTCCACGGGGACCCCAGCACGCATCCCCGGCCCGATCCGGAGCACGCCATGGACCGCACCCTGCTCGAGAAGAAATCCGTCGCGGAACTGCGCGAGATCGGCGCTGCGCTCGGCATGCGCGGGCTGCAACGCCTCAAGAAGGCCGACCTCGTCGAGCGCATCGTGAACTCGGCCTCCGAAGCCGGGCCGGCCACCGACGGCCAGGGCCAGGGTGCAGGAGCTGAGGCGGCCCCGGCGCAGGAGGCTGCGTCGTCCAGCGGTGCCAAGGCCGACGCTTCCCGGGCCAGCGGTGCCACGACCGAGACGGCCCCGGCAACGGGTGGCCCGTCCGGGGACGGCTCCGCCGCTACCGGGGGGGACGCGGGTGACGGGGCCGCCGCACCGACGCAGGAGCGGGGCCACCGTCGGCACGAGCGGCACGGCCACCATGAGCGCGGCAGCGGTCAACGCGAGCGCGGCGCCGGTCAACGTGAGCGCGATCAGGAGCGCGGAGCACGCGGGGCGAAGGGTGAGGACCGGCGCGACCGCACGGAGCAGGAACGCTCGGACCGGGACCGCAAGCGCGGCCGACGCGAGCAGAACGGCCGGGGCAACAACGAGGACCCGGAGGCGGAGGTCCGCGAGGGCGTGCTCGATCTGCTGCCCGAGGGGTACGGGTTCCTGCGCTGCACGGGCTACCTCGCCGGTTCACAGGACGTGTACGTCTCACAGTCCTTCGTTCGCCGTTTCGACCTGCGACGCGGTGACCTGATCGCCGGCCCGATCCGCCGCAACCGCAACAGCGACAAGTTCCCGGCGCTGGCCCGGGTGGATCGCGTCGAGGGGGTCGCCTTCGAGCCCCCGGCCGAGGACGGGCGACGGCCGGTGTTCGCCGACCTGACGCCGCTCCCCCCGCAGGAGCGCGTGGTGCTCGAGTACCCCGACGGGCCACTGGCGCTGCGCCTGATGGACCTGCTGACCCCGCTCGGCAAGGGCCAGCGCGGACTGGTCGTGGCGCCGCCCCGGGCAGGCAAGACCACGGTGCTCACGCAGGTGGCCGCTGCCCTGGAGCGGACCGACCCGCAGGTGCGTGTGATCGCCCTGCTGGTCGACGTACGTCCTGAGGAGGTCACCGAGTTCGAGCGCAGCTGCGAGGCCGAGGTGGTCGCGACCGGCTTCGACCGGCCCGCCGAGGACCACACCCAGGTGGCGGAGCTCGTGATCGAGCGCGCGAAACGGCTGGTGGAGCGCGGCCAGGACGTCGTGGTGCTCCTCGACTCCCTGACGCGACTGACACGGGCCTACAACGTGGTGGTGCCCTCCAGCGGCCGCGTCCTGCCCGGGGGCGTGGACCCGGCGGCGCTCTATCCGGCCAAGCGCCTCTTCGCGGCGGCCCGTGAGGTCGAGGGGCCGGGCAGCCTGACGATCGTGGCCACGGCCCTGATCGGCGCCGGCTCCCGCATGGACGAGGTGATCGTGGAGGGGTTCGTCGACACGGCCAACATGGAACTCCACCTCGACGGGGCGTTGGCCCAGCAACGGATCCTGCCGGCGGTCGACGTCACGGCCTCGGGCACCCGACGCGAGGAACGGCTGTTGTCCTCCGAGGAGGTCGCCGCCGTCGCCCGCCTGCGACGTGATGTCGCCCAGCTCCCGGCCGAGGACGGCGTGCCCCTCCTGCTGCGTCGGCTGGAGGACGCCGGGACCAACGCCAGCTTCGTGGCCGAGGTCGCGGACGCCGGGCTGACCTGACGGCCGGTTCGCTCAGAACCAGCGGATGTCCACCTCCGAGGACAGCGCCACCAGGACGAGCAGGACGACCAGCAGCGCGGCGCCGCCACGGCGCCACACCTGCCCGACGGTCAGCCGGGGCGCCCCGTCGTCCGGCGGCGTGCTCCGTCCGTCGTCGTGCGTCCCATCGTCGAGCAGGGCCGTGGCCTCCTCGAGCTGGTCGTCCGGGACGACGATCTCCGAGCCGCCGTGACCGAAGGCCAGGTTCGGGTGCATCCCGCCGGTGTCGTCGTTGACCACCCGGGCATCGATGCCCCGGGCGGCCAGCATCGACGCCGCGACCTCGGCGTCGACCCGGCTGCTGAACCGCTGGATCCGAGCCACCTTGGACCTCGCTCCCTCGGCGTGCGTTCGGGCCAAGGTACGTCATCGGTGGCCGTCCCAGCGCCGGTGACACCGGTCAGCACAGGCCCCCGGCGCCGGGCAGCGGGGACAGGCAGGTCGGCCACCAGTGCGCCGCGGTCACCAGCGCGAGGGTGACGCCGGTGCCGCGCCGGGTCGCGCCGAGCGCGGAGATCGCGATCACGACCCCGGCGGCCAGGGCACCACGGTGCAGTCCGAGCAGCAGCCCTCCGCCGAGCACGCCGCCGGCGGCGAAGGTCTGCAGCAGTACGACCACCACCAGCGGTGCCACCACCGTGGTCCGGGGCACGCTGATGCCGGCGGGGACCAGACGGTCGGTCAGCAGCAACACGGCGATCAGGGCAACCAGGTGCAACACGAGCAGCACGGGCGAGGCGCCGGTCGCCAGCCGGACGATCCCGGTGAGCAGCGCCACACCCACCGCACCGAGCCCGAAGGTCCGCACCAGCTCGGTCAGCGAGGTGTCGGGGGAGCGCGGGAAGCCGTCCCGGCTGCGCACGCTCAGGAAGCCCACCAGGACCAGGCTGCCCGCGATCAGCACCGCCGCCTCGAGGCCCGCGACCAGCAGGCCGACGAGCGCATCGCTGCTCCAGAACGCCGGGCCGAGCCGACCGAGCACCACGGTGAGCGGATCGGCGCCGAGGACCAGGAGGCCGAGCACGCCGGTCGCCGCCGCCGGGGCCGCCAGGAGCAGCGAGGCGCCGGCGGTGCCGGGAGCGCCGGCCACCGCGACCGGCCCGGCGGTGTCACGCAGACCGAAGGCGGCGGCGCCATCGCCGCGGTAGCGGGCGAGCCACGAGGGAACGAGCAGCGTGAGCAGCGCGAGCCAGACGACGCCGAGGAGCGCACCGAGGACCCCGGACGTCGGGACGAGCGGCAGTCGCGAGACGAAGGTGATCACCGTCGGCCCGATGACGGCGACGGCGGCAGCGAGGATGACGTCGCTCTTGGCGTCGTCGGCGTCGATGATCACGCCGCGGGACGCTACCAGCCGGCTGCTGGCTACCCTGCCGGCCGATCGTCGACCGGGCCCGCACCGTGGCCGGATCATCTCGGGACCGACCCCCGCTCGTGAGGAGCAGCTGTGCTCGAGGCCTCCATGATCGTCGTCGGTGACGAGATCCTGGGCGGCTACGTCACGGACACCAACTCCCCGCTGCTGGCCCGGGTCCTGCGTGACCACGGGGTGACCCTGCGTCGTGTGCACGTGGTCGGCGACGACGAGGCCGAGATCGACGAGGCGCTCAGCATGGAGCTCGCCAGATCGCGACCCCGCGTGGTGATCACCTCCGGCGGCATCGGCTCCACCCCGGACGATCTGACCTTCGAGGCGGTGGCGGCGAGCCTCGGCCGCGGGCTGGTGACCGATCCGACGATCGGCGCCAAGGTCGACGGTGCCCTGGACTGGTCGAGGACCCAGGGTTTCGACGTCAGCGGCGGCTTCGCCCACCACCTGTTCCGCATGGCGCGTATCCCCGCCGGAAGCCGGCTCCTGGAGCGCCCAGGTGGGTGGGCACCGGGCGTGGTCGTCGACGTCGAGGGTGGCAGCGACGACGACGGGGTGACGGTGGTGATCCTGCCCGGCGTCCCCTCGGAGTTCGAGGCGTTGCTCACCGAGGCGGTCGTCCCAGCACTGGTCGAGGGCCGCAACCCCACCCCCCACGTGGCCGAGCTCACCCACGGCTACCCGGAGAGCGTGCTCAACCTCACGTTCGTGGAGGTGCTGGAGCACTACCCCGACGTGAAGCTGGGCAGCTACCCAGGGCGGCCGTCGGTCGTGCGCCTCAGCGGGCCGCGATCGCAGGTCGAGGCAGCGGCCCGGCGGGTCGCCGCCGCGCTGTCCGCGCTCGATGCCAGCGAGGCCGGGCAGCGTCTGGCGGCCGCGGTCGCCGAGCGCGCCGAACGTCGGCGCCGAGCGACCGAGGAGGAAGAGGCGTGACCCGTCGACTGTTGTTCGTCCACGCCCACCCGGACGACGAGTCATCGAAGGGGGCCGCCACGGCCGCCCACTACGTCGATGCCGGTGCCGAGGTGGTGCTGGTGACCTGCACCGGCGGTGACGCCGGTGACGTGCTCAACCCCAAGGCCGACCCGATCCCGCGGGAGCAGATGCGCGCCACCCGGGCCCGTGAGCTCCAGGCGGCCATCGCCGCGATCGGGTTCACCCGCACCCACGAGCTCGGGTTCGTGGACTCCGGCTACCACGAGGACCCCGCCGACGTCGCCGAGGGCACCTTCTCCCGCGTCCCGCTCGACGAACCCTCGCGCGCCCTGGCCGCCCTGCTGCGCCGGGAACGTCCCCACGTGGTGGTCACCTACCCCGAGGACGGCGGCTATCCGCATCCCGACCACATCATGAACCACCTGGTGACCGTGCGCGCCCTCGAGCTGGCCGAGGACCCCGATGCCGACCTCGGGGAGACGTTCGGCGCGGAGCACGAGCCGTGGCGCGTCCCGAAGGTCTACGCCACCTCGACGTTCCCGCTGGAGCGCCTCGAGGCGTTGCACCAGGCGATGATGGCCACCGAGGGCAGCAGCCCCTACACGGAGTGGCTGGAGGGACGTCGTGACCGGGTCCCGGCCGACGCTGTGGACGCACGGGTGCGCTGCGGGCCGCACTTCGCGCGACGGGACGCCGCCCTGCTGGCGCATGTCAGCCAGATCGACCCCGACGGGTTCTGGTTCGGGGTACCGCGCGAGCTCGAGGTGGCCCACTACCCCTACGAGGCCTACCGGCTGCTGCGCTCCGACGTCCTGGTCCAGCCGGTCGAGGAGGACCTGTTCGCAGGCGTTGACGTCACCGCGATCGACGAGGCGCGCGCGCGAAGGGACGACCGGGCAGCGCGCGGGGCGTGAGCACCGAGCCGAAGCGGCCTGAACAGCCAGCCGGGCATCGCTCCCCGCTGGGCGTGCTGCGCCTGCGCGAGTTCCGCCTCTACTTCCTCGGCGCGTCGCTGTCGAGCATCGGGACGTGGTTCCAGAACATCGCTGCGGGGCTGCTCGTCTACGACCTGACGGGCTCGACCCTGGCCGTCGGTGCCGTCAACTTCTCCCAGTTCATCGGCTCCTTCCTCCTGGCATCGGTGGCCGGTGGCGCCGCCGACCGCTACGACCGTCGCCGCCTGCTGATGGTCTCGCAGGCCATCGCGGCCACGGTGGGCGGGGTCCTGGCCACGGTGACGCTGCTCGGGGCCGTGACCCCCGCGTGGGTGATCGGGTCCTCGCTGCTGCTCGGCTTCTCGCTGGCGTTCATGGTGCCGGCGCTGCTGGCGCTGCTGCCGTTGCTGGTGGGCGACGACGACCTCGACGCGGCGGTGGCGCTGAACTCCGTGTCGTTCAACCTGGCTCGGGCCGTGGGCCCGGTCCTCGGTGCCCTGGTCGTCGAGTCGGCGGGGTACGGCGTCGCGTTCGCGCTGAACGCCCTGTCCTTCCTGGCCTTCGTCGGGGCGTTGGCCCTGATCCGTCCGCGTCCCCAGGTGCAGGCGGAGGGGCAGCGGCCGCGGCTGATGGACACGATCCGCCTGGTGCGCAGCGTGCCGGCCTGGTGGGCGGTGCTGGTGGCGACCACCGTGATCTCGATGTCGGCGGACCCGGTCCACACCCTCATACCGGAGCTGGCGCTGGCGACCTTCGGGGGGCGCCAGCTGGATGCGGGGCTGCTCGTGGGGGCGTTCGGGGCCGGCGCCACCGTGTCGGCGCTCACGCTCACGGGCTGGCTCCGGCGACGTCGGCGGGCGCTCCCGGGAGCGATGCTGGTCCAGGGTGCCGGCATGGCCCTGGTCGGCCTGGCGCCGACACTCACCGTGGCCTTCGTCGGGATGGCGATCTCCGGAGCTGGCTTCATCTCCGGCATCACCCGGTCGTCGGTGCGGCTGCAGACCGAGGTCCCGGACCTGCAGCGGGGACGGGTCATGGCGCTGTGGAGCGTGGCCTTCATCGGGAGCCGGCCTCTGGCGTCGCTGATCAGCGGTGGGATCGCCGAGCTCGCCAGCGCCCGGGTGGCGGCAGTGGTGATGGCCCTGCCGGTGCTGCTGCTGGTCCCGTGGGTCACCGCCCGGCTGGAGGCGCCGACCGGGCCGGTGGACGGCTGACGGCAGGGGCGCCACCGTGGCTCAGGGCAGCTCCCAGGTGTGCACCGGCTCGTTCGAGCGCATGTGCTGCAGGTACCGCCGCGAGGTCGGAAGAGCACACGTCTAAACTCCAGTCACTCCGGAGAATCTCGTATGCCGTC
>CAYXJD010000026.1:0-13269 GCA_964465225.1 uncultured Actinomycetota bacterium
TCGAACCGCCGACACCACGATTTTCAGTCGTGTGCTCTACCAACTGAGCTACCTGACCGCGATGCCACCGAGGTGGCGTCGTTGCTCGCCGCGAGCCAGCCACCACCGTCGCTGACCCACGAGTCACGATGCGTCGACGGCAGCGGCTGGAACGGCGACGGCCGGTCCAGGGACCGGCCGTGGGAGCGGACCTGACGGGATTTGAACCCGCGACCTCCACCTTGACAGGGTGGCGAGCACTCCAAACTGCTCCACAGGTCCTTGCAGACTGCTCATCGTACCGCGACACCGGGTGCCGCTCGTAGGCCGCGCGGGACTCGAACCCGCAACCAGCGGATTAAAAGTCCGATGCTCTGCCAGTTGAGCTAGCGGCCCAGGTGCTGACAGCTCCCGGGGGAGCAGCGCGCGGAGACTACCCGTAGTGGCCGCGCCTCGCCAACCACGCCGTGGTCCGCCTACCGTGATCGGTGCCTTGGCCCAGCGTCCCCACAGCGGCCGCCGCCGGTGCGCCCCGAGCCCGTGCCGCGTGCGCCCGCCGGTGCGACCGGTACCCCCAAGCTCACCACCAGGAGCCCTCCGTGATCGTCCCACCGCTGGTGCCGGGGACCACCGGTGACGACCTCGAGGTCCTCGTGCTCGAGGGCGACGACCGCATCCGCGACGTGCGGGCACTCCTGGCCGACGCCGAGGACGCCGCCGGGATCCCGCTGGTCGACGAGGCCGAGCAGGAACGGCTGGCCGGGCTCGCTGCTGGCGCACCCCGGCCAACCACGTGGCGCTCCGCACTGCTGTGTCGCGATGACCAAGCGGTCGCCTACAGCGCCGTCACCGCCCCGCAGCAGTCAGGAACCGCGATCGGTGACGTGGCCGTACGCCGTCCCATCCGGGCTGCTGATCAGGTCACGGCACGTGCCCTTGCCGTTGCTCGTGACCTGGCCGCCGATCTGGGTGGCGCGCACGTGCAGGTCTGGATGCGTGCGGTCGGACCGGCGGAGCTAGCGGCGGCGTCCGTCGCCGGCTTCGCGATCGAACGCCGGCTGTTGATCCTCGGCCGTGCCCTGCCGAGCCACGACCCGCGGGGTGTCGATGCCCTCGCGCGGCTGCAGGCCGAGGGCACCACCATCCGGGCGTACCGCCCGGAGAACGACGACGCCGAGGTGGTCGCGGTCCTCGCCGCGGCGTACGCGGGCACCGAAGATGCCGGATGGGACCTCGCCAGGTTCCGCGAGCGTCGTGGCTGGTCCTGGTTCCGGCCCGAGGACCTGCTGGTGGCCGCCGAGCCCGACGGCCGCCTGGCGGGACTCCACTGGCTCAAGCGACGCGGCACGGGCGCCGGCGAGGTCTACAACCTCGCCGTGCATCCCCAGGCTCAGGGCCGCGGCGTCGGGCCGGCGCTCCTGCACGCCGGGCTCGATCACCTCACGGCGCTCGGCTGCGCGGAGGTCATCCTGTGGGTGGATGCCGCCAACGCACGGGCGGTCCGCCTCTACGAGCACCACGGCTTCATCACACGCTGGCAGGACCTGGCGGCGGGCAGCGACACCGAGGCGGCCGGCAGCGACACCGAGGCGGTCGGCAGCTGATCGGAGCCGCCGGCGTGCCGGCTCGGTGCACCGGCAACGACGCCGGTCACGAGGCCGTGACGCGTTCCTCGTTCACGGCGTCCTCCGGTCCGCGGTGGATCCGTTGCCCGGGGGGGACCAGCTTGTAGCCAACGCCACGGACGGTGACGATCATCTGCTCGTACTCGGGACCGAGCTTCGCGCGCAGCCGACGCACGTGGACGTCGACCGTCCGTGAGCCCCCGAAGTAGTCGTAGCCCCACACCTCCTGCAGGAGCAGCTCCCGGGTGAACACCCGGTTGGGGGCGTTGGCCAGGGCCTTCAGCAGCTCGAACTCCTTGAAGGTCAGGTCGAGCGGTTCGCCCCGGAGCCGGACCTGGTAGCTGTCCTCGTCGACGACCAGGTCGCCGACGTTGGCGGCCCGCTGCGGCGCCTCGGCCGTGGCGCGATCGCGAGCCAGGCGCAGCCGGGTCTCCAGCTCGGCGGGAGAGCACTGGGGCAGCAGCCAGTCGTCGAACCCCCAGGACGTCTTTATCGCCGCCAGTGCGCCCTCCGGCACCACGATCAGCACGGGCCGGGCACGCTCGTGGAGCGACGCCGCCCGGCTCGCGCCCGCGGCTCGTCTGAGGTCGTTCGTGGCGTCGACGAGCACGAGATCGCACCCGCCGATCGCCTGGAGGGAGTCCGGCTCCAGCGGGAGGTCCTGGACGGAGTGGTCGAGGAACTCCAGCCCGGGCAGCAGCGCACCACTGCCGCCCGCTCGCTCGGTGAGCACCAGGAGGTGCAACCGGGTCTCCTCGTCGTTCGGCGCTGTGACGCGCTGCCAGTGACCGGTTCGCTGCTCGGGTCCGCCCGGCACCGGTCCGGACCCCACACAGGCCAGCGCCCCGGCACGACAGACCCTTTCGGCCGTGGCATCGTCGCCGGGGCTACGGTCGCGAGCATGCCAGCCCCACGAGGAACCGTCCAACCGAACGTCGACCGGTCGCACACCATGCGCGTCGGCGCGCCGGCCCGCGACCGAGGTCCGTTGCGTCGTTTCGCGGAGGCTCGGGGGCTGGTCGGCGGGTTCAGTCGGGACCACCTCGATGTCGGCCTCCTGGCCGCCGACGGCACCCCGCTGACGGCGACGTTCCTGCCCGGCCCCGCCAGCGCGTCGTGCGCGGTGCTGCT
The DNA here is from genome assembly GCA_964465225.1 of uncultured Actinomycetota bacterium. Lineage (GTDB taxonomy): Bacteria > Actinomycetota > Nitriliruptoria > Nitriliruptorales > Nitriliruptoraceae > T1Sed10-7. The sequence goes on from CAYXJD010000026.1 coordinate 2,736, forward strand.
CGCTCACGGCTTCGCTGCCAACCGGCGCAAGCCCGCCTACGCCTGGTTGGCCGAGGAGCTCTCGGCCTCGTGCGATGTGCTGACGCTGGACCTGCGCGGACATGGCCAGTCGGGTGGGGTCTCGACGCTCGGCGCTGCGGAGCACCTCGACGTTGCCGCCGGTGCCGAGTGGCTCCGCACCCGGGCAGCAGGTCCGATCGTGCTGGTCGGCGCCTCGATGGGGGCAACGGCGGTACTGCACGCCGCGGCGCGAGCCCGTCTGCCGCCCGCGGCCGTGGTCACCATCTCCGCGCCGGCCTGGTTCCGTCCCACCCCGCCCCCTGGACCGATGCAGGCGCTCGACCGGCTGTGGCGTAGCCCCGTGCGGCGGGCGGCGCTCCGCGCTGCGCTCGGGATACGGGTGGCCGGGCCGAAGCGTTGGAACCGACCGCCGCACCCGGTGGAGTTGGCCGGCACCATGGGCGTCCCCCTCCTGGCCGTGCACGGTGAGGACGATCCGTACTTCCCGTCCGGTGACGCGACGGCGCTCGCGACAGCCGGCGGCATCGGCAGCCTGACGTGGCATCGACCGGCCGGGTTCGGACACGCGGAGGACGGGTTCACGGCGGGCTTCGCGCGGGAGTTGGCCGCCGCCATCGTCGGAGCCGTGGGCACCGGACGCTTCGTCGCTGCCGCTGCCCCGCCCGAGTGAGCGCCGAGCCCGGGGGCCCCAGACCGGCAGACGGTTCGGCGGACCCGGGTCCAGCCGCTGTGGGGCCGTAGGCTCCTCAGGTCGCTGACCGCAGGCGTCGGCGTGAGCGCAGGTCCGGGTCCACCCCGCGATGTGGGCGCAGGAAGGGACGGTGGGCACAGGTTGGCCGAGTCACAACGGACCGGTCCGTCGCTCGCAGATGATCGCGACGCGGCGGTCGAGCAGGCGCTCGAGGTCCCGACCCGTGCCGGGATCTACCGCCGCCTGCGCAGCGAGGGGAGACCGGTCTCGGCACGGGAGGCCGCGGAGATGTTCGGACTCCACCCCAACGTGGCCCGCAACCACCTCGACGTCCTCGCGGACGTGGGTCTGCTGGTGACCGGGACCCGCAAGCATGCGCGAGGTGGGCGCCCTGCCCGCGTCTACGTTGCCCGCGAGCAGGTGGCGGCCACCCGGGGGTCGCAGGTTCCTCCGGGGAGCCAGTTGGCGGTGCACGCCGTCGTGCAGTTGATCGCGGGCCTGTCCGAACACCGGGCCAAGCTCATGTTGCTGGCCGAGGAGCAGGGCCGCCGTCTGGTGTCCACCGCTGCCGGCCGTGCGGCCTCCCGGGATCTGCCGGCGGCCGCGGTCGTGGCCGTCACCGCGCTCTCCGCCGCGTTCCCGGAGGTCCGTCTCTCGGAGGCGGCCGAAGACCACGTGGTGATCGCGGGACTCGACGTCGGCCTGCGCCTGATCGGCGAGGTGGATGGCCAGGTCGGGGACGCCCTGGCGGCCGGTTTCGTCCGCGGTGCCCTGGCAGCCGCAGGCGCTCCGGCCGAGGTCACGGCACGGGCGGGACAGGTCGACGCCAGGTTGGACGCGGCCGGTATGGGCGCCGCTCCCTCGCCCGTCGACCGTGTCGATGCGCGCCGGCTGACCCTCCAGCAAGGTGTCCACACCGCCATGCGATCGATGGAGCCGCTGGTGCCGGGCGACCACCTCGAGGTGCTGACCGGTGAGGAGGGTGCGCCCGCGGCCTACGCCCGATGGGCGGATCGCGCCGGCCACGAGGTCGTCGATGTGGCCAGGATCCGCGACCTTCGGGGGCGGCGGGCGGTGCGGATCCTGCTGCGCAAGGCCACCGGGCGCTGACCGTGACCGACGCGGAACGTTTTTTGCTTTGCCGTTCCGCGGGCGCGCTGGCACGATGCGGGGGGTCCGACCGGAGACGTGGGGCCATCGCGATCACCTGGAGCGAGGGAGCGGGCCGTGGACTTCCGTCTGAGCGAGGAACAGGAGGCGTTCCTGGACAGCGTGCGGGCCTTCGCCCGTGAGCACGTGGAGCCCGGGGTCCTCGAACGCGATCGAGCGGGCACCTGGGACTGGGACGTGTGGAAGCACGTCGCCGGCTTCGGTCTGGCGGGCCTGCCCGTGCCCGTGGAGTTCGGCGGGTCGGGAGCGGACGTGCTCACCACGGGCCTCGCGCTCGAGGGCCTGGCCTACGGCGGCCGTGATGCCGGCCTGAACCTGTCGCTCGGCGCCCACCTGACCATCGGGGCGATGCCGATCGCCCTCCACGGCAACGAGCAGCAGAAGCAGCGCTGGTTGCCCAAGCTCGCCGCCGGTGAGACGGTCGGTGCCTTCGCGATCACCGAACCGGAGGCCGGCTCCGACACCGCCAGCATGAAGACGCGCGCGGAGCGCCACGGCGACACCTACGTCCTGAACGGCACCAAGACCTTCATCACCAACGGGTCGCTGGCCGAGGTCGTGACCGTGATCGCGCGCACCGACCCCGAAGCGCCGGCCGGTCAGGCGTTCACCGCCTTCCTGGTGGAGCGGGGGACACCGGGCTTCGAGGTCTCGAAGGAGCTGCACAAGCTCGGGAACCGGACCTCACCGACCGTGGAACTCTCCCTCGACGACGTCGAGGTCCACGAGTCGCAGATCCTCGGCGACGTCGGTAGCGCGCTGTGGCGGGTGGGCTTCGAGTGCTTCGACTGGGAGCGTTGCGTGATGATCGCTTCCGCCATCGGCAGCATGCAGCGTGACCTCGAGGAGTCCGTGCGCTACGCCAAGGACCGTCAGGCTTTCGGCAAGCCCATCGGACGGCTCGGCGCGATCCAGCACAAGGTCGCACAGATGCGGTTGCGGCTGGAGATCGCGCGGCTGCTCCAGCGCCAGGCGGCGTGGATGAAGGACAACGACATCGAGCACTCGACCGAGGCTGCGATGGCCAAGGCCTACATCGGCGAGGCTGGCGTCGAGTCCGCGTTGGATGCGATCCAGCTGCACGGTGGCTGGGGCTACATCGACGAGTTCCACGTCGAGCGCTCGCTCAGGGACGCCAAGCTCGCGGGGATCGGTGGTGGAACCACGGAGATCCAGGAGATGATCATCGCCCGCACGCTGCTCGGCTGAGCCGCGATACCTCGGGTCAGGGTTGCGGCGGGTCGTGATGCCCGCCATCGCTGACCGCTCCTCGGCTCAGCCGGTCGTGGCGGCCCCACGCGGCGCTACCTCGCGTCGGCTGTCAGCGGGCAGCTCGGGTGCGGCTCCGGTCGAGGCACGCACCACCAACTCCGGCCGGAACGTCAGTTCCGGGGCCGCCGCCGCGGCATCGGCGATCTGCGCCGCGAGCAGCTCCACGACCGCGGAGGACATGGCCTCGAAGGGCTGTTGCACGCTGGTCAGCGGGGGGTCGAAGAACGCGTTGGGACCGGCGTCGTCGAAGCCGATCACCGATACGTCGTCAGGGACCTTCAGGCCACGTTCCGTGACCGCACGGACCACACCCAGTGCCATCCGGTCGCTCGCGCAGACGACCGCCGTCACCCCCGAGGGCAGCAGGGCGGCGCCAGCCGCGTGGCCGCCCTCGATGCCGTAGATGGCGTCGGTGATCAGCGAGCCGTCGACCGGCACCCCCGCGCGTTCCAGCCCGTCGAGGTAGCCGAGGCGGAGCCGTGCGGCGGTGACGTACCGGCTCGGCCCCAGCGCCAGCCCGATCCTCGTGTGGCCGAGCGAGGTCAGGTGTGCGATGGCCAGACGGGTCACCTCGGCGTGGTCGACCGTCACGGCGGCGATGTCGCCGAGGTCCTCGTCGCGCCCGTTGACCAGGACCAGGGGCACCCCGGCGGCGCGCAGGTCGTGGTAGCGCTGGTGGTCGGCGCTGGTGTCGGAGTGCTCGCCCGAGATGAGGACCATGCCGGTCACCGCATGCGCCTGCAGGACGTCGAGGTAGTCCGCCTCGCCCATCCCCGAGGGCGTCGAGGTGCACAGCACCGTGGTGAAGCCCTCGCGGGCCAGCCGGGACTCGACCGCCTGCGCGAACCGGGGGAAGACCGGGTTGTCGAGCTCCGGGACGATCAATCCGACCAGGCCGGTGCGCTGCGACGTGCGCAGCCGTCCGTGCTCGTAGCCGAGCTGCGCCATCGCCTGTCGAACCGACCGACGGGTGGCCTCGGCGACCCCGGGACGGTCGTTGAGGACACGGCTGACCGTCGCCTGGCTGACGCCAGCGTGGTCGGCAACGTGTTTGAGGCGGGGTTTCACGCTGCTGAACGTAGGCCCGGCAGCGGCAACCCGCAAGAACTTCCGGAAAAAATTGACAAATGGATGAAACTTGTTGCAAACTCGTTGGTGACCTTGCACCACCATCCGGATCGCGCGGGGCGAGAGGTCCCGTCACCGGTCACACGTAGGAGTCACGATGAAGCGGTACCGCAAGTGGATCGCCATCGTCCCCGTCGCTGCTCTCGTCCTCGCCGCCTGTGGTGGGGATGCCGAGGAGCCCGCGGACGAGCCGGCCGAGGAGACCGAGGAGACCGACGAGGAGCCCGAGGAGGAGCCTGAGGAAGAGCCCGAGGAGGAGGTCGAGGAGGAGACCGGAGAGGGCGAGGAGGAGGAGGAAGCCGCTCCCGTCCGCGCCGACGCCGACCTCGTCATCTGGGCCGACGACACCCGACGTGGTGTGATCGAGCCCTTCGCCGAGCAGTTCGGCGAGGAGCAGGGCATCACGGTCGCGGTGCAGGAGGTCGCGTTCGACCAGATCCGTGACAACGTCGCCATCCAGGGCCCGGCCGGTCAGGGACCGGACGTGTTCATCGGAGCGCACGACTGGCTCGGCGAGTTGGCCGAGAACGGCGTGGTCGCGCCGCTGGACCTCGCCGGCGCCGAGGGCGAGTACCTCGACGTCGCGACCCAGGCCTTCGCCTACGACGGGACCAACTACGGCCTGCCGTACGCCATCGAGAACATCGCCCTGATCCGCAACACCGAGCTGGCACCCGAGAGCCCCGAGACGCTGCAGGACATGATCGACACGGGTCTGGAACTCGTCGAGTCCGGCGAGGCCGACCTGCCCGTGGCGTGGCAGCAGAACGGCAACGGTGACCCGTTCCACAACTACTGGGTCGTCACCGGCGCGGGTGGCTACGTCTTCGGTCAGGCCGAGGATGGCTCCTACCAGGCTGATGACCTCGGGATCGACTCCGAGGGGGGTCTGCAGGCTGCCCAGCTGTTCGGTGAGATGGCGGAGCAGGACTTCCTGAACTCCGACATCACCTACGACGTCATGATCGACAGCTTCTCGACCGGTCGTGCCCCGTACGCCGTCACCGGCCCGTGGGCCGTGGGCGACTTCAGCGACGTCGACTACGTCGTCGAGCCCTTCCCGACCGTCGAAGGTGGCACCCCGGCACCGTTCGTCGGTGTCCAGGGCTTCATGGTCTCCGCTTTCGCTGAGAACGAGCTGGCCGCCAAGACCTTCGTGCTCGACTTCATGGGCACCGACGAGGTCCAGTTGGCGCTCTACGAGGCCGGCAACCGTCCTCCGGCGAAGGTCAGCGCCTTCGAGGCCGTCTCCGACGACCCGGACGTCGCGGGCTTCGGCGCCGCCGGCGAGACCGGGCGGCCGATGCCGGCCATCCCGGAGATGGGTTCGGTCTGGGCCGCGTGGACCGACGCCTACGAGAACATCTTCGCAGGCCAGGACCCGCAGGCCGCCTTCGAGCAGGCAGCCGACCAGATCCGAGAGCTGATCGGGCTCTGACCGATCCGCGGTGGGGCGGTGCCGATCGGCACCGCCCCACCGCTGTCATGGCAAGATGCACAGCGATGGACATGTGACCCGGGAGCTGGGTGCGTGACCCATCTCGTCCGGGGAGTACGTGATGTCGAAGCTGCCTGGGACCCAGGTCCCCTTCGCCGACCGCCTGGCCGAACGGCTCGGTGCCGGCAGCGTGGCGGGACTGCTGCTCAAGCTGCTGTTCCTGGGGGTCGTCAACGGCCTGGCGCTGTACGCGATCCTGACCCTGCTGCCCCTGCGGGAGTGGACGCCGCTCGCCGTGGTGGTCGTGGCGACGGCAGCGATCGACCTGGTCTACCTCTCGAAGCGCCAGATCGCGCTGAAGTTCCTGCTGCCGGGCACGATCGCGCTGCTGATCTTCCAGGTCTACCCGGTGCTCTACACCGCCTACATCGGCTTCACGAACTACGGCACCGGCAACGTCCTCGATCAGGAGCAGGCCGTCGATCGCATCGTCTCCGACGCCGTCACGGTGCCGGAGGACGCGATCCGATACCGGTCGACGCCGCTGGAGAACGAGGCCGGTGAGCTCGCGCTGCTGCTCGACGACCCGGACGGCGGCCGCTTCCTCGGCACCGAGGAGGGCCTCACGCGCCTCGAGGAAGGTGACGTGGCCGGTGAGGGCGCTGACCGCGTGGTGCTCGACGAGTACCGCCCGATCACGCTCGGGGACCTCGGGGACCGGGAAGCGGAGATCCTCGCCTTCACCGTGCCGATCGCCGCCGAGGCCGCCGAGGAGTTGGGGGTGGACGCGGAGGCGGCGGCCATCAGCGTCCAGACCTTCAACAGCGCTGCCGTCGCGGTCCAGTCGCTCACCTACGACGCCGAGGCAGGGGTGATCCGGGACGTGCAGGACGGCACCGTGTACACGCCCTTGAACGGAACGTTCACCGCCCCCGACGGAGCAACGCTCAGGCCTGGCTTCCGGGAGTTCATCGGTTTCCAGAACTACGAGCGCGTGCTGACCTCGCAGGCGATCCGGGGACCGTTCTTCCGGGTGTTCGTGTGGACCTTCGCCTTCGCGATCCTGTCGGTGGTGACGACCTTCGTCCTCGGGCTCGCCCTCGCGCTGGCGCTCAACGACCCACGCATGAAGCTGCGGCGCAGCACCCGGTCGCTACTCATCATCCCCTACGCCCTGCCGTCGTTCATGACCGCGTTGATCTGGCAGGGGTTGCTCAACACCAGCTTCGGGCCGATCAACCGGATCCTCGGGGTCGACATCCCCTGGTTGAGCAGCCAGGCCTTCGCCGGTGCCCTGCCCAAGTTCTCCGTGGTCCTGGTCAACCTCTGGCTCGGCTTCGGGTACATGTTCCTGATCACTACCGGTGCCCTGCAGGCCATGCCCGAGGAGGTCAAGGAGGCGGCTCGGGTCGACGGTGCCTCCGGCTGGCAGATCCTGCGTCAGATCACGCTGCCGCTGCTCCTGGTCGCGGTGGGGCCGCTGTTGATCGCGTCCTTCGCCTTCAACTTCAACAACTTCAACACGGTCTTCCTGCTGACCGGTGGCGGTCCGCCGATCCAGGGCACGCTCACGCCGGCCGGTCACACCGACATCCTGATCAGCTTCAGCTACCGCCTGGCCTTCGCCGGCGGCCGGGGTCAGGACTTCGGCCTCGCGGCGGCCATCTCGACGATCATCTTCTTCCTGGTGGCCGTGTTCAGCTACATCGGTTTCAGACGCACAGCGGTGCTGGAGGAGATCAACTGATGGCCGCCACCGATCCCGTCTCCACGACCGCGGACGAGACCCGCTTCGACGCCGCCAACTTCCGGCAGCGCGACACCGGGCCGAAGGGCGCCCGGTGGTGGCGTGAGGTGGGATGGCGTTACCTCGTCGGGTTGCTCGGCGTCGCCTTCGCCCTGATGCCCGTCTACTTCGTCGCCCTCGCGTCGATCTCGCCCACCGCGACCCTCCAGGGAGCGCAGCTCACGCCCCGGGCGGTGACCCTGGACAACTACCGGGAGTTGTTCGCCTCCACGCCGTTCTTCACCTGGTTGTGGAACTCCATCAAGATCGCAGGTGGGGCGGCGATCGCGAACATGTTCCTGTCGGCGATGGCGGCCTACGCCTTCGCGCGGTTGCGGTTCAAGGGCCGACGGCCCGGGCTGTTGACGATCCTGCTCGTGCAGATGTTCCCGCAGCTGCTGGCGAACGTCGCGATCTTCCTGTTCCTGGTGAACGTGTCGAACTACTTCCCGTTCATGGGGTTCGGGACGCAGCTCGGGCTGTTCCTGGTCTACCTCGGCGGGGCGCTCGGGACCAACACGTGGTTGATGAAGGGGTTCTTCGACACCGTGCCCAAGGAGCTCGACGAGTCCGCACTGGTCGACGGGGCGACCCACGGCCAGATCTTCACCCGCATCATCCTGCCGTTGTCGTTGCCGATCCTGGTGGTGGCCGGACTGCTGTCCTTCATCTTCCTGTTCAACGAGTTCATCCTCGCGAGCATCCTGCTCGGCCAGGCGGATGCCAACCAGACGCTGGCGACGGGGCTGTTCCGCTTCATCGACCAGAACTACGGCCAACAGTGGGGGCCCTTCGCCGGGGGTGCCCTGATCGGCTCCCTGCCGACGCTGCTGTTGTTCCTGTTCCTGCAGCGCTACATCGTCTCCGGCCTGACCGCCGGCGGCGTCAAGGGCTGACCGGGTGGGTGGCGAGCTCCTCCAGCCGTACCACAGCGGCTCGCCGGCCCACGTGGCGACGCCGGAGGGCATGGCAGCCGCCTCTGCCGCCATCGGTGACGTCACGGCCCTGCGCGTCGAGGTGCCACACGCCAGCGGCTTCACGGCGGTCCACCTACGCAGCGTCGAGGACGGTGAACCCGTCTACCAGTGCGCCCGTCGGGTCCAGCGTTCCCGGGCGGTCGATGTGTACGAGGTCGAGGTCACCCAGGTCTCAGCGGTCCAGACCTACCGGTTCCAGCTGGAGGGCCCCACTGGCGATGCCTGGCTGACCGCCCGGGGGCTCGTCCCACACGACGTCACCGACACGTGGGACTTCCAGCTGCTCGCGGCACCCGGGCCGCCGTCCTGGGTCGCGGACGCGACGCTCTACCAGATCTTCCCCGACCGCTTCGCCCGTGGCGGGGCCAGCGACGCCTGGCCCGACTGGGCCGAGCCAGCGGACTGGGACGATCCGATCGCGACCGAGCCGCCTTCGTCGATGCGGCAGCTCTACGGCGGCGATCTCCCCGGTATCGCGGCGCGTCTGGAGCACCTCACCGGACTGGGGGTCGATGGCGTCTACCTCACGCCCGTGTTCCCATCGATCCACAACCACCGGTACGCCGCCTCCTCCTTCGACGAGGTGGACCCGTTCCTTGGTGGGGACGAAGGCCTCAGGCAGCTCGCCGAGGCACTGCACGGCCACGGGTTGCGGCTGCTGGGCGACCTCACGCTCAACCACTCGGGGTCGACCCACCCCTGGTTCCTGGCGGCCCAGGCCGACGCTGACAGCGTCGAAGCCGGCTTCTACGTCTTCGACGAGCATCCCCACCGCTACCGGGCCTGGCAGGGTGTCCCGACGCTGCCGAAGTTCGACCACCGCGACGCCGAACTGCGCCGGCGTCTCTACGAGGGACCGGACTCGGTCGCGGCTCGCTACCTCAAAGCCCCCTTCCACCTCGACGGCTGGCGCATCGACGCGGCCAACATGGCTGGTCGGCAGGGCACGGTCGATCTGTCCGCAGCGCTCCGGGCCCGTCTGCTCGCGACCTGTCGGGCGGTGCAGCCGGAGGCCTACGTGGTCGCCGAGCACTGCCACGACGCCACGATCGACCTCCGGGCGGACGGTTGGCACGGGACGATGGACTACACCGGCTTCACCCGGCCGGTGTGGAGTTGGCTCATCGCGCCGGATCGCGAGGTGCGGCTGCTCGGTCCACCGGCACCGGTGCGCTCGATGCCGGGCTCGACCGTGGCCCACGTCATCGACCTGGTCCGTGGACAGCTGCCGTGGCGCAGCGTCCTCCACTCGATGACGATGCTCGGCTCCCACGACACGGCGCGGTGGGCCTACGTCGCCGGCGACCGCGAGCGCCGCCACGTCGGGTGCACCTGGCTCCTGACGTTCGCGGGGGTCCCGTCGCTGTTCTACGGCGACGAGATCGGCCTGGGAGCCGACGGCACCGTCGCTGCCACCGGGCCGCGAGGCGCCGCGGACGTGGTGACCCGCGTTCCCATGCCATGGGACCGACCCGAACGGTGGGACCGGGCCACACTGCACCACCTCCGCCGGCTGCTCGCGATCCGGCGCGCGAGCCCGGCGCTGCGTCGTGGGGGCGTGCGCTGGGTCCACCTCGACGACGACGTCATCGTCTACCTGCGCGATCACCCCGATGAGCGCGTCCTGGTCGCCCTGACCCGGTCGGCGGCGGACGAGGTCGTCCTGGACGCCGAGGTGCTGGCGTTGCCACCGGGCACGACCGTCCCGGCACTGCTCGACGGCGAGGACCTGTCGGTCCAGGCCGGTCTCCTACGACTACCGGGGGTGGGCGGACCTTCGGGTCGTGTCTGGCGCCTGCCGCCCACGGGGTTCGCTCCGCCCGTGACGGAGACCACCCGTTAGGGTCGCACGGGGAGCGATCGCCCGTACCGCGAGGAGCAACCGGCCGTGCCAGCCACCACCCGCCTCTTCCCACACGGGGTCGTCGTCAGCCCGCACCACCTCGCCTCGGCGGCCGGGCACCGTGTCCTGGCGGATGGGGGCAACGCCATCGATGCCGCCGTGGCCGCCAACCTGGTCCTGGCCGTCGTCACGCCCTACTACTGCGGTG
>CAYXJD010000026.1:13369-19207 GCA_964465225.1 uncultured Actinomycetota bacterium
GCCGCCGTGGCCGCCAACCTGGTCCTGGCCGTCGTCACGCCCTACTACTGCGGTGTCGGTGGGGATCTGCTCGCCATCGTCTGGGACGGCGCCGCCCGCGGGGTGGCCAGCACCGGTCGGGCACCGGCGGGTGCCACGGTCGCACAGGCGCGCGCCGCGATCGCTGCGGGGCACGGCGACCCGGGCGTGGCCCATCCGGGCACCGCCGGGATGCCGATGTTCGGTGCGCTGCCCGTCACGGTGCCGGGGGCGGTCGCGGGATGGTTCCACCTGCTGCAGCGATGGGGGACCCGCAGCTTCGGTGACCTCTCTGCCGCGGCCAGGGAGCTCGCCCTGGAGGGCTTCGAGGTCTCACCGCGGGCGGGGGCAGCCGTCGACCGGGCGCGCGCACGCTTCGGCGCCGACCCGGTCTGGGAGCGCCACTACGGCCAGATGCGGACCGGTCGCCGGTTCGTGCAGCCGGACCTGGCCGCCACGCTCACGTTGCTGGCCGAGGACGGGCCGGCGGCGATGGAGCGGGGCCGGTTGGCCGAGGCGATCGTGGCCACCCTCCAGGCGCGCGGCTCGAGCATGGCGCTCCAGGACCTGGCGAGCCACACCGTCGACGAGCCGACGCCGCTGGTCGGTGGCTACCGGGACGCGGAGGTCCTGGAGCTCCCGCCTCCCACGCAGGGCGTGACGGCGTTGACGGCGCTTGCGGTCCTCGAGGCGCTCGGCGAGCTGCCATCGGATCGCGCGCTGGCCACCCACCTGCAGATCGAGTCGGTGCGAGCCGCCATGGCGGATCGTCAGGACCACCTCGCCGACCCCGATGCCATGCGGACCAGCCCCGAGGCGCTGGTCGCGCCGTCGCGGGTGGACGCGCTGGCGCGCGGGATCGATCCCGACCGAGCCGCTCCATGGCCGCCGGTGCGGCCGGCTCCAGGAGGCACCGCCTACCTGTGCGCAGCCGACCGTGATGGCCTGCTGGTCAGCTTGATCCAGTCCAACTTCGTCGGGTTCGGGTCCGGGGTGGTGGTCCCGGGCACCGGCATCGGGCTCCACGATCGAGGGGCGCACTTCAGCCTCGATCCCGACGACCCGGCAGCGATCGCCCCACGTAAACGCCCGATGCACACCCTCATCCCCGGGCTCGCACTGCGCGACGGCCTACCGTGGTTGGTCTTCGGCACCATGGGCGGTGACGGCCAGCCGCAGATCCACCAGCAGCTGCTCGTCGAGCTCCTCGACCGGGAACGATCGCTCGCGGAGGCGGTGGACGGACCCAGGTTCATCGTCGACGTCGCCGATGGCAGCGTGGCGCTGGAGTCCCGGGCTACCTCCGGGCTCCTCCAGGGGCTCAGCGATCGGGGTCACGACGTCGTTGCCATAGGGGCCTACGACGACCGAGCCGGCCATGCGCACCTGATCGAGGTCACGCCGCACGGTTACGCGGCGGCCTCCGACCCCCGTTGTGACGGCGCAGCCGTCGGCTACTGATGCAGCCGATGGGACGGTGCGGCATGCTGCTCCCCGGCGGCGATGGCATCGCAGACAGCTCAGCCGCCCGGTCGGCTTTCCTGCCCGTCGGGTTGCCAGCCGGTGTACGGCCTCCCGCTGGACCGAGAGGAGCTCGAGGTGACCCGTTCCCGCACGGTGGCGCTCGGTCAGTTCGTGGATGAGAACGCGGACGAGATCATCCGGCGGCTGGAGACCGCAGGCATCGAACACTGGGTGAAACGCTCGGGTGGTCTGACCAGATGGTTGTCAGCAGCGGACTGGGGGACCCGCATCTTCGTGGATGCCGGGCGAGTCGAGGAAGCCGGTCGCATCGCCGCGACGGTCACCGACGGCTGAGGGGGGCCGCGACCGGGCAGGTGAGGGCCTTGGGCTCTGGCGGCCGGACACCGAGCCGCGTCATGCTGCTCCTCTACGGCCCTGGAGGTGGTCGGCATGCGCCGTGGTCGGGGGGAGTGGGCGAAGCTGTCGGCCCTTGCGAGTCTGGTGGCCCTCGGTGCCCTCGCGATCCTGACCGTCGTGGCGCGGCTGGTCCCCGGCGCGACGTGGCAGGACGTCATCGAGGACCCCGCGGCGCTCCGGCAACCGGTCGTCCTCGGGGTGGCGGTGGTCTTCCTGGCGCTACCGGGCCTGGTGGGGGGGTGGAAGGCTGGTGCACGCGGCCGGCGGTTGGCGGTGGTCGCCCTCTCCTCGCTCCTCGTCGCCATCGGCGTCGGGTTGCTGAGTTCGGGTGCCCCGCTGGCGATCTGGGCTGGCATGGTGACCGGCACGCTCCTCGCAGTGGCAGCGATGCCGATGGCCGCTGGCCTCGCCTCCTCGGTGCCGGGCGGGGGGGAACGGGCTACCGGGATCGGGTCGGGCCCACCCGGGGTCGCCGCCGCGGATCCGACGGTGGTGCCGGAGCAGCCGCAGCGGCGGCTCGTCCCCCGTGACGTCATGACCCCACCGGAGGGCTGGGAGGTGCCCAACGCCCTGCCGCCCCGGCCGTCGAAGCGTGAGTCCGAGGTCCACTGGGACGATCGAGGTGGCCGTGCCAGCCCGGGGCGATCGCCACGCTCGCACGGGCGACCCGGGGAGCATGTCGGTCACTGAACGGGCCCGGTGGCAGGGTCGGCCGAGTCGGCACGGTCCCGGCGTCCCTGCCGCGCGCAACGGCCACACCGCTCGTCTGCTTCGTGCATGATGGACCCACGCGGGTGCGTGCCGCGTCGCCAGCGAAGGGGAGCAGCACCGTGAGGTTCACCGTCTACACCTCCTCGTCCGACGCCGTCGACGAGCGCTACCGAGCTGCCGCTCGGGGCTTCGGTTATCGACTCGGCGAGCGGGGAGACGGTCTCGTCTACGGGGGGACCGACGTCGGGCTGATGGGTGTGCTCGCGAAGGCGACCCGTGAAGCCGGGGGACATGTCACCGGAGCCCTGCCGCAGCTCATGGCGGAACGCGGGCTCGCCGACCGCGACTGTGACGAACTCCTGATCACCGACGGGATGGGGGACCGCAAGCGGGCGCTGTACGAGCGGGCCGATGCGTTCGTGGCGCTGCCGGGTGGTTTCGGGACGATCGAGGAACTGCTCGAGGTCCTGACGTTGCGCCAGCTCGGCTACCACCACAAACCCATCGTCCTGCTCGACGTCGCGGGCTTCTGGCAACCGTTGTTGCAGGTGTTCGAGCAGCTCTTCGAGCTCGGTTTCGCCAAGCGGGAGTACGCGAGGCTCTGGCACGTCGCCACGGATCTGGACGATCTGTTCGACCACGTGGACGCCTTCGAGGCGGATGATCTCCCGACGAAGTGGTTCTGAACGAAGTGGTGCTGACCGTCGGTCGGGTCGCAGCCCGGCGGGGTGGCGTGGCCGGGTCCAGATCGGGTTGGGTGCGTGCTGCGTCGGTTTCCGGGGTGTTCCGCACCCGATCGGTGCGTGGTCCGGGCGGGGGCCGGGGCGTGGGGGGGTTGGGTGCGTGCTGCGTCGGTTTCCGGGGTGTTCCGCACCCGATCGGGTCGAACGGGAGGAGTTGCGGACCCTGCGGTTGCGTCGTTGCGACGCAGATCCGTCGCGTCGCCTGAGCGGAACATCTCAGCGGGCACAGCGCACGCCGGCCACCTTGTGCGTCGCGATGCCCGATCGCCGCGCCACCCGCAGCGCCGGGTGGCCGCAGCACGAGTCCCTGTGCCCCGAGCGGCCGCGCAGCAGGTGCACGTCGGCGAACCACATGGATGCGGTCCACGTCTGACCACAACCGCAGCCATGCAGCGCACCGAACGATGGAAGAGACGGAATCAGTCAGCAACCGATGGGTTACGCTCGGAAGACGTGGAGGGCCGGTACCGCTATCGGTACTGAGGCCGCCACCTCGACCCTGGGACCCCCAGCCAGAAAGTCGTCCGCATGTTCGAGCGGTTCACCGACCGGGCACGACGCGTGGTCGTCCTCGCGCAAGAAGAAGCGAGGATGCTCAACCACAACTACATCGGCACCGAGCACATCCTGCTCGGCCTGATCCACGAGGGTGAGGGTGTCGCCGCGAAGGCGCTCGAGTCCATGGGGATCTCCCTGGAGGCCGTGCGCAACCAGGTGACCGAGATCATCGGCCGTGGGCAGACAGCGCCAGCGGGCCACATCCCGTTCACGCCCCGAGCGAAGAAGGTGCTGGAGCTCAGCCTGCGCGAAGCACTCCAGCTCGGGCACAACTACATCGGCACCGAGCACATCCTGCTCGGCCTGATCCGTGAGGGTGAGGGCGTGGCCGCCCAGGTGCTCACCAAGCTCGGCGCGGACCTCAACAAGGTGCGCCAACAGGTGATCCAGCTCCTCAGCGGCTACTCCGGCGGAGAGCAGGGCAAGGCGGGTGCCGGCGTTGGCGAGGGCTCCGGCCAAGGCTCCCGTGAGGGTTCGACGATCCTCGACCAGTTCGGGACCAACCTCACCCAGTCGGCCCGCGACGGCGACCTGGACCCCGTGATCGGGCGCTCGAAGGAGATCGAGCGCGTCATGCAGGTGCTGTCGCGACGCACCAAGAACAACCCCGTGCTGATCGGGGAGCCCGGCGTCGGCAAGACCGCGATCGCCGAGGGCCTGGCCCAGCGCGTCGTCGCCGGTGAGGTCCCTGAGACGCTGTCCGACAAGCACCTCTACACCCTGGACCTCGGTGCCCTGGTCGCCGGGTCGCGTTACCGCGGTGACTTCGAGGAACGCCTCAAGAAGGTGCTCAAGGAGATCACCTCGCGAGGCGACATCATCCTCTTCATCGACGAGATCCACACCCTGGTCGGTGCGGGTGCCGCCGAAGGCGCCATCGACGCTGCCTCGATCCTGAAGCCGATGCTGGCACGCGGTGAGTTGCAGACCGTCGGTGCGACCACCCTCGACGAGTACCGCAAGCACCTGGAGAAGGACGCGGCGCTGGAGCGGCGCTTCCAGCCGGTCAAGGTCGAGGAACCCTCGATGGAGCACACCATCGAGATCCTGAAGGGCCTGCGTGACCGCTACGAGGCCCACCACCGTGTCACGATCACCGACGATGCCCTGATCGCCGCCGCGGAGCTCGCTGACCGTTACATCTCCGATCGCTACCTGCCGGACAAGGCCATCGACCTCATCGACGAGGCCGGTAGCCGCCTGCGGATCCGGTCCATGACCACGCCGCCGGACCTGCAGGACCTGGACGCGGAGATCGAGGACGCCCGCCGCCGCAAGGAGGAGGCGATCGACGCGCAGGACTTCGAACGGGCCGCCGCGCTCCGTGATGAGGAGAAGCAGCTCATCGAGCGTCGCTCACGCCGTGAGGACGAGTGGCGCTCCGAGGGTCTGGACACGGTGCTGACCGTGGACGAGGAGGTCATCGCCGAGGTCCTGTCCACCTGGACCGGGATCCCGGTGCTGAAGCTCACCCAGGAGGAGACCGAGAAGCTGCTCCACATGGAGGACGAGCTGCACAAGCGCGTCATCGGTCAGGAGCAGTCGATCTCTGCGGTGTCCAAGGCGATCCGGCGGACGCGTGCCGGCCTGAAGGACCCGAAGCGTCCCGCCGGCTCCTTCATCTTCCTCGGCCCCTCGGGTGTGGGGAAGACGGAGCTCGCCAAGACGCTCGCCGAGTACCTCTTCGGTGACGAGGACGCGCTCATCCACCTCGACATGTCGGAGTACATGGAGAAGCACACGGTCAGCCGACTGATCGGGTCACCTCCCGGCTACGTCGGCTACGACGAGGGCGGTCAGCTGACCGAGCAGGTCCGCCGCAAGCCCTTCTCCGTGGTGCTGTTCGACGAGGTCGAGAAGGCCCACCCGGACGTGTTCAACACGCTGCTGCAGATCCTCGAGGACGGTCGTCTGACCGACGCCCAGG
>CAYXJD010000027.1:0-18878 GCA_964465225.1 uncultured Actinomycetota bacterium
GGGCTCGAGCACGAGTACGTCCACGAGGAAGCGTGCCGCTGGGAGCACGTCATCTCCGACCGGGTCGAGCAGCGGCTGGTCGAGTTCCTGGGCAACCCGACGACCAGTCCCTACGGCAACCCGATCCCAGGTTCGGGCGAGGGCTTCGAGGACGTCGTCGCGCTCGCCGAGGTCGGTGCCGAGGTGGTGATGATCCACTCCATCTCGGAGCATCTCCAGGCGGATCCGGAGGCGATGCACGTCCTCCACGAGTACGGGATGATCGCCGGTGAACGGGCCGAGGTGGCCCGACACGACGGCGGCGTCGTGCTGCTCCTGGCGGGACACCGGTTCGAACTCAGCCCGGAGGCGTCACGCTACGTCTACGTCGTCCCGGTGGCTGTTGCCGGCGCCTGACCTCGGCCCTACCTCGTCTGTGCGGCCGTGCGGCTGTGCGGCCGTGCGGCTGTGCGGCCATGCGCCCGCTGCGCCGTGATCAGCGGCTGCTGGCGACCGTCTCGGCGCAGCGGTGCAGCAGATCGACGGTCTCGTCCCAGCCGATGCAGGCGTCGGTGATGGAGACGCCGTGCTCCAGGGGCGCATCGGGTGACCAGTCCTGGCGTCCGGGGTGCAGGTTGCTCTCGAGCATCAGGCCGAGCAGTCCGTGGTCGCGGGAGCGCCACTGCCCCAGCACGTCCTCGACCACCAGGCGCTGGCGTCGGTGGTCCTTGCCGGAGTTGCCGTGGCTCGCATCGACCATGACGGGTCGGGGATGGTCGGTGATCTGGCGGGCCGCCTCCTTGGCCGTCTGGACCTGCGTGACATCGTGGTTGGGTCCGTTGCTGCCCCCCCGCAGCACGATGTGGACGTCCGGGTTGCCGGTGGTGCGGACGACCGTGGTCTGACCGAAGCCATCGATGCCGAAGAAGGCGTGTGGTGCGACCGCGGCGCTGAGGGCATTGGTCGCCCCGCCGAGGGTGCCGTCCGTGCTGTTCTTGAAGCCGATCGGCATCGACAGCCCCGAGGCGAGCTGACGGTGCACCTGGCTCTCGACCGTCCGCGCGCCGATGGCGGCCCAGGCGACCAGGTCCGCCTGGTACTGGGGGGTGATCGTGTCCAGCACCTCGACCGCGCAGGGCAGCCCGAGGGAGGTGACCTCCAGCAGCACCTGCCGTGCCATCCGCAGACCCCGGGAAGCGTCCGAGCTCCCATCGAGCGCCGGGTCGTAGATCAGACCCTTCCAGCCGATCGAGGTCCGCGGCTTCTCGAAGTAGGTGCGCATGACCACGATCAGGTCGTCCGACAGTTCGTGCGCGACCGGGGCGAGGAGGCGGGCGTACTCGGCAGCGAGCGCCGGGTCGTGGATCGAGCAGGGGCCGACGATCACCACCATGCGGTCGTCCTGAGCGCGCAGGGCCGCGGCGATCCGCGCGCGGCTGTCCCACACGAGCTCGTGCTGCTGCGCGGTCGCCGGTAGCTCCGCGCGCACCGCGGCCGGTGTCGCCACGGGCTCGAACACCTCGACGTGGCGGTCGTCGATGGGGGAACTCGGACCCTGTGCGGTGGTAGCCACCGTCGGATCGTTGGGCACGGTCATCAGCTCCTCCTTGCGTCACAGCGCCGGTCGCCACGCGCGACGCACGACAGGAACGCTACCGTCCGACGCCACCGTCGACGCCCGCCGCCGCGTGCGACACGCTGGGACACCAGCGTCGAGAGGATCCCCCATGCCCACCCCCCCAGCCGCAGCTGCAGGCACCGTCACCCTGGGAGGCGAGCTCGCCGTGACCCGGATGGGCTACGGCGCCATGCGCCTGACCGGTGAGGGCATCTGGGGTGAGCCCGCCGACCGCGACAACGCGATCGCGGTGCTCCGGCGCGCGGTCGAACTCGGTGTCGACCTGATCGACACCGCGGACAGCTACGGCCCCGCCGTGGCCGAGGAGCTGATCCGCACGGCACTGCACACCGGGCGGGCCGGCGATCCCTACGGCGGCGTGACGATCGCCACCAAGGGTGGCCTGATCCGCACCGGCCCGGGTGAGTGGCACCCGCTCGGCCGTCCGGAGTACCTGCGGGCCGCCTGCGAGATGAGCCTGCGACGCCTGGCTGTCGAGCGCATCGAGCTCTACCAGCTCCACCGCATCGACCCCCAGATCCCGGCAGCGGAACAGTTCGGCGTCCTGGCCGACCTCCAGCGTGAGGGCAAGATCGGCCACATCGGGCTCTCCGAGATCTCCGTCCACGAACTGGACGACGCACGTGCACACCTCGAGGTGGTGAGCGTCCAGAACCGGTACAACCTCGTCGACCGGGACTCGGAGGCGGTGTTGGAGGCGTGCACGGCTGCGGGGATCGCGTTCCTGCCGTGGTTCCCGGTGGCGGTGGGCACGCTCGCCCGCGCGGGCGGGCCGCTCGACCCCATCGCGACGGCCACGGGTGCGAGCCCTGCCCAGCTGGCACTGGCATGGCTGCTGCACCGCTCCCCGGTGATGGTGCCGATCCCGGGGACCTCCTCGCTGTCCCACCTGGAGGAGAACGTCCGGGCCTCCGAGATCGAGCTCACACCGGAGCAGCTGGCCGAACTGGAAGCCTCGGTGTGAGGCTCCGGTAGCCTCCGCGCCCCTCAGCCCGCGCCCGAGGTCCCTCTGCCACCGTCGATCGGAAGCGGCGTCGTGCCATCATCCTCCGCCCGGCGGGGCGCATCGGTTCCCGTCGGACCCACGGCCGCGGCGGCTCCGGCGCTGCCCGATGCGGCTACCCGTCGGCGTCTGACCGAGGACCTGATGGCCTGGGCCGACGGGGTTCGGGCCGACCTGCCCTGGCGGGCCACCCGCGACCCGTGGGCGATCGTCGTCGCGGAGCTGATGCTCCAGCAGACCCAGGTCATCCGTGTGGTGCCGCGCTACCTCGGCTTCCTGGAGGCCTACCCCACCCCGGCCGCGTGCGCTGCTGCCCCGGTGGGTGAGGTGGTCCGGGCATGGGAAGGGCTCGGGTACAACCGCCGGGCGATCAACCTGCATGCTGCCGCGCAGGTCATCGTCGCGGAGTACGACGGGGCGGTCCCCGACCGCCTCGATGCCCTGCTGGCTCTGCCGGGTATCGGCCCGTACACGGCACGTGCCGTGCTCACCTTCGCCTTCGAGCGGGACCACGGGGTGGTCGACACCAACGCGGCCAGGGTCCTGGCACGGGCCGCCGCCGGGCATCGCCTGGCCGCACGTGCTGCCCAGGACCTGGCCGACGAACTCGTCCCGATGGGACATGGGTGGGCCTGGAACCAGGCGGTGCTGGACCTCGGAGCCCAGGTGTGCGTCAAGCGCAAGCCGCGTTGCGGGGACTGCCC
This sequence comes from uncultured Actinomycetota bacterium, assembly GCA_964465225.1. Lineage (GTDB taxonomy): Bacteria > Actinomycetota > Nitriliruptoria > Nitriliruptorales > Nitriliruptoraceae > T1Sed10-7. Next base: position 3,326 of record CAYXJD010000027.1, read on the forward strand.
GATCGCCGGCTCGTGCGCCTGGGCACGGTCCGGATTCGCCGAGCCGGACCCGGCCGACGGGACGGCAGGCGTCACCAAGCGGCAGTCGGTGTTCGCCGGTTCGGACCGGCAGGGGCGGGGGCGCCTGGTCCAGGCGTTGCGGACCGGGCCGGTCGAGATCCAGCGGGTCGCCGACGTCACGGGGTGGCCCGAGGAGCCCGAGCGAGCGCGTCGGATCGCGGACGCGCTGGTGGGCGAGGGCCTGGCCGAGTACGTGGACGGCCAGCTGGCGCTGCCGGGCAGTGCGTCGTGAGCGACCGCGTCGCCGACATCGTGGCGGCGCGCTTGGCCATCGGGGACGCCAGCCTGGAGGAGCTGCTGCGCGCCGTCCGTGACGCCGGCGGCCGGGGTGTCGGCCGGGCGGCTCTGGCCCGGGTGCTCGCCGCTGATCCCAGGTTCGGACCCGTCGTGGAACTCGGCAGGCAACGGTGGGTCCTGGTCGAGCCCGAGCCGGGTGCCGCGGCCCCGGATGCCGACGCCGGGGCCGATGACGCTGCGAGCGCGGCTCCGACGGCCGCCGGCACCGGAACCCGTGTCCGTGCCGATGCGGCGGGCACCCGCACCGCGCTGGAGCGGCTCCAGCTGCGACCGTGGCAGGCCGAGGCCTTCGCGGCCTGGTCGGGGACGTGCCGCGGCGTGGTCGAGGCCGTGACCGGGACGGGCAAGACCCGGTTGGCGATCGCGGCGAGCCGCACCGTGCTCGATCGCGGCGGCCGGGTCCTGGTGCTGGTGCCGACCCTGGAACTGCTCGACCAGTGGCGCGCCGGTGTCAGGGAGCTGCTCCCCGAGGTGAGCGTCGGACGGCTCGGCGGGGGCAGCAGCGACGACCTGTTCAGCCACCGCGTGCTGCTCGCGACCCCGCACTCCGCCGCGGGGGTGCCGATCGACCTCCCGCCCGGTGCCGCGGGGCTGGTGGTCGCCGACGAGGCGCACCGCTACGGAGCACCGACGTGGGGCGCGGCACTGCCGGCTGGGTTCGGGCTGCGGCTCGCCCTGACCGCGACCTACGAGCGCGGCGACGAGGGGATCGAGGAGGTCCTCGAGCCCTACTTCGGTGGGGTCGTGTTCCGTTACCGCTACGACCGGGCGGTCGCCGAGGGCACGGTGGCGCCCTTCTCCATCGCCCTGGCGGGTGTGGAGCTCTCACGCGAGGAGCGCCTGGTCCATGACGCCGCCGATGCCCGTGTCCGCAGCCTGCACCGCGAGCTCGTCGGGGCACTCGGCATGCCGAAGGAACCTGGTGCGCTGCTGCGGTCCGTTGCTGCGGTGGTCGCCGACTCGCAGGCAGCTGGTCGTGGTGACGGGCGGCAGGCCGCGGCGTGCCGGGAGTACCTCGCCCGGCTCCGGCAGCGTCGCGACGTGGCTGCCACCGCGGTGAGCAAGCTCGACGTCGCACGCTCAGCAGCCCCCGGGCTCGTCGGTGGACGGTCGCTGGTCTTCACCGACACCGTCGACCAGGCCGAGGCGGCGGCCCGGGCCCTGGTCGCCGCGGGTGTCCGGGCGGAGACGATCCACGGTCAGCTCCCGGATGAGCGTCGTCGCATCCGGCTGGCCCAGTTCCGCCGTGGCCGCATCGAGGTCCTGGTCGCACCTCGGGTGCTGGATGAGGGCATCGACGTCCCGGCAGCCGATGTCGCGGTGGTCCTCGCCGCCTTCCGGACACGGCGCCAGCTCGTCCAGCGGCTCGGGCGGGTGCTGCGGCGCAAGGACGATGGTCGCCAGGCACGACTCGTGCTGGCCTACGCGCGCGGTACCGGCGAGGACCCGGCACGGGGAGGACACGCCGATTTCCTCGCCGAGGTCACCGGGGTGGCGCGCAGCATCGACGACCTCGATGTGACCGCGCGACCCGCTGCGGTCGGCCGTTGGCTGGCTCGGTGAGCACGCCTCGGCGTCGGCCTGCGTTACGCTGTGCGCCGGTCGCACGCTCAACGGGGACGAGCGGGCCGGAGAGGAGACGCCGTGGTCGAACCACCCCGCGATCCGGCGCTGCGCGCGGTCCTGGCGATGCTGGCACCGGGCACCCACCTGCGGGAGGGCATCGAGCGCATCATCCGGGCCGACCGCGGCGCCTTGATCGTGATCGGGTGGACCCAGGAGATCGAGCCCTTGGTCTCCGGCGGGTTCGTGATCGATATCGCCGCCACGAGCCAGCGGGTCGCCGAACTGGCGAAGATGGACGGCGCCCTGGTCCTCGACGCCGATGCGAAGCGGGTCCTGCGGGCCAACGTCCACCTGGTACCCGACCCGTCGATCCCCACCTCTGAGACGGGCACCCGGCACCGCTCGGCAGAGCGGACCGCACGGCAGACGGGCCAGCCGGTCGTCGCGGTGTCGGAGTCGATGGGCATGGTCAACCTGTACTTCGGTGAGACCAAGCACGTGCTGGAAGGGGTGTCGGCGCTCCTGGTGCGCGCCAACCAGGCGCTGTCGACCCTGGAGCGGTACCGCTCACGGCTCGACGAGGTGATGGCGCAGCTGTCGGCCCGCGAGGTCGAGGACACGGTCACGGTCCGCGACGCGGTACTGACGCTCCAGCGGGCCGAGATGCTGCGGCGCATCGCCGGCGAGGTCGAGTCCCACGTCATCGAGCTCGGCAGCGAAGGGCGCCTGATCCAGCTGCAGCTGGATGAACTGGTCGGCTCGGTGGGCAACGTCAGGGAACTGTTGGTGCGCGACTACCTCAAGGACCGCCGCCGCAAGCTCAAGCGTGTCCTGGAGGAACTCGAGCGACTCGGAACCGATGAGCTGCTCAACCCCGAACTGGTCGCCCAGCTGCTGACCTACGGGGACGAGGAACTGGAACTGCAGGTGACGCCGCGGGGCTACCGCATGCTGTCGCGTGTGCCCCGGTTGCCGGCCACGGTGGTCGAGCGCCTCGTCGAGCGCTTCCACACCCTGCCGAGGATCATGGAGGCCACGATCACCGATCTCGACGAGGTCGAGGGCGTCGGTGGGCACCGTGCGCGGATGATCCAGGACAGCCTCAGGCGGCTGTCCGAGCCGATGGCACGGGAGCGGTTCACCTGAACGCGGGCCGCACTCAGCCCGCGCCCGGGAACGATCACTCAACGCACCGTGGATGGCGGTTCGGGGCCTTGTGGGCCCTCGACCGTGCTCCCTGGAGGTGCTATCCTCAGCACGTCCGGACGACGGTGTCCGCAGTACGGCACACCCGTCCGGTGGGCTCCCGGAGGCCGGTCCCGCACGATGTGGTGACGCGCCGGTGAGCTCCGTAGGACCCAGTAGCAGCGAGTCGAGCGAAAGGCGCCGCGGAGAGGCCGACGAGCGGCGCGAGATCCGGTCCTGCGATAGCCCTTTCGGGGTCACTGTCGAGGGTTCGGTGCCGGCCGCCTGACGGTTCGGTCCGAGGGCGCTGCCATCCCGGATCCCCGGTCCACGACTGGACCACATCAGGAGTCACCCTCTATGGCCTACAGCGTCGGCGACACCGTCATCTACCCCCACCACGGCGCGGCGGTCGTGGAACGCAAGGAAGAGCGGGAGCTCAAGGGGGAGGCGAGGGAGTACCTGGTGCTCCGCCTGACCTACGGAGACCTGACGCTGATGGTGCCGGCCGACTCCTGCGAGGAGGTCGGGATCCGGAACGTGGTCAGCAAGAAGGAGGTCGAGCAGGTGCTCGATGTCCTACGTGAGCCCGAGGGCAAGGCTGCGGGCAACTGGTCCCGCCGGTTCAAGGCCAACTACGAGAAGCTGCGCTCCGGTGACATCTACCAGGTCGCCGAGGTGGTCCGCAACCTCGCCACCCGTGAGAAGGACAAGGGCCTGTCGGCGGGAGAGAAGCGGATGCTGACCAAGGCCAAGCAGATCCTGCTGTCCGAGCTCGCGGTCGCGATCAAGAAGGACGAGGAACAGGCGGAGGCGCTGGTCGAGGAGACGCTGCTCACCGCCCACGGCTGATCCTCTGCTGACCCGCTGGTGACCCACGGCTCAGCCACGGCTGAGCCACGGCTGACCGCCCACCCCGTAGCCTCCGCGGGAGCTGCAGCTCGGAGGGCGCAGGTGGTGGAGCGCAACGTCCCGCGAGAGCACGTCGTGGCAGAGCTCGTCCGCCTGGGTGTGGTCCTGTCGGCGACCGCAGCCGGCTACGCCCTCGGACAGCCCGCTCACGACCTGGGTGGCTTCGAGGATCCGCAGACCACCCGGCTGGTCACCTCGATGCTGGGTGCCCTGTTCGGCTACCTGCTCGGCGGGGCGTTCGGGCGACTGCTGGTCCGTGGGGTACGTGGTGCCACCACCCGCCTGCAGTCGGTGCCGGCCGTGCAGTTGGTCGCCGGGTCGATAGGCGGGACCTTCGGGGCCCTGCTCGGACTGGCGATCTCGGTCCCGGTCCTCCTGCTGCCGGGCCAGCGTTACACGGTGCCCGTGCTGCTGCTCCTGCTCATCGTCCTGATCTACGGCGGCGTCCTGCTGGGAGCCAACCGCGCGGCGGAGCTCGGCCGCTACATCGGGATCCGAGGTCGGCTGGAGGTCCGCACCCCCTCCCGGGGTGCCGGGGTCAAGGTCGTCGACAGCTCCGCCCTGATCGACGGCCGCATCGCCGACGTGGCCCGCACGGGCTACCTCGAGGGCACCCTGGTGATCCCACGGTTCGTGATCACCGAGGTGGAGCGGATCGCCGCCGACGAACGCGAGTACCGCACCGCACTCGGTGAGCGCGGGCTGAGGACCGTCCAGGTGCTCCAGGACGAGGGTCTGGTCGCCGTCGAGATCAGCGAGGTCGAGGTGCCCGGGGTCGCTGCTGTCGACGACCGGTTGGCGGCGCTGTGCAAGGACCGACAGGGCGCGCTGATCACCACCGATGCCGCCCTGGCCCGCACCGCCGAGTCCCGTGGCATCCGGGTCCTCAACCCCCACGCGCTGGCGGACGCCGTGCGTGCTCCCGTGCTGCCCGGGGACCGGCTGGTGGTGACGATCGTGCGGGAGGGCCGTGAACGTGGGCAGGGGGTGGCCTACCTCGAGGACGGGACGATGGTCGTGGTCGAGGGCGGCCGCGACCGGATCGGTGACAGCCTGACCGTGGATGTCATGTCGATCGTGCAGACCCGCACGGGACGGTTGCTGTTCGCCTCGTTCGCCTCGATCGCCCCGGACACCTCGTGACGCGGCTCAGGTGTGGCGAGGCTCCGGACGCTCCGGTCGGTCAGGGGGACGTCGGTGTGACGGCGCGGCTCGGTGTGGTGGTCGTGGCCGCCGGCAGCGGTGAGCGTCTGGGGTCCGACGATCCCAAGGCGCTCGTGCCGCTGGCCGGCCGTGCCCTGCTCGCCCACGCCCTGGCGGGTCTGGCCAGCGCCGGCCTCCCCCCGGCGGTCGTGGTGCACACCCCCGGCGCGGCTGAAGCCTTCGCGCTGGCGGTCGGCGACCTCCCCGTCGCGGCCCTGGTTCCCGGAGGTGCGACCCGGACGGCCAGCGTGGCAGCCGGGGTCGCAGCGCTGCCGCCCGACGTCGAGGTGGTCGTGATCCACGATGCCGCGCGGCCGCTCACGCCGCCCGAGGTGATCGCTGCTGCGGTGGCTGCCGTCACCGGTGGCCAGGACGTGCTCGCCGCGGCACCAGGGATCCCGGTCGCCGACACCCTCAAGCGCACCGAGCATGGCCAGGTGCTGGCCACGGTCGACCGGAACGGCATGGTCGGGGTCCAGACCCCCCAGGTGTTCCCCCGCGAGGTCGTGAACCTCGTCCTCGCAGGCACCCCGAGCCGGGTCCCCCTCGCCGGCCTCGCCCCGGTCGAAGCTGCGACCGACGACCTCGCGCTCGTCGAGCGGTTGCGTGACCGCGGCCTGCTCGAGGGCAGGATCCTCATCGTGCCCGGCTCCATCTGGGCGCGGAAGGTGACCTACCCGGCGGATCTCGCGCTGCTCGAACTGCTCGCACAGCACGACGCTCCGGTAGCGGACGCACCGGAGCCTCAGGGGCAGAGCACCACCGAGGATCGGGCGTCGCGGTGAGCGGGCTGCGGATCGGCCAGGGCGTGGACGTGCACCCCTTCGTCGAGCCGGGGGAGCACCGGCCCCTGGTGCTGTGCGGGGTCACCATCCCGGGTGGGCCGGGTCTGGCCGGTCACAGCGACGCCGACGTCGGCTACCACGCGGTGGCTGATGCCCTGCTCGGCGCTGCCGCACTCGGCGACCTCGGCAGTCGGTTCGGTGTGGACCGGGACGACACCGCCGGCGCGGACTCCGCAGGGCTCCTGGCCGCCGTGGTCGCCGACGTCGCCGCGGCCGGTTGGCGCCCGGGTAACGTCGATGTGACGATCGTGGCGCAACGGCCCCGTTTGGCAGGGCACCGGCAGGCCATGCGTGACAACCTCGCCAGGCGCTGCCACCTCGACGTCGGCGCCGTGTCCGTGAAGTTCACCACCACCGACCACCTCGGCGCTCTCGGCCGTGGGGAGGGGGTGCTCGGTCTGGCCACCTGCCTGCTCGTGGCGGTCCAGGGGTAGGCTTGCTCGCCGCGGGACCGCAGCTCGTCACGAACGTCCCCATCGTCTCCCTCACCGAACCGGTGGTCCGCCATGGCTCTGTCCCTGTACGACACCCTCACCCGTGAGGAGCGGCTGTTCGAACCGCGGGAGCCCGGCAAGGCCGCGATGTACGTCTGCGGTCCGACGGTCCAGGGTGACGCCCACATCGGGCACGGGCGTGCCGCTGTCGTCTTCGATGTACTGCGCCGCTACCTGCTGTGGAGCGGTTACGAGGTGACCGCTGTCCAGAACGTCACCGACATCGACGACAAGATCATCCTGCGTGCCCGCCGCGAGCGGCTGGAGCCGGCGGTGATCGCGACGCGGTACACGCGGGCGTGGAACCGCACGATGGATGCGCTCGGCGTGCTGCCACCCGACGTCCAGCCGCTGGCCACCGGCCACCTGCTCGAGATGCAGGCGTTGATCCAGCGGTTGGTGGACCAGGGCAAGGCCTACGCCGCCGATGGTGACGTGTTCTTCCGTGTCCGCACCTTCGAGGGCTACGGGAAGCTGTCGCGGCGCCGTGTCGACGACATGCAGCAGGGCGAGGACATCGTCGACGCTGACCGCAAGGAGGATCCCCTGGACTTCGCGATGTGGAAGTCGGCGAAACCCGGCGAGCCAGCGTGGGCGTCGCCGTGGGGGCCCGGCCGGCCGGGCTGGCACATCGAGTGCTCGGCGATGGCCGCCAAGCACCTGGGGCACGGCTTCGACATCCACGGCGGCGGCCTCGACCTGGTCTTCCCCCACCACGAGAACGAGATCGCCCAGCACGAAGCGGCCCACGGTGACACGTTCGCGCGGTACTGGATCCACAACGGCATGGTCCAGATGGGCGCGGAGAAGATGTCCAAGTCCATCGGCAACGTCGTGCCGCTGGAGCGGGCCGTTGCGGACTGGGGGGTCGGTGCACTTCGGCTGTGGTACCTCTCGGCGCAGCACCGTACGCCGCTGACCTTCGACGCCGAGCGGCTGCGCGACGCCACGACCGTCCACCAGCGCTTCACGACCTTCCTGCGCTCGGCCCGTCGGGCCTGCGAGGGTGTCGCCGCCGACGCGGCGACGGCAGCCCCGCATGTCGCGGCCTTCCGGGACGCGATGGATGCCGACCTCAACGCGCCTGCGGCGGTGGCTGCTCTGCACGAGCTCGTCAGCGCGGGGAACGAACTCCTCCTGCCCGCAGAACGGGGTGATGCGGCGGCACAGGCCGCCGTGGCCGGTCTCGCCGACACCTTGGTCGACCTCGGGGACGCGGTGCTGGGGCTGCACCTCGAAGCAGCCCTGTCGGACGCGGCGGGCCTGGAAGGGCAGTTGTCGGTGCTCGTCGAGTCCCTCCTGGAGGGGCGCGCGACCGCCCGGGCCGAGAAGGACTTCGCCACCGCCGACGCGATCCGCGACCAGCTGACGGCCGCGGGCATCGTGGTCGAGGACCGTCCTGACGGCGCCCGCTGGTACGTGGCCAACGCCGGTGGCGGCCACGCGACCACCGCGTGAGCGCGGGCCGGGCCCGAGGCCGAGCGAGCGCCGGAGGTGCTCGTGGCGAGTCGGGGGGTGCGCGCGGAGGAGGCGAGGGCCGCGGCAGCGGAGCTGGCGGTCGGGAGGGGAGACCCGGGCCGGAGGACGGTCGGCGAGCTCGCCCCACGGGCCTGGACCGTCTCGACCCGGCCACGCACCGGTTGGTCGGCGGGGTCCACCCGGTCCGTGAACTGCTGCGCGCAGGTGGGGACGTCCGCGAGGTACGGGTGGCCAGCGGCCGCACCACCGAGCCGGTCACCGACGAACTGCTGCAGTTGGCCCGCGAGGCGGGCGTGAGGATCCGGACGGTCGAGCGCGACGAGCTCGACGTCGCCACCGGCGGGCTCGTCCACCAGGGCGTGGTTGCGGTGGCCGGTCCGTTCCGCACCGTCACCCTGGCGCAGGTGCTCGACCGGGCGGCTGCCGCCGGTGAGCCGCCGCTGCTGGTCGCGCTGGACGGCGTGACCGATCCCCACAACCTCGGCTCCATCGCCAGGACCGCCGAGGCCGTCGGGGCCCACGGCCTCCTACTACCCGGACGGCGCACCGCATCGGTCACCCCCGTGGTCGAGAAGGCGGCGGCCGGGGCTCTGGCGCACCTGCCGGTCGCCGAGGTCGGCAACCTGGTGCGAGCGCTCGGTCAGCTCGGACGGGCGGGAGTGTGGTCGCTTGGCCTGGATGGCCAGGCCGACACGACCGTGTCGGACCACCCGCTGGCGGACCAGGCCTGCGTGCTGGTGGTCGGCGCCGAGGGTGCCGGACTCTCGCGGCTGGCCAGGGAACGTTGCGATGCCCTCGTGCGGCTCCCGATGCGCGGTCACGTCGGCTCGCTCAACGCCTCCGTCGCTGCCGCGGTCGCGCTGTACGAACTGCGCCGCCAGCGCGAACTGCGCTGAGCCCTCGGCACGCTGGAGCCGAACGCGAGCTGCGCGGAGCTCTCGCGCGTTGGAGCTGACCGCGAGCGCGATCCGTCTGTGCTTCACCCGCAGTGGGTGAGGTCGCCGCCCCCTACCGGCTCTAGCGTTCCGGCTCCTGAACCAACGACCGGAGGGAGTCACGTGGACGAGTTGCTGCAACGACTGCAGGGGATGGGCCTCGACGAGGCCAAGGCCAGGGAGGTCGTTCAGACCGTCCGATCCTTCCTGGAGGAGAAGCTCCCGGACCCGATCGCGGCCAAGCTCGACGACGTGCTGTCCGGTAGTCCTGAGACGATGGAGAGCCTGTTGGGCAAGGTGCCCTCCGACGCGCTCCCGAAGGACCTCGGCGGGAAGCTCAAGGGCCTGTTCGGCGGCTGAACGGGTCGGTCTCGCCACGCGGCACCTGAGCTGGGCGACGTCCAGCCGACGTCCAGCCGACGTCCAGCCCGGTACACCCGTACACCCATGACCCTGGCGGGTTGCGGCAGCCACCAACGAGCGGCAGCCCCCTCGTTCTGTCGGGCCGGAAGGCGTTGCCGGGAAGGTGCCGCTTGCCCCCGGGAGCTGTGGCGAACGATACTCGACCCACGGCGCAGCGTGGCGCCGACGTCGCTCCGCAGGCCGTCGAGGTCACGTGGATGCTCACGCTGGGCAGCGCCGTTCCCGCTCGAGGGGGAGGCGACGTCATGGCTGGCATCGACACCAGGGTCGTGCACGGCGGTCGACACGAGTTGCGTGCGCTGGGCGTCCACGCACCACCGCTCGATCGTTCGACCACCTACCCGATCCGCACGCTCGCGGAGGGCACCGAGGATCTCGATCGGATGGCCGAGGGTGACGGGGTCCCGCGGTACTCCTCGGTCTACGGGCGGCTGCACAACCCCACGGTTGCCCGCTGGGAGCAGGCCATCGCCGACCTCGAGCGTGCCGAGGCCGCCGTGGCCTTCGGGTCGGGCATGGCCGCGATCACGGCCACGCTGCTGGCTGCTGGTGCGATCGGGCGGCACGTGGTTGCCATCCGACCGCTCTACGGAGGGACGGATCACCTGCTGGCCAGCGGCCTCCTGCACGTTCGGACCACCTGGGCGAGGCCAGATGGGATCGCCGACGCCATCGAGGACGACACGGTGCTGGTCATCGTGGAGACCCCGGGCAACCCGACCCTGTCGCTGGTCGATCTGCGCGACGTGGTCGCACAGGCGGGCGAGGTCCCCGTCCTGGTCGATAACACCTTCGCGACCCCGATCCTGCAGCAGCCGTTGACGCTGGGTGCCACCTGGGCGCTCCACAGCGCGACCAAGGCCCTGGGCGGGCACGGCGATGTGATCGCGGGCGTCGTCGCGACCGGGGAGGAGCGGGCCAGGGCTCTGCGGCAGGTGAGGATCGCCACCGGCGCGCTGCTCGATCCCCAGGCCGCGGCGCTGCTGCACCGCAGCCTGCAGACCCTGGCGCTGCGGGTCCGGGCGGCCCAGACCAACGCGATCGAGCTCGCTCGCCGGCTCCGGACCCATCCGGGCGTCCTGCGGGTCTGTCACCCGAGCCTGCCCAGCTGTGACCAGGCTGGCGTCGTGCTGCGACAGATGGAGGGTCCCGGGAGCCTGCTGACCTTCGAGGTGGCCGGGGGGCACGCGGCCGCGGGCACCGTGATGGAGGCGGTGCGGCTGCTGACGCCGGCGGTGAGCCTCGGCGCCAACGACACGTTGATCGAACACCCCGCCGGTCTGACCCACCGGGTCGTGGATCCGAGGGCGTTGGCCAGCAGCGGCGTGACTCCCGGTCTGCTCAGGGTCTCCGTCGGGATCGAGGACGTGGACGACCTGTGGGCCGACCTCGACCAGGCCATCGAGCTGGCAACCGGCCTCGGCGTCGCCGCCGCCGGACGCAGCTGGTGGGCACGACCTGACGAGGCCGTGGAGCGGACCTCCACCCGGCCGACCCCGGCCGGTGCCTCGGCGAGCGGGTCGCGCAGGTGAGTGACGGCTCCGGCCGTTCGTATGCTCGACCACGCCAACCGGGAACGCGGTGATGCCGGCGGCATCGAGGTGGGCGGGCACCAGGCTTCCTCCACCTCGATGGTCACCTTGATGGCCGCGCGGGTGGCTCGGCGACCTCCAGGACCTCCGGCTCACGACCCGAGCTCTGGCGGCGCTGTCCGGAAGGACGGCCCAGTAGCGTCACCGCCGTCGCGTCCGATCCCGCCATCTTGACCGGAGTCCGCCAGTGCAACCGAGCGACCTCGAGCACCTCGCCGTTCCCGGCGATCCGCAACTGCACCCTGACGGTCTGCGGACCGCCTACGTCCTGACCGGGATCGATGTCGGCGAGGACCGCTACGCGCGCACGATCCACCTGCATGACCGCGCGGGCACACGTCGGTTCACGCACGGTCCCTCGGACACCTCGCCCCGGTGGTCGCCCGACGGCCGGTGGCTCGCCTTCCTGCGGACCGGCACCGAGGAGGGGCAGCACCCACAGCTGTACGTGATGCCAGCTGACGGTGGCGAGGCGCAGCAGCGCACCGAGCTGCCCCTGGGGGTGTCCGACCTGGCCTGGGCGCCGGATTCGACGCGCCTGGTCGTCGTCGGGGCCGTCTGGCACCCGGAGGTGGCCGACCTCGACGACGAGGAACGCCGTCGACGGCCACGGCGTCTCACGCGGCTGCCCTTCCGCACCGACGGGGGCGGGTGGATCCACGACCGTACGCACCGGCTCCACCTGGTCTCGACCACCGGCGAACGGCGTGCCATCGAACTCGACACCGGCCCCCGTGACGCCACCTCGCCGGTCTGGCATCCCGATGGCACCTCGATCGCCTACCTGTCGGACCCCGATGACTGGCTGCAGACCGAGCCCCACTCCCAGGTCTTCGCCCTGAGCGTGCCTGCCAGGCTGCGCACAGCCTCGAACGCCGAGGGAGCGGACGCGGGCCGACCGTCGGTCGCCGCGACCGTTCCATCGTCCGCCGGGGGCACGGACCCGGCTCCCTCGGCCATCGAGGTGACACGTGTCCCGCTCACCCCGCCGGGGGAGTGGACCGACGTGCGCTACGACCCCGATGGCCGGGTGTTCGTCACGGGGCTGCGTGATCCCTTCGACTGGCCGGGCACGCCCGCGATCTGGCTGCTCGACCATACCGAGGAGACGGCGGCCGACTCGGCGGCCAGTAGCCGGCCGCATCCGGCCGGTGCGCGGCTGGTCTCGCTCACCGCCCACCTCGATCGTGACGTGCAGCCCGGTTCCCCGGGGGTCGCCACCACCGGCCCGCGCTTCGTCCGCGATGGCTTCCTGACCGTCCTCGAGGGACGTGGGACCACCGGCATCGTCCACGTCCACCTGGCAGGGTTCGACCCGGACGGGGGCCAGCCGCCCGAGGTCACCGAGGTGGTCGGTGGTCCTCGCTCCGTCACGGGGTTCGCGGTGTCCGACGACGCCGAGGTGGTGGTGTTCACGGTCACCGACCCGGCCAGCCCGGGGGAGCTGTACCGATCCAGCGAGGGGCGCGAGCGCTGCGTCACGGATCTCACCCACCGGTTCCGCGCCGAGGTCGACGTGCGTCCCACGGAGCGGTTCACCTTCGAGCGGAACGGGGTCGAGCTCGACGTCTGGGCGACCCTGCCGCGGGGGTTCGACACGGCGGCGCCGGCCAGCGTTCCGGTGCTGTTCAACATCCACGGCGGACCGACCGCCCAGTACGGGGAGCACTTCTTCGACGAGTTCCAGGTCGAAGCCGGTGCCGGGTACCTCGTGGTCGGGGCCAACCCACGAGGTTCATCGGGACGGGGGACCGACTGGGCACGAGCGGTCGTGGGAGCGTGGGTCGAGGAGGACAGCGTCGACACGCTCGATCTCGAAGCGGTCGTCGATGCGGCCTGTGCGCGGTACCCGCAGGCGGATCCGGCCCGTGTCGGCATCATGGGGGGCTCCTATGGGGGGTACGCGACGGCACGGCTGCTCGCGCGCACCGACCGGTACCGCTCGGCGATCGTCGAGCGGGGGCTGCTGCAGTGGGAGTCCTTCGTCGGCACCTCGGACATCGGGCCGTACTTCGACCGCATGTTCCTGGCCGCCTCGCTGCTCGACGGCCGAGAGGCCCACGCCGCGGCCAGCCCGGTCTGGACGACCTCGCGGATCACGACCCCGACGCTCGTGCTGCACAGCGACGCCGACTGGCGCTGCCCGCCAGAGCAGGGCGAGCAGTTCTTCTCCGGTCTGCTCCGTGCGGGGGTGCCGGCCGAGATGGTGCGGTTCCCCGACGAGGGGCACGAGTTGTCGCGCTCGGGGACGCCCAAGCACCGCCTCGAGCGCTTCGAGGCGGTCCTCGAGTGGCACGGGCGCTACCTCGGCGCCCCCGCCGACGTGACATCCTCGGCCACCGGGGCCGGGACCGACGCCGGTACGGGGGAGCCGCGTGGGCCGGCCAGGGTGACCGCCCCGTCCGCCCCCTCCGTGGGCGTGTGAGCCGTGACCGGCCAGGTGCGTTGGCTGTCCCGGGGCCTCGATCACGTCCCCGAGGGGCAGGCGTGGTTGTCGGCCAGCGAGGTCGAGCGGCTCGGCCGGATGCGCTATGCGAAGCGTTCCAGCGAGTTCCTCGTGTCGCGCGCCGCAGCCAAGCAGGCCATCGCCCACGCCGTCGGCCTGCCTGTTGACGATCCGCACGCGCTCCGCCGGATCGAGGTGCGGCATCGGCCGACGGGGGCGCCGGCTCCCTTCGTCGACGGGCAGCCAGCAGGTCTGGCGATGTCGTCGACCGATCGTGCCGACCGGGCGGTCTGCGTGCTCGCCGCCACCGCCGGGATCGCGGTCGGCTGCGACCTCGAACTGGTCGAGGAGCGGTCGCAGGGGTTCGTGACCAGCTACCTGACCCCGTCGGAGCAGCGGATCGTGGCCGCTGCCCCCGTACAGGACGTGACGGTCAACCTGCTCTGGAGCGCGAAGGAGAGCGCGCTGAAGGTGCTGGAGACCGGGCTCAGGCGCGACACGCGCAGCGTCGAGGTGCGCTTGAGCGAGGAGGTGGAGGCCGGGTGGTCGGCCTTGGCGGTGCACCCGGTCGAGGGTGGTGCGTTGCCAGGATGGTGGCGTCGGGCGGGACGGTTCCTGCTGTCGGTGGTCGCGAGCGCCCCGATCCCACCGCCGGTCGCCTTCGAGGAGCCGGACGGGCTCGGGACTGCCATCCCCACCCACCGATGGCTCGAAGCGCCGCTCAGGCCGGGGCCTACTTCCGAGCCCACTTGATGCCACATCCCATGGCGGGGCGCTGGTCCCTGGGGACAGGCGTGCCCGCCAGGACCGCCAGAACTGCGGTCCGCAGGTCCTGCCCGGTGAGAGGGACACCGTTGCCGGGGCTCGATCCGTCGAAGGCGCCGCGGTAGACGAGCCGCTGCTGGGCGTCGAACAGGAACAGATCAGGGGTGCACACCGCCCCCATCGCCCGCGCCGCGCTCTGGTCGGGATCGCGCAGGTACGGGAACCGCCAGCCAGCCCGGGTGGCCTGTGCCCGCATGCCGTCGGGACCGTCCTGTGGGTGTGTGGTGGCGTCGTTGCTGCTCACGCCGACCACGCGCAGGCCCTGCTCTGCCAGGTCGGCGGTCACCTCGCCGAAGGCGCTCTCGATGTGGCGGACGTACGGGCAGTGGTTGGCGAGGAACGCCACCAGCACCGGTCCCGTCCCGGCCAGTTCGTGGAGCCGCCGCTCGACGCCGTCACCGTCGATGAGGTTGACGTCGGGCAGTGGGGTGCCGAGCGGCGTGGTGTCGGAGACGGTGGACATGACGTGAACCTGTCTGGGGAGTGCGCGGGTGCGAGCTGCGCCCGTGGTGGCGCGCGGGTGCGAGCCGAGGAGGGGATTCGAACCCCTGACCGTCCGCTTACAAGGCGGATGCTCTGCCGAACTGAGCTACCTCGGCGTGGGCAACGATGCTACGCGGCGAGGTGCGGGCCAGCCAGACGGACGACCACCCCCGTGTAGTTGCACCGATGTGTTTCGTCTGCGAACTTCATCTCCAGACCAGAGGAGGACCTCCATGTCGGCGACCACCCACCCAGCGATCTCCGATCGCGATGCGCAGATCCTGACCTTCGAGCGTGAGTGGTGGAAGCACGCCGGGAACAAGGAGGAGGCCGTCAGGGAGCACTTCGACCTGTCCCCGACGCGCTACTACCAACTGCTCAACCGCATCATCGACGACGAGGTGGCGCTCGCCCACGACCCCATGCTCGTCAAGCGACTGCGACGGCTACGGGCACAGCGGCAGCGCCAGCGCGCGGCACGTCGCGTCGGTGTCAGCGCACGGTGAGGTCGTCGTGACCGCCGGCGATGTCGACAACGAGCAGCGTGCACCTGCTGGACTGGTGCCGCTGGTCCTGCGCGTCCTCGGGGTCGCGGCCTTGGTCATCGGCGTCTCGGCTGCGATCTTCTACGGGCTCGGTCGCATCGGCGACGATCCGCTGGTCGTTGCCGACGGGCCCGATGACGAGGAGGCGACCGAGGACGGGGACGGTGCAGAGCCGGAACCCGAGCCGGAGCCCGAGCCGGAGCCGGAACCCGAGCCGGAGCCCGAGCCGGAGCCCGAACCCGAGCCGGAGCCGGAACCCGAGC
>CAYXJD010000028.1:0-18864 GCA_964465225.1 uncultured Actinomycetota bacterium
GGGAGCTGACCACCGCGGCGCTGGACGAACGCGGCTGGTCCGCCTGACCCGGGCGCGGAGACTGCGGTGTCGGAGAGCGCAGGTCTCGTGCGGCGGGTGGCACGGTGCCGCAGGCAGCGCGTCCTGACCCTGAGCTTCGCTAGACGAGGACCGCAACGGCGGAGAGCAGGCCGAGGCCGAGCACGAACACGCCGGTGAGCACGAACTTGCGCCCAGCCGCTAGCTCGGTGGTGAGCTCCGGGAGGAGATCCGCCGCCGCGATGTAGACGAAGTTGCCGGCGGCGAAGGGAAGCAGCCAGGTGACCTCGAACCGCCCGGAGAGCACGTAGGCGACCCAGCCACCGAGCAGGAACGTCAGTGCGGAGAGCAGGTTGAACAGCAGCGCCCGGCCGCGGCTCCAGCCGGCGTGGACCAGGATGCCGAAGTCACCGAGCTCTTGAGGCACCTCGTGAGCAGCGGCAGCGGCCCAGGCCACCAGCCCCACCCGCAGGTCCACGAGGAACGCACCGGCGACGGCCAGACCCCCAACGAAGTTGTGCACCCCGTCGGCGATCAGGATCAGGTAGCCGAGCGGTCCGTGCCGGTTGACCGGGCGGTGACAGTGGTGCCAGTGCAGGAACTGTTCCAGCACGAAGAACGAGACGAAGCCCGCGATGAGCCAGAGGTACACGTCGAGCTGATTACCCATGGCCGTCACGGCTTCGGGCAGCAGGTGCAGCAGGGCACCACCGAGCAGGCTGCCGGCCGCCAGCGCGACGAGCACCGGCACGACGCGATCGAAGGCCCGCTCGGGGAGCAGCAACGTCAGGCTTCCGGAGAGGGCCAGCAGGCTCATGACGATGCCGCCGACGGTGATCCAGGCGAACGTCGTCACCGAGCGGTCTCCTTCACCAGCTCCACGGGTACGCCACCGCCGCCAGGCGGGGTGAGGGCGTCCACGTCAGCGGCCGCGTTCCAGGACCCCACGCAGGTACCCGGCCTGGCCGAGGTGCTGGAGCGCATCGCCGAGGATGCTCACCAGCCGCACACCAGCGGTCACCGGCGGGTCGAAGCGGTCGTCGACGACACGGTCCAGCTCCGCCGCATCGACCCCCGCCAGGTACCCGTCGATCATGGCGGTCACCGCGTCCTGGTAGCCGACCAGCAGCTCTGGATGGTCGATGCGCACGCGGGCGACCTGGTCGCGGTCGTGGCCGTAGCCGTGGTCCCCCGGGTCGAGGGCCAGCCCGAACCGTTCGACCCAACCCTCGGCCATCCACACCTGCTCACGGTCGGCGAGCTCGGCCACCTGGACGTCCTGGACCCGGATCGTGTGCCACAACAGCCAGGCGAGCGGGTTCGCATCGGCGTCGAGTCGGGTGTGGAGCAGGTGGTCATCCGCGCCCTCAGCATGATGACCGACGAGCGGCGGCAGGCGGTGGTAGGCCTCGGTCAACAGCGCGGTGGTGTCCATGAGCACCACGCTAGTGACGCGGCGGCGCGGAGGTCGGGTGCGGCCACACCCTCGGCCCCCGGCGACGCGACCCTGGCATCGTCCCGACACGATCCCCCGTCAGCCGTGATGACCGGGAACGAACGGCCCTGCACCGCGGGTGCGTACGTGAGCCCGGTCCGCGATGATGGGGCGTCGAGACCTGCCGCGACGACGACGACTGCGAGGGAGCCCGATGGCGGACCAGCACATGCTCGCAGCGGTGCTCACCGGGCACGGCGGCCCGGAGCTGCTCGAGGTCCGTGACGACGTGCCGGTGCCGCGCCCCGGCCACGGCGAGGTGCAGGTCCAGGTCAGCGCGGCCGCCGTGAACAACACCGACCTGTGGACGCGCCAGGGGGCCTACGGTCGCGAGGACGACCCGGAGGCGGTCGCGGGCTGGCAGGGGACGCCGCTGGACTTCCCCCGGATCCAGGGCGGCGACGTCGTCGGGACCGTCACCGAGGTCGGCGAGGAGGTCGACCAGGCCCTCCTCGGACGTCGGGTGCTGCTCGACCCGACGTTCTACGCCGACGACGACCACAGCGGTGACGGGCAGCGGTCTGCGCACGGCCACCTCGGCGACGAGCCGACCCTGGAGGCGGTGCTGGGCTCGGAGCTGGACGGCGGGTTCGCCGAGTACGTCGTGATCGCCGCCGACCACGCCCACGACGTCACCGATTCGCCGCTCAGCGACGAGCAGCTGGCCTGCCTACCGATCGCCTACGGCACGGCCACCGGCATGCTGGAACGGGCGCAGCTCGCCGCGGGGGAGACCATGCTGGTCACCGGCGCCTCCGGCGGGGTCGGACAGGCGCTCGTGGAGCTGGCCCACGCCAGGGGCGCGACGGTCATCGCCCTGACGAGCGCAGGCCACGAGGAGGCCGTCCGCGCCGCGGGCGCGGATCACGCCGTGGCGCGTGATGACGACGAGGTGGCCGACCGCATCCGAGCGGCCGCTGAGGGCCCACTGGCGGTGGTGGCCGACGTCGTCGGCGGGTGGGTGTTCGACGAGTTCTTCGGACTGCTGGGTACCGGTGGCCGCTGGGTCACCTGCGGAGCGGTCGCCGACCCGGTCGTGTCACTGGACCTGCGCACGCTCTATCTGCAACGCCGACGGCTGATCGGCTCGACGATGCACACGCCGGCGCAGTTCCAGCGCCTCCTGGACGACGCCCGTGACGGCCGCATCGACCCCGAGGTGGCCCGCACCTACCCGTTGACCGAGATCCATGCCGCCCAGGCCGACTTCGTCGAGGGTGACCACGTCGGCAAGCTGGTCCTGTTGCCGGGGAGATGAGGCCTCCAGCGAGGTCCGTCAGGTCAACCGCCGAGGCCTGTCCGGTCGACCGAGGCGCGACAGCCGGACAGCCCGGCAACAACACCGACCGGGGCACGCAGCCGGCCACACCTGGCCGGCGCACGTCACCACCCGACCCACCAAGCGACCGCGGGGCACGCAGCCGGCCACACCTGGCCGGTTCCCGTCACCACGCCTGCGCCGACCGGGCGCCACGCTGCGCGCCACGCTCCGCGCCACCCAGCCGGCGCGACCACCGTCGCGTGGCACGTGCGGGGGCGCATCAGCTGGCCAGCAACGCCTCGGCGGTCCGGCGGCCCGAGACCAGCGCGCCCTGGATCGACGAGGTATCGCGGTGGTCGCCACACACCCACGTCGTCGCGTCGACCCGGACCTCCCGGGCCAGGGTCGGCAGATCCTCGACGTCCTGGCGTGGCTGGGCGTGCGGGATGCGGTAGACCGCGACGCGCTCCCAGTCGGCCACCGCAGGGCCGTACCAGCCCGTCAGCTGGCGACGGATCGCGGCGTCGAGCCCGCGGTCGTCCTCGGGCGGGACCCCGACGGTGGACACCGACACGAGCGCGTCTCCACCGGGCGGCGCGTAGCTGTCAGCCACCTCGCTCATGACCGCGAGGGTGGTCACGGGGCCGTCGTGGTCGGCGTCCAGCGCGAGATCCGACCGATCCACCGGTGGCTCGGCGGCGCGGTAGTAGACCGTGGCGGTGCCCCGGTCGGGCGCGACCCCGCCGGGGAGCCGGGTGCCGAGCAGCTGCGCAGCGGCCGGCCCCTCGGTCGCCACGACCACGTGCGCACCCGTGATGGTGTCGCCGTCCGCCACGCTGACCCGGCCCGGGGCCACTGCCTCGACCCGCTGACCGAACCGCACCGTGTCCAACGGGAGCCGGGCCGCCAGCTGCTGCGGCAGCTGCTGCATCCCGAGGGCGGGTACCGCCACCTCGCCGTCGAAGAAGCTCCGGAACACCAACTCGGTCACCCGTGACGAGGTGGTCATGCCGGGATCGAAGAAGGTCCCGGCCAGGAACGGCGAGAAGAACCCGGCTGTGATGGCCGGGGAGAAGCCGCGCTCCTCGAGCAACGTCGAGGTGGGCACCTGCGGCCGTGAGGCGACCTCCTGCCCGCCGGCATGCAGGACCGAGTGCCGCCACGCCAACAGACGCAGCCCGTCGGGGATCGTCGTGATCGGCGAGGTGACCGCCGACATGCTGGCAACGGGGGCCCGAAGCGGATCGGCCAGCCGGCGGAACCGACCGAGGTGACGGATCACGACCCCGGGTGAGAACGCCCTGAGGTCCAGTGCGTCGAGGTCGAACCAGCGACGGGCCGCGGGGTAGCCGGTGAGCAGGACCTGGAAGCCGCGGTCGAGCCGGTAGCCGTCCACCACGTCGGTGCGGATCCGGCCGCCGACGGCGTCGGCCGCCTCCAGCACGACGACCTCGCGGCCGGCGGCGCGCAGGGTCAGCGCACAGGTCAGCCCAGCCAGACCGGCGCCGACGATGACGACGTCAGCATCGGCCATGCTCATGCCGCCCGTTCGTCGAGCAGCGCGGCTTCCAGTGCGCTGAGCAGCGAGGTGTGGGTGAAGGTGAAACCGGCGTCCAACAGCCGCTGCGGGAGGACGCGGTTGCTGGTCGTGGCCAGGGTGACCCCCATCTCGCCGTACAGCAGCCCGATGGCGAAGGGCGGGATGGGCAGCACCGTGGGACGGTGCAGCACCTGCCCGAGCGCCTTGGTGAGCTCACGGTTGGTGACCGGCTCCGGGCCGACGAGGTTGACCGGCCCGGACAGGTCGTCCCGCTCGGCGAGGAAGCGCAGGGCCCGGACCTCGTCCTCGAGCGAGATCCACGGTACGTACTGCCGACCATCGCCGACCCGGCCGCCCACCCCCAATCGGAAGGGCAGGTCGATCTTGTCGATCAGCGGTCCGTCCTCGGCGATCACGACACCCGTACGCGGGTGGACGGTGCGGATCCCGGCGTCGACCGCGGGCTGCGCGGCTGCCTCCCAGGCGACGCACACGCCGGCGAGGAAGTCATCGCCAGGGGTGGATGCCTCGGTGAGGAGCTCGTCGCCGCGGTCGCCGTAGTAGCCGACGGCCGACGCCGACACGAACGCCCGTGGTGGTTCGTCGAGTCCCGCGAGGGCCTCGGCGAGCAAGTGGGTGCCGACCTCCCGCGAGCGGTGGATACGGCGCTTGGTCTCCTCGGTCCACCTCGCCCCACCGATCGGTTCACCGGCGAGGTGGACGACCACGTCGACGCCCTCGAGCTTCTCGGCCTCGATGCTGCGGGACGACAGGTCCCACACCACGTCGTCCGGCCCAGCTTTGCTGCTGTCCCGGACGACCCGCTGGACCGTGTGCCCATCCGCCGTCAAGGAGGCGAGCAACGCCCCGCCGATGAGCCCACTGGAACCTGTGATCGCGTACCTGGCCAACTACCACCCTTCTCGCTCGGACACCCCAGTTTCGCACGTCCAGGGGTCCGTGGACGGGCCGACGGTCGCACGGGTCCCGCGGCGGACCGCCGCTCCGCACCCCACGACCGGCTTCGCCGCCGGGAGAGCGACCGCAGAACCTGGGGCGCTCACGAGGGCGACAGCGAGCGGTGGTGGGCTCGCGCCGGCCGGTCGACGGGGGGTTCGACCAGCCGACGCGAGCCGGGCGTCAGGCCCCGTGGGACCCGACGAGCTTCCAGGTGGCCGGCAGCAGCGCGGCCGCAAGCGCGAGCTTCACCGCGTCGCCGACCAGGAAGGGCACCGCGCCCAGCATCGTGGCCTCCACCGGTCCGATCCCGAGGAACAGCGCGAGGCCGGTGATACCGAAGGCGTAGATGACGAGGTTGCCGACGACCATCAGCGCGACCGTACGCCCGACCGTGCGGTCGTTGCCGAGCCGGGCGAGACGGCCGACGATCGCGGCGGCCGCGATGAACCCGACGATGTACCCGAACGAGGCCCCACCAGTGGCCGTGAACCAGGGCACCCCGACCATGCCCAGCACCAGGTACAGGCTGCTACCCAGGGTCGCGCGCCCAGCGCCGAGCGCCGCTGCCCCGAGCAACACCGCGAAGGTCTGACCCGTGACCGGCACCGGCGTGAACGGCAGGGGCACCGCCAACTGCGCCGACAGCCCCAACACGACGGCGAAGGTGCCCACGAGGACCGCGTCCTTGACACGCGTGCCAGGGACGAGGTCCGCCAGCACGCTGCCGGGGGCGATCGGGTTCGGTGCGGAGATGGCGCTCACAGGGTCCTCCAAAGCTCGTGCGCGGGCGGATCGCGCTACCGGGTCATGACTGGACAGGGCGTCGCGCTCCATCGACCTCGAGCACGATAGGCGAACCACACCTCGCCGTCAGCGTCGGGCAGATCGGAACCCTCCGTGGGCGACGCCAGGCCAGGTCGGGACCCTCCGCTGTCAGCGCCAAGCACGGGCGTAGGAGGGCGGGACATCGAGCCGATCGAGCGCGTCGAGTGTGACCGCGGCACGACGCGGCCAGTAGGGGTCGCGCAGCGACTCCCGTGCCTGCAGGACCAGGTCGGCCTGGCCCTCGGCGACGATGTGCTCCGCCTGCTCCGGCGTCGTGAGGAGACCGACCGCGGCGGTGGCCACCCCCACCTCGCGACGGATCCTCGCGGCGAAGGGGACCTGGTAGCCCGGTGCCACCGGGATCCGCACCCCGGGTACGGCGCCACCGGAACTGCAATCGATCAGATCGACACCATCGGCCACGAGCCACCTCGACAACTCGACCGAGTCGTCCTCGGACCAGCCGTCGGCGACCCAATCGGTCACGGACAGCCGGACCGCCAGGGGGAGCTCATCGGGCCACACCTCACGGATCGCGGTGACGACCTCCCGCGTCAGCCGGGTCCGCCCTGCCAGGTCCCCGCCGTAGGCATCGGTGCGACGGTTGGTCAACGGCGAGTGGAAGCTGTGCAACAGGTACCCGTGGGCGGCGTGGACCTCGACGAGCTGGCAGCCGATCGCCAGGGCACGTGACGCAGCGGCCCGGAAGGCCGCGACGACCTCGGTCAGCTCGTCGGTGGTGAGTTCGTGGGGGACCGGTGCGCCATCCTCGAAAGGCAGCGGGCTCGGTCCGACGACGTCCCACGCCCCCTCTTCGGGTGACAACGCACCACCCCCCTGCCAGGGGGCAGTGGTGGAAGCCTTGCGGCCGGCATGCGCGAGCTGGATCGCCGCGACCGCACCGCTGGCACGGAGCTGGGCGATGATCGGTTCGAGGGCCGAGGCCTGCTCGTCGTTCCACAACCCGAGGCAGCCGGGCGTGATGCGACCCTGAGGTGTCACCGCCGTCGCCTCGGCGCAGACGAGCCCGTTGCCGCCGATGGCCCGGGAGGCCAGGTGGATGAGATGCCAGTCGTTGGCCACTCCGTCGGTGGCCTGGTACTGGCACATGGGCGCGACCCCGATGCGGTTGCGCAGCTGCACGGAACGCAGCTGCAGCGGGGTGAAAAGTTCGGACATCACCAGCTCCGGTTCTCGTTCGCGAACGGGTTCAACGCAGGGCGCGCTCGACGGCCTTCACCAGCCGATCCGCGGCACCATCGACCAGGTGCATGAACAACCCGGGCTCGGTCACCTCGAGCTCGTTGAGGAGCCAGCTACCCACCTCGTCCACGAGCAGGTCCACACGGGCGAACAGGAGGTCGTGACCGGCGGCCTCCACGACCCAGCGCGCCAGCGCGGCGGCCTCCCCCGGTACCTCCGCGAGCGGCTCGTAGGTGCCCCCGTGCTCGATCTGGACCAGCAGGCCGCCAGCGGCCGGGACCTTGCGAACGGCGTGGCTGACCTCGCCGTCGAAGAGGATCACGCTGAGCTCGCCCGCGGTGGCCACGGTCGGCACGTAGGGCTGCACCATCGCGTCGCCGACGGCGGCGAGAGCGTCGAGCGTCGCCTGCCCCTCCCGGGGCGACACCCGCGCGATCCCGTCGCCTCCCGCCCCGATGGCCGGCTTCAGCACGAGCTCGTCCCACCCTCGCTGGTCGGCGAGGGCGACGAGGTCGACCCGGTCGCCCTGGGCCAGCCAGGCCGTCGGCACGATCGGTGCCCCGCGCTCCTCCAGCTCGAGCAGGTACCCCTTGTGGGTGTTCCAGCGCACCACCTCGGCGGCGTTGAACAGCCGCGTGGTGGTCTCGACCTGCGCGGCCCAGGCGACGAACGCCTCCCGCCGGGTGTGGTAGTCCCAGGTCGTGCGGATCAGGACCGCGTCGAAGGCCGCCCAGGCGACGTCGGGGTCATCCCAGGCCACCAGTTCGGCGTCGTGTCCCGCCCCGGCCAGCGCGGCGAGCAACGGCGCGTCGTCCTGGTCGGTCGTGACCTGCTCGGCTGCGGTGGCCAGTGCGATGCGCACAGGGACGGCTCCGAGAAGATGGCGAGGTGGCGGGGACCGGCGACGCTACCGCTCGCCACGGGCCGCGATGACGCGCCCTGGACCACCGTCAGCCGCCACGAGCCGCGATGGTCCGTCCTCGCCTCAACGATCGCCGTCGGCGGGATCGCCGGCCGTGCCGGACTCGTCGGCCTCGACCGCTTCGCCTTCGAGCATGGTCGCGCTGACGACCGCGGACCGGTCGTTGGTCGGCCACAGGATGGTGCGGACCATCAGCGCCCGATGGCCGCTCGGGGAGGTCGCGCCGAGGAACTCCACCGACTCCCCACGCAACGCCAGCGCGACCGCCGCCTCGAAGCGGGCGCGGTCCTTCTCCGCGATGGAGCCCCGCAGGTCGATCGGCTCCTGTTCGGCCGCCGAGCGACCGAACACGTCACCGGTCCCTCGTGGCAGCGCCCAGCTGGTGCGCAGCTCGTCGTCGAGGAGGGCGACCATCACGTCCTCGCGTTCCTCGAGGAGGGCCGCCAGGTGACGGAACGCCACCGCAGACAGCAACGCCTCGACCCGCTCGAGCTCCTCAGGTCCCACCACGCCACCCCCGCTGCTCGGCCGTCGGAGCGGTCCCCTGCTCCCCCACGGATCGCCGGTGACCCGCGGTCGCCACCGTAGCTGAGCTCGGCGTCCTCACGAACCGATGACCCGCCGGTCGGGACGGAAGGGCAGGCTCCGCCGGACCTCGGCGACCACCTCGCTGCGCAGCTCCGCGGTCAGGACGGTCTCGACCTCGGCGGCGGCGACCAACACCTCGCCCTGAGGGTCCACGATACGGCTGTCACCGGCGTAGGCCAGGCCTCCGCCCGAGCCGACCCGGTTGACGGCGACGAGGTAGACCTGGTTCTCGATGGCGCGTGCGTCGATGAGGCGCCGCCAGTGCCGGCGGCGAGCCGCGGGCCAGTTGGCGACCACCACCTCGACGTCGACCGCAGGCTCGCGGTCCCAGTACAGGTTGGCGAACCGGAGGTCGTAGCAGACCGACAAGCCCACCGACGTCCCGGCCACCTCGGTGCTCACGCGGTCGGGGCCGCCGCGGAAGCGTTCGTGCTCACCGGCGTAGGAGAACGGGTGCACCTTGTCGTAGCGCGCCTGGACCCCATCGGCACCGACCACCAACAGGCTGTTGGTGGGCAGGCCCGTCGGTGCGCTGGCCTCCGGCGTCGGTGAGCGCAGCGGGACCGAACCTGCGAGCACGACCCCGTGCGTGCGTGCTTGCTCGACCATCCAGGCCACCGTCGGACCATCCACGGCCTCGGCGGTGAGGTGGGTCGACATGGAGAACCCGGTGGCGAACATCTCGGTCAGTACCACGAGGTCCGCGCCCGTGGCTGCGGCCTGGCCCACCTTCGGTGACAGCCGGGCCAGGGTGGCGTCCCGGTCCTCCCACACGATGTCGTGCTGGATCGCAGCGACCTTCATCCCAGCTCCTCCTTCTCCGTCGCAGCCCCGCCGGCATCGCCGATCCGCGCCCCGGGGGCCTGCGCGCCGGCATCGCCGATCCGCGCCCCGGGGGCCTCCGCACCGGTATCGCCGATCCGCGCCGGCGCGGCCTGTCTGTCACCCGCACTCGCACCCGCACTCGCACGGGCAGCGCGGGCGCGACGGGCGGTGTAGCGGTCCACAGGGTCTGGCTTGAGGCCCCGCAACCCGTGCCACAACAGGTTGACGACGTGCGCGGCCACCTGCTCCCGCGGCCAGTCCCGATGTTCGAGCCACCACTCGCCGACCAGCGCGACGGCGCCGACGAGCATCAGCGCGTACATCGGTGCGGTCTCCGCGTCGAACCCCTGGTCGCTGAACCCGTCGACGAGTTGCTGCTCCGCCCGGGTGGCGACGTCGGAGATGACGCTGGCGAAGGAACCCCCGGTCATGCCGATCGGTGCATCCCTGATCAGGACCCGGAACCCCTCCTCGTGCTGCTCGATGTAGCCGAGGAAGGACTCGGCGGCGCTCTCGGCCACGGCCCGGGGGTCACGGGCTTCGAAGGCCGAGGCGATCGACGCCGTCAACCGCTGGACCTCCCGGTCGACGACCACGGCGTAGACCCCCTCCTTGCCGCCGAAGTGCTGGTAGACCACCGGCTTCGACACCCCGGCCCGCTCGGCGATCTCCTCGATCGAGGTGGCTTCGTAGCCGCGTTCGGCGAACAGCGAGCGCGCGACGCCCAGCAGCTGCTCGCGCCGCTCCTGGGCCGTCATCCGGACCCGCTTGCTCACCTCGGCACCTTCATCGCCAGCGATCATGCCCACCCGGACCCCGCGCGCTGCCCGCTGACGCGGGCGGTCCGTCGGCAGCCCCCGGACCGTAGCGCCGTGCCCCGGGTACCGTGCCGTCGTGAACTCCTCAACGCCACCCACGACGCCATCGGACCTCGTCGTCCTCTCCGCTGCCCGTGACGTGCTCACCCAGGCGCTGGACGAGGTCGCCGGCCGGCTCCTGGCCGCCAGCGGCGATCTCGAGGTGACCGCGAAGCCCGACGGCACGCCGGTCACCGACGCCGATACGGCCGTGGACGACCATCTGCGCGCCAGGTTGACCGCCGCCTTCCCCGATCACGGCGTGCTGAGCGAAGAGCGTGGCACCCGCTCCCCCACGACCGCGTGGACGTGGGTCATCGATCCGATCGATGGGACGTCCAACTACACCAACCGCCTCCCGTACTGGTGCATCTCCGTGGCCTTGTTGCACGACGGTGAGCCCGTGCTCGGCGTGGTGGACGCACCCGTCCTGGCACGGCGCTACCTCGCGGTCGCCGGCGGCGGCGCCGAGGTCGTGACCCGCACCACCTCGCTGGACGGGCGCGAGGACCGTCCCTGCAGCCGGCGGCTGCAGGTGCGTGCACCGGTCGACTGGCGCGACCCCGCCAACCGGCACGTGCCCCTCATGCTGAACACGGGAACCGCACGCCGTGCCCGAGACGCCGGCGTGCGACTGAACGCACGGGTGATGGGCTCGGCCGCCCTCGACCTGGCGATGGTCGCGGAGGGCGTGGCCGCCGCCTCGCTGGCGAAGGTGCCCAAGGTCTGGGACGTGGCCGCGGGCGCGCTCCTGGTCCGAGAGGCGGGCGGGGTGATCGTGACGGTCGAGGGCGAGCAGTTGCTGCCACTGTCCGGCGACGTCGAACAGGTCGCTCGCTCGGCGGTGACCGCGTCGGGTCCCGACGAGTCGTACGTCCGCGAGCTCGCCGCGGCACTGCTCAACGAGCCCGAGAAGGCTCGCGCGGCGGAGGGTCTGTCGGCGGAGGGTCTGTCGGCGGAGGGTCTGTCGGCCGTGGACCGCGAGCCGGGCACGGCGGGCTCGGACGACTCAGCGGGCACGGCGGGCTCGGACGACTCAGCCACCTCTGACCCGGATCGGACAGCGGGGTCAGCGTGAGCAGACGTCCACCGCCGCTGCTCTGGGCCGCGTGGGGTCTCGCGCTCCTGGGCGGTCTCGCGCTGTGCATCGGGGTGGTCCTCGCGCTGCGCGACCCATGCATCGACCCGGCTGCTGGCCCGGCCGACGCCTCCTGCCAAGGCGTCCCGGGCGAGGTGGCGGCCCTCGCGCTCGGCGGGACGGCCGTGGCCGTGACCGGAGGGATCATCGCCGCGACCGTGGCACTGCGTGGCAGCCGCGACCCTCATCGCTGAGCCGCCACTCGGATCCTGCGAGCCCTCCGCGTCGCGACCCCAGGCCGGAGCCGGCGGTCGGCGCAGGTGCCGGATCGGGTGCACGCTGCCCCCCAACCCGACGTGCGATCGGGTGCACGCTGCCCTCCAACCCAACGTGCGATCGGGTGCGCTCTGCCCCGCCCCCCGAGGCGAACCGCACCCAGTCTCAGGATGCAGCAGGACGCCGTCCCGGAGCCCCAGCGCAACCTCCCGCGCACCCCGCACGCGCAACCCGTCGGCGCTCAACCCGGCCACCAAGCCTGCCGACAGCTCAAAGGAGTGTGCAGCACGAGGAGCGACGCCATGCCCCCGGGAGCAACGGACACCGCCAACGAGGTGTTCGCCACGCGACTCGCGAGCCTCCTTCACATCGCGAGGACCGATCGGGGCACGTCGCTGCGCGAGATGGCACGGGCGACCGCAGGTGCAGCGACCGGCCGACAGCTCCGCGCGATCGAGGCCGCTGAGGCGGACCTCAGGCGGTTCGACGTCGCAGAGATCGCCGCTGCCTACGGCCTCGACCCGTGCTCGTTGTTCGGCGAGCGTCTGCCGCTGGAGGTCGACCTCGAAGGTGGAGTCGTGCAGACAGCAGGCAGCGCGCGCGGCTTCACGCCCGGCGACACCGACGCGCTGCTGCTCGCCTACCTCCTCCTCATCCGCGACGTCCGCGACCTGCCGCAGGATGCAGCGGTAGTGGTACGACGGGACGACGTCGAGGTGCTCGCGCGTCATCTCGAGGCGGAGGCCGCGACCGTCATCGATCGGCTCGCTGGCTTGATGGGAGCGACGGGGGCCGAACGTCGCTCGACCGTCGGACTCTTCGCGGCCGGCGCCGCGGTGCTCGTTCTGACCATGAGCGCTGTCGCCACGCCGACGACACGGCCGTCCTCCTCCTCCTCGGAGGGCGACATCCGACCCAGCCGCGACCTGCGCGCATCGGCGAGCCCGGTGTCATCGATGACGCCACCACCCCCACCGCCACCAGGAACCTCCTCACGGCCGAGTACCGGGGATCCCACGTTCAGCAGCTGGGCCTGAGGGTTTCCCGTGCCCGGCCCAGCAGGCCGGGGCGCCGCAGCGCGAGGCGGAAACCCAGCCGGGGCAGACCGGCGCCGCAGCGCGAGGCGGAAACCCAGCCGGGACAGACCGGCGCCACGGCGAGAGGCGAGGGATGGTCCGGGGTGATGGTCCCCGGGGTGATGGTCCCGGGTGATGGTCCCTGGCGCCCCCGCCGACATCAGGTGCTCCGCTGGCAGGGCGGCTGCCGCAGGTCCGGGAGGCCATGCGAAGATGCAATGGGTTGTGGTCCACTCGGGTAGCCGAACCTGCCACCGCCGCCGAGTACGAGGTCGCCGTGACGATCCCAGCCACCATGCGAGCCGCCCGGATCCACGCCTTCGGTGGTCCGCAGGAGTTGGTCGTCGAGGATCTCCCGATGCCCGAACTCGGGCGTGGCGAGGTCCTGGTGGAGGTCCACGGCACCAGCGTCAACGGTGCCGATCTGGAGCTCCGTCGCAGCGGGTTCGACGGCTACTTCACCCCGCCTCGCACCCTCGGGCTCGACGTCTACGGGATCGTGCGCGTGGTGGCCGACGGGGTCGAGGACCTCGCGGTCGGCGACCGGGTCCACGGGCGACGGAGCTCCGCCGAGCGCGGCACCTACAGCTCCTACGCCGCCATGGACGCCGGTGACCTCGTCGTGGTTCCCGATCCCATCGACGACGTCACCGCTGCGGCGGTGCCGCTGGTGGGGCTGGCAGCCTGGCAGTCGGTCGTCGAGGTAGGAAGGGTCAAGCAGGGCGAACGGGTGCTGATCCACGGTGCTGGCGGGGGCGTTGGACACCTCGCCGCGCAGTTCGCCCTCCACCTCGGTGCCCACGTGATCGCCTCGGATACCGCGGACGCGCGCGACCTCCTCGAACGGGTCGGCGTGACGGAGATCTACGACTTCCGGTCCACCGACGTGATCGCCGAGGTGGGCACGGTCGAGGTGGTGATCGACCCGGTCGGCGGGCCGGTGACCGACGCCTCGCTCGCTGCGCTCGGGACCGGGGGCCGGCTGGTGACGCTGGTGGGGCAACCCGACGAGGACGCAGCTCGGGCTCGCGGCGCGACCGCCACGACCATCGACTCCTGGATGGACCGCGATCACCTGGCCCGTATCGACGAGCTCTTACTGACGGGCGAGGTCACGATCGAGGTCGCTGAGGTGCTGCCGCTCGAGCAGGCAGCCCGAGCTCACGAGCTCGCCGAGAGCGGCGACGTGCACGGCAAGATCGTGCTCGACCCGAGGCGCTGAGCGAGCCGCGGGCGCTGCGAGACAGCGGGTACGAGCGCCACGACGAGAGTCCTGGACACAACGAAGCCCCCGCCGAGATCTCGGCGGGGGCTCGCGGTGCAGCGACGATGCGCTGATGGGTCACGTGAGATGGTCGCTCGGATGGGACCCGTTCCGGACCTCCTTGGTGAGGTCCTGGCCGGTCGCCCATCCCCACCGCTCGGCCCTTGATGGCCGGTCGCAGTGGTGCGTCCATCACACGAGCTTGGAACACCTCGTTCGGGGTATCGAGCTGGAGAGCTCTGGACTTGAGGGACTTGGTGGTGCTGCACTGGACATCTGAGGAACACACCGCAAGGTGTCGGCTCCTCGAGATGCCACGTGCGTGGATCCCGTCGAGGGGTAGGAGTGGATGAGTGGAGCTGCCGGGAGTCGAACCCGGGTCCCGCGATCCCGAAGCGCTGGGCTCTACGTGCGTAGGTTCCGGATGTTCTCGGGCACGGTGCTCCGGAGCCAGACAGCCTCCGTGTCCCATACCACCGTTCGATGTTCCCCTTGGCCCGGTGGTCATGTCCGCGGGGTTGAGCCTCGTTATGTCGATCCGACCCTCTTACGAGGCATCAGAGGCGGATCGTGACAGGTGTTTAGGCTGCCATTGCCAACTGTGAGTTTTCGTCAGTTGTTGGTTCCCACGCGTTTTGTCGAGGTCGCGTGAGCACCCTCGGCACGCTCCCATGGCAACGGCGTGATCACGATCGAAACCGTGTCAGCCCCAGGAAGGTGCGCATCGTCGCTGTGGAGTTGTCAATCTGTCAGGTCAAGCTGTTCAGGTCGAGCTGTCAGGTCGAGATGCCAGGTTGAACTATGAGGTCGACTTGACAGCCGGGCTCTCGAACTGGCCCTGGTTCCGGCCGGATCGGAAGGTCTTACCTCCCTCGGCTCGGCCTTCAAGCGTAACCCATGGTGACCGGCCTGGCTAGCGGGAACCTGACGCAGAGATGTCCGCTCGGTCACGGTCGTTTCACCATCGTGCGACACTCGCGCCAGCTAGGCGTGCCGCCGCTGCTTGAGTGCCCGGTCGATCTCCCGTTTGGCGTCGCGTTCCTTGGCGCTCTGGCGCTTGTCCGCGATGTTCTTCCCGCGTCCGACGGCGAACTCGAGCTTGACCCGGCCGTCCCTGAGGTACAGCCGGGTCGGCACCAGCGCCACGCCCTGCGCGCCGACCTCGTGGGCGAGTCGATCGAGCTCACGCCGGTGCAGCAGCAGCTTCCGCGGCCGGGTCGGGTCGTGGTTGTTGCGGTTGCCGAAGGCGTACTCGGGGATGTGGGCCTGCATCAACCAGGCCTCGCCGTGGTCGTCCACCTTCACCCACGCCTCGACCAGCGACCCCTTCCCGCCGCGCAGCGACTTCACCTCCGTGCCCTGGAGCACGAGGCCGGCCTCGAAGCGGTCGCCGAGGTGGTAGTCGTGGCGGGCTTTGCGGTTGCTCACGATGAGCTTGGTGCCGTCGCCGTCGCCGTGGGGTTTCTTCGCCATGACCCACGAGCGTACCGAGCACCGTGGGCCCTTCCGCTGAACACCTCAGCGCACGGCCCCTGACACCGGCAGCAGACGGCCACCGGCGCCCTCAGCAGACGGCCACCGGCGCCCTCAGCAGACGGCCACCGGCGCCCTCAGCAGGCGACGTAGTTGCAGGGGTTCCGCGGCACGCCGGCCTCACGCACCTCGAAGTGCAGGTGCGGGCCGTAGCTGTTCCCGGAGTTCCCGATCCCGCCGATGCGCTGCCCCGCACCGAGCTGCTGGCCGGGCGAGACGGACACGCTCGAAAGGTGCGCGTAGATCGTCGCCATCCCGCCCGAGTGCGCGACGGTGACGTAGTTGCCGAACCCGCCACCGCACCCCCACGACGAGGTCGGGTGACAGCCGTTGATCGCCCCGACCACGGTCCCGGCACGGGCAGCGACCACGGTCGACCCCACGCTGGCACCGATGTCGATGCCGTTGTGGTTGCGGCCCCACCGAGGCCCGAAGGGCGAGGTGAGGGGTCCGGCTGCCGGGCGGACCCAGGTGGCCGCAGGCGGCGGTGGGGCGGGTGCGCTGTCTGCGCCACCATCGTCGGCCTCCGGGGGGGCGCTCGGCGGAGGTGCCGGGCTGGCGTCGCCGTCCCCGCCATCCCCGCCGTCCCCGCCATCCCCACTGTCCTGGCTACCGTCGGCCTCCTCCGCAGCCTCCTCCTCGGCAGCCTCCTCAGCGGCCTCCTCCTCGGCAGCCTCCTCGGCGGCACGCCGGGCAGCCTGCTGCGCAGCCCGCTGACGCTCCGCTTCGGCGGCGGCAGCGGCTTCCTCCGCCACTCGCTGGCGGCGCGCCTCCTCCGCAGCCTGCTCCCGGGCGATCGCCGCGAGCTGTGCCTCGATCCGGGCCGACTCGGCCTCCAGCCCGGCGAGGTGTCCCTCAGCCGCGGCGCGGTCCTCCCGCAGCTCGACGAACAACTGCTCGCGTTCCTCGTAGCGGGCCTCGATGGTGGACAGCACCTCGGCCTGGGCCGAGGTGGCCGCTTCGATCACCGCAGCCGCCGTCACCGCTGCGGCCGCCTGGCGATCGGCATCGAGCTGCAGTTGACGGGCCTGTGCCTGCTGATCGGCGACCGATCGTGCCAGGCGCTCCACCTCGGCGACCATGACGCGGTCGCTGTCGAGCACGTGTGACACCATCGTGCTCGAGCTGACGAGGTCGCTGAAATCCCGGACGCCGGTGAGCACCTCGGCGAGCGAGACCTGCCCGTACTTGTAGGCCGCGACCACCCTCGCCTCGAGCTTGCCGACCGCGGTGGCCAGCTCGGCGTCGGTGCGCCCGAGCTCCCTGGTGACGCGTTCCAACGCCACACCGGCCTGCGCCGCGGCAAGCTCGGCCGTCACGCGTGCCGCCTCGGCCGTGCTGAGCTCACCACGGAGGGCTTCCAGTTCCTCCTCGGCCGCGGCCAGCTCCGACTCGACGGCCCCCAGCCGCTGACGTGCATCGCCCTCACGGGCCCGCAGTTCGCCGACCTCGCTCTGGACCCGGTCGCGTTCGGCGACGACACCATCCAGGCCGTCGGCGCCCCCGTTGGACTGCGCAGAGGCCGCGACCGGCAGCAGGGAGAGCGCACACACGGCAGCCACGACCCTGGCACCTCGACCCTGCTGCACCAGCACCGGCGAACTCCAGGACACTGAGCGTGGGAGACCGTTGACGTTCCGCTATCGACCCCAAGCCCGGGAGCATACATCAGCCACACGAGCCACGGGAGGGGCGCACAGCCTCAGCATCGACACACAAGCGTCACGACTGAAGCCCGGCCCCGAGCGTCCGACTCAGATGTCGAGGAAGCGGCGCAACGCGAGGATGGAGGACAGCGCGGCGATACCCGTGCCGGCCAGCAGCAGCCACGGCCCGACGGCGATCACCTGGGGTTCCCCGATGAACGGCATCAGCTCGATGTCCTGGGCGAGGCTGGCCGCCACCCGGGGCACGGTGCCCCACAGCAGACCCCAGGAGACCAGGGCACCGATCAGCCCGGCGAAGACCCCCTCGAGCACGAAGGGCAACCGGATGTACCAGTTGCTCGCTCCCACGAGCCGCATGATGCCGGTCTGCTCACGGCGGGCGAAGGCCGCCACACGGATCGTGTTGGCGATCAGGACCCCGGCAGCGACGAGCTGGATCGCCGCCACGACCAGCGCCGCGGTGCGCACCACGTTGGTGAACCGCAGGAACTGGTTCAGCACCTCGCGCTGATCGACGATCTCCTCGACCCCCGGGTAGGTACTGAACTGGTCGGCGATCACGTTGAACAGGTTGGGGTTCTCGAGCCGCACCCGGAACGACGCCGGCAGGATGTCGGCATCGATCGCGTCGATCAGCGACTCCTGATCGGCGAACATCGAGGTGAAGCGCTCGTAGGCGTCCTGCTTCGACTCGTAGAACACCTCCGCGACGACCTCCTGGGCCTCGAGGTCCTCACGGAGCTGCTCCTGCTGCTCGGGCGTGATCGCCGGACAGACCCGGTCGTCGCAGAGGTAGATCGACACCTCGACGCGGCCGGTCCAGTCATCGGTGGCCAGATCGACCTGCTCGGACAGCAGCAGGCTGGCTCCGAGCAGGGTCAGTGACACCGTCACCGACAGGATCACGGCGACGGTCATCATCAGGTTGCGGCGCAGCCCGGTGAAGGCCTCGCGGATCACGTAGGTCCAACGCGCGGTCATCCTGCCTCCCGATCGCCCGACCGTCGTCGGGGACGATGTGCTCGTTCAGCCGCCGTAGCCGTAGACGCCCCGCGACTGGTCGCGGACGACCTGGCCGTCCTCGAGTTCGATGACACGTCGACGCATCGAGTCGACGATGTGCTGATCGTGGGTCGCCATCACCACCGTGGCACCCGTGCGGTTGATGCGATCCAGCAGCTTCATGACGCCGACGGAAGTGGAGGGGTCGAGGTTGCCGGTCGGCTCGTCGCACAGCAGGATCCGCGGGTTGTTCACGAACGCCCGAGCCACCGAGACCCGCTGCTGCTGCCCGCCCGAGAGCTCATGGGGGTGCGCGCGCGCCTTCTCGGACAAGCCGACGAGCTCCAGCACCTCCGGCACCCGCTTCTCGATCTCACGACGGGGCCGGCCGATCACCTCGAGGGCGAAGGCGACGTTCTCGTAGACCGTCTTGTTCTCCAGCAGCTTGAAGTCCTGGAAGACGTAGCCGATCTC
>CAYXJD010000029.1:0-18780 GCA_964465225.1 uncultured Actinomycetota bacterium
AGCCGGCGCGCGCCTCGTCCAGCTTCCCCTTGCGATGCAGCGCCGTCGCCGCATCGGCGGCTTTGCGATCCTTCGGCGCCACGCTCGGCCTCAGCCCTTGCGCTCGATGGGTTTGACCAAAGTCGCCGGGCGGCGCGCCTCGGCAGCCTCGAACAGGGAAAAGGTCTGGTTCACATAGTTCACCGCGCTCGAAATCAGCTCCATGTAGGATTTGAGATCGTCGGTCAGTTCCACCTCTTTCACCGCGACGCTGCGATCCTGCGGGTCGACGATGCGTGTGAGGGTCTCCGCGCCGATGACCAGAACGGCGCCGTCACCGGTGGCGACCATCCCGGCGGCGACGCGCAGCGCGTAGACGAACCCGCTGCAGGCGGCGTTCAGGTCGAAGGCCGGCACGGTCGTGGACAGAGCGGCGGCCACCTGTGGGGCGGTCGCGGCCACAGCCCGGTCCGGGCTCGTGGTGGCGACGACGATCGCCGTCAGGTCCTCGGCGCGCAGGCCGGCGTCGGCCAGGGCCGCCCGGGCGGCCCCGGTGGCCAGATCGGAGGTGGCTTCCTCTGGAGCGGCCACGTGCCGCTGCCGGATCCCCGTCCGTGTCCGGATCCACTCGTCGCTGGTGTCCATGCTCTGGGCCAGCTCGTCGTTGGTCACCACCCGGTCGGGCAGACGCACCCCCAGACCGGCGATCGCGACGGGCAAGGTGCCCGCGGGTGAGCTGGCGGTGGTCACGGAGGCTCCTCAACGGTGGCGGGCGGCCGGGCGGTCGGCGTGGTGACGTGCCGGGGACGGCAGCGACGTGCGGGGAGGGTCTAGCACGTCCTCGGGGGTCTCGCAGTGCAGCAGCGGCGCAGGGTGGTTCAGCGACGGGCGGTGGCCGGCTGCGCGAGCGCGTCGACGACCGGCCCCAGATCCTCGGGCGTCGCGACGGTGTGCACCGTCAGGTCCGGGACGGTGCGCTTGGCCAGGCCGGCGAGCACCCCCCCGGGTCCGACCTCGATCAGGGTGGTGGTACCGAGCTCCGCGAGCCGGGCCTGGACCTCCCGCCACCGCACGGGCGAGAGGATGCCGGCGACCAGGGCTTCGGCCAGCGGCTCGGCGCGGTCGACCTCGCGCGCGGTGGCGCCGCTGACCACCGGCAGGCCGGGGTCGGCCACGTCCGTGCCGTCGAGGGCCGCACGGACGGCGTCCACGGCCGGTGCCATGGCCGGCGAGTGGAAGGCACCCTCCACCCCGAGCGGGAGCGCGCGACCGCCGGCCTCGCGGGCCCGTGCCCGGACCACCTCGACGGCCGCGGGATCACCAGCCACGACCACCTGACCGGGCCCGTTGTCGTTGGCGATGACCACGCCCTCGACGCCGTCGACGAGCACCTCCACGGCGTCGACGTGCAACTTGAGGACCGCCGCCATCGTGCCGGGGCGCTCCACGCAGGCCGCACCCATCGCCCGGCCGCGCGCCGCCACCACGCGCGCGCCGTCGACCACGCTCAACGCTCCCGACGCCACCGCTGCGGTGTACTCCCCCAGGGAGTGTCCCGCCAGGCGGTCCGCACGGACCCCGGCGTCGATCAGCGCACGCCAGGCCACCAGGGACGCCGCCATGATCGCCGGTTGAGCGTCCGCGGTGCGGTCCCCGGCCGTGGGGTCCTCACTCACCGTGAGCACGTCACGACCGAGCCCCGCGCTGATCTGGTCGACGATGCCGAAGGCGTCGTGCCCTGACCACGCCGCGAGCGCGCCGGCTCGGTGGGACCCCTGGCCGGGGAACACGAACGCGGTGGACGCGTGCGATGCGCTGGACGCGCTGGACGCGCTGGACATGGGACCTCCTATCGGCGGTGCGGCACCGACGCGCTGACCATGGCCGGCTCGATCCGAGTCGCGGCGCGACGGAGCGTGCACGCGCGGTACGCGGCGCGGTGTGCGGTGACGCGGCCGTGACGCTGCGGTGGCCCGTAGTTGACATCGACGTCAGTGTCGATGTCAAGCACCGTGCCACGAAGCGAACGGCAGCCACCGGTCGCGACTACCGTCGGGGATCCGAGCGAGAGGCGCGCCGTGGACCGTGGGAGAGCGCTCGAAGCCGATGCCCGGGACCCCCTCGGCCACCTCCGCAGCCGGTTCGCGCTCCCCGACGAGGTCATCTACCTCGATGGGAACTCGCTCGGGGCGCTGCAGCCGTCGGTCGCAGAGCGACTGCGCACGGTCGTGGACGCCGAGTGGGGTCATGGCCTGGTCCGCAGCTGGGAGGACGCGGGGTGGGTCCAGCTGCCCCGCAGGGTGGCCACCCTCATGGCTCCGCTGCTCGGCGCGGCACCGGACGAGCTGGCGGTGACCGACTCGACCTCGGCGAACCTGTTCAAGGCCCTGGCGGCCGCACGTCGGCTGCGCCCGAACCGCCACGTCCTGCTCACCGATGACGCGAACTTCCCGACCGACGTGTACGTCGCCCGCGGCCTCGCGGAGCTGACCGGCGACCTCGAGGTCCGGGTGGTGGCGACCCACGAGGTCGCCGACCACCTCGACGACGAGGTGGCGGCGCTCATGCTGACCCACGTCGACTACCGCACGGGGCGCCGGCACGACGCGGCCGGGCTGACCGCCGCAGCCCACGAGGTCGGCGCGCTGGCCGTCTGGGACCTGTCGCACTCGGTCGGCGCCCTGGCGGTCGACCTGGAGACCTGGGGTGCGGACCTGGCGGTGGGCTGTACCTACAAGTACTGCAACGGTGGCCCCGGCTCCCCCGGGTTCCTCTACGTGGCAGCCCGTTGGCACGAGGAAGCCTCGACCCCGGTCCGTGGATGGTTCGGCCACGCCCGGCCCTTCGCCTTCGAGGACGGCTACGAGCCGGCGCCAGGGGCCGAGCGGTTCCTGGACGGCTCCCCGCCGGTGCTCTCGATGGCGGCGCTGGAGACCGCCCTGGAGGTCTTCGACGGCGTGGACGTCACCGCCCTCGATGCCCGCGCCGGTGAGCTGACGGGGCTGTTCATCGCGCTGGTCGACGAGCACCTCGGCGACCAGGTCGAGATCGTCACCCCGCGCGACCCGGCCGAACGCGGGGCCCAGGTCGCGATCCGGCACCGAGGGGCCGCCGCGCTCACCCAGGCGCTGGTCGCCCACGGGGTCATCGGCGACCACCGTCCCCCGGACCTGCTCCGGTTCGGGTTCGCGCCGCTGTACGTCACCCGGCTCGAGGTCGTGGAAGCCGTGGAGCACCTCACGGCCCTGCTCACCTCGGGGACCTGGGACCGCCCAGAGTTCCGCGTCGAGCGCACCGTGACCTGACCGGCACCGAACCGTGCGCATCGCGCCCAACCGGAGGACGCCACCGTGCCCGTGGTCGTCGCACACCTCGTCTCGACCGTCTTCCTGACGGGCCTGATCTGGACGATCCAGATCGTGCACTACCCGCTGTTCGCGATGGTGGGACCGGAGCGGTTCCCGGCCTACGAGGCGGCCCACGCGACGCGGATCACGGCCGTGATCGCGGTGCCATGGGCCGTGCAGGGCCTGACGATGCTCGCGCTGCTCATCGCCCCACCGGCAGGACTCCCGCGAGCCCTGATCTGGACCGCGGCGGTGCTGGCGGCGCTGCCCGTGGCGGTGACCCTGCTGGCCAGTGTCCCGGCCCACAGCGTGCTCGGCGATGGCTTCGACGCGATAGCTCACACCCGCCTGGTCACCACCAACTGGCTGCGGACCGCTGCCTGGACGCTCCACAGCGCCGTGGCGATCGGCATGCTGGTCACGCTGCTCAGACGAGGGTGATGGCCCGGCCCTCGCTGGCTCCGATCGACACCGCGATGCGGTCGAGCACGTCATCGGGCACGGCGTCGTCGAGGCTGAGCGCCATGATCGCCTCGCCCCCGACCTCGCTGCGTCCGACCTGGGCCGCCGCGATGTTGACGCCCGCCTCGCCGAACCCGGTGCCGACCGCGCCGATGATGCCGGGCCGGTCCTCGTAGCGGAAGAAGCACATGTGCTGGGTCGGCTCGACGTCCACGGGCGTGTTCCACACCTCGATCAGCCGCTCCCGGTCGCCGGGGAGCACGGTGCCGGCCACCCGGATCGGACGTGCGTCACGCCCGATGCCCGTGACCCGCAGCACGGACACGTAGTCCTCGGAGTGCGGGTCGGAGACCTCACGCACGTTGATGCCGCGCTCCTCGGCGAGCAGCGGCGCGTTGACGAAGGTGACCGGCTCGGAGCACACCGGCGACAGCAGGCCCTTGAGCACGGACAGCCCCAGCGTGCGTCCATCGGCCTCGGCGAGGTCGCCGAGGTACTCCACGGTGACCTCCCCCGACAGGCCGGTGCTGCTGAGCGCGGTGAGCAGGCGACCGAGCTCCTCGCCCAGCGGCAGGTAGGGCTTGATCCGGTCGTCGATCGGCCCACCCTGGACGTTCACCGCCGAGGGCACGAACTCGCCCCGCAGGGCCAGGTTGACGAACTCGGCCACCTGCGTCCCCGCCTTGTCCTGGGCCTCCTCCGTGGAGGCGCCGAGGTGGGGGGTGACGATCGCGTTGTCCAGCCCGAACAGCGGGGATGCGGTCGTCGGCTCCGCGGCGAACACGTCGACGGCCGCCCCGGCGATGACCCCGTCCTTCAGCGCCCGGGCGAGGTCCTCCTCCACCACGATGCCGCCGCGGGCCACGTTGATCAGGCGGGCGGTCGGCTGCATCCTGGCCAACCGCTCGGCGTCGATCAGGCCGAGCGTCTCCGGGGTCTTGGGCAGGTGGATCGTCACGACGTCCGCCTGCTCGAGCACCTCGTCGACGGTGGGCAGGAGGTCGATGCCGAGGCGGGCGGCCCGCTCCGGGGCCACGAAGGGGTCGTAGGCGACCAGCCGCATGCCGAAGGCGTGGCAACGCTGCGCGACCAGGGTGCCGATCCGCCCGAGGCCGATGACCCCGAGGATCTTGTCGTGCAGCTCCGTGCCCGTCCAGCGCGACCGCTCCCAGCGTCCCTCGATGAGCGCCGCATGCGCCTGGGGGACGTTGCGCGCCAGGGCGAGCAGCAGTGCGACGGTGTGCTCGGCGGCGGAGATCGTGTTGGATTGGGGGGCGTTGCACACGATCACGCCCGACTTGGTCGCCGCCTCCACATCGACGTTGTCCAGTCCGACGCCGGCTCGGGCGATCACCTGGAGTTCGCCGGCGGCGGCGATGACGTCGGCGTCGATGGTGGTCGCGGAGCGGACCACGATCGCGTGGTAGGGACCGACCGTGGCCAGCAGTTCCGCCTTCGCCAGGCCGGTGCGGACGTCCACGTCGTGCTCGCGTGCCAGCGCGGCGACGCCGGCCTCGGCCAGCTGGTCGGCGACCAGGATCTTCACAGCGGTGCTCCCTCGGCGATCGTCGGGTGTCGCAGCGGAGCCTACGACGGTCGCAGCGGAGCCTAGGACGCCGGTGACGGGTCGTCGGACCCGGCCACCTCCGGGGGCAGCTGGTTGATCAGGGTCGGTGTGGCCTGGGCCACGTAGGCGAGCACCAGTGCCTCGGCCTCCTCGGGCCAGTCCTGCGCACGGACGGCGGCCGTCATGTGCTCGGCCCACCGCAGTGCGGCCCCGGGGGTCACCGGGAAGGGGGCGTGCCGCCGCCGCAGACGGGGATGACCGCGCTCCCGCCCGTAGACATCGCCGCCGCCCCAGTACTGGGCGAGGAACAGCGCCAGGTGACGCTTGCCGGGAGCGAGGTCCTCGGGGTACATCGGCCGGAGCACCTCGTCGGCCTCGACACGTTCGTAGAACGCGTCGACCAGGGCGTCGAAGGCCGGCTGCCCGCCGACGGCGTCGTGGACCTGGTGCGGTTCGAGGGGTGAGGAGGTGACCATCACAGGGCCCGTTCGTAGTAGGCGACGTCGAGGTAGCGGCCGAACTTGAAGCCCGCCTCGCTCAGGGTGCCCCGGCGGTGGAACCCGTGGCGCTCGTGGAAGGCCACGGAGATGTCGTTGGGCAGGGCCACGATCGCGTAGGCCCGGTGGAAGCGCTGGTCGGCCGCCAGCTCGTCCAGCAACGTGCGGTACAGGGCGCCGCCGACCCCACGGCCGGTGCCATCGGGCGCCACGTAGACGCTCAGCTCGACCGAGCGCGCGTAGGCCACCTTCGGCCGGAACGGCTGCGTCTCCACGTAGCCCGTCACGGCACCTGCCACCTCGGCGACCAGCAGGTGGTAGGGCCCGGCGACGACGTGGTCGTCGAACCGCTGCTGCCACTGGCGGGGGGTGCGTACCTCGGTGTTGAAGGTCATCGTGGTGCGCAGCACGTAGTGGGTGTAGATCGCCGCCACCGCCGGCAGATCGGCCGTGGTGGCAGCACGCACGCTCGGGGCACCCATGGGGCGGACCGTACCGGTGCGATCAGGTCCGTAGCGTCGCGTCGAAGCGCCCGATCGCGAACCGCAGCCCCGCCAGCCCGAGCCCGAGCAGGATCGCGATGTGCAGCAGCATCGTCCAGGCGAACGCGCCCAGCATGAGCCCGCGCACCAGCTCGACGCCGTGGTAGAGCGGTGAGAGCTGCACGAGCCACCGCACCGATGGCGGGTAGACCTCCAGGGGGTAGAAGGTCGCGGAGAACAGCAGTAAGGGCAGGAGGACCAGCTGCACCAGGTCGAAGTCCTGCCAGGACCGCATCAGGCTGGTGGCGGCGAGCCCGAGGCCGGAGAACGTGAACCCGATGAGCACCGCGGCGGGCAGCGCCAACAGTGCCCAGGCCGAGGTGACGAGCCCCGCGATCCAGGCCACCACCAGGAACCCGACCGCGTAGACCGAGCCGCGCACCAGCGCCCAGGTCAGCTCACCGACGGCCACGTCGCGCGGCGTCAGCGGCGTGGCCAGGATCGCGTCGTAGACCCGTCCCCACTTGAGCTTGGCGAACACGTTGAAGGTCGACTCGTAGGCGCCGCCGTTCATGGCGGAGACCGCGAGCAGCGCCGGGGCCACGAAGACGCCGTACGGCACGGGCTGCCCGTCGGGGCCCGGGACCTCCCCGACGAGCGTGGCCACCCCGACGCCCATCGCGAACAGGTAGAAGACCGGCTCGAACAGCCCCGACACGAAGATCATCCAGGCGCGGCGGTTGGCCATGGCGTTGCGCTCGACCAGCCGGACCGCCCGCCCCAGCACCGGCGGTGGCGTGACCCGCAGGTCCAGCTGCAGGCGTGGCACGGTGTCCCGGGCGCTCACGGTCTGAGCCGCCGGTCGAAGGTGCGGGCACCGGCCACGATGCCGGCGAGCAGCAGCGCGAGCACGACCGCGAGGTGGACGGACCAGGCGAGGGCCGGGTCGGTGCCGAGCGCCAGCGCACGGGTGAGCTCCACACCGTGCCACAAGGGCAGCACCCGGGCGACGGCACCGGCGGCGGGCGGCAGCTGCTCGACGGGGAAGAACGTGCCGGAGAACAGGAACAACGGCACGACCACGAACCGGTTCAAGCCGGCCAGGAACTGGTCCGAACGCAGCAGCACCACCCCGGCGCTCAAGGCCGCGCAGAACGCGAGCCCGGTCAGCACCGCCGGCCCGAGCGCCAGCAGCCCGCGCTGGAGGGGCACGGCCCCGAACGCCGCGGCGATCGTCACGAAGACCAGCCCGATGACGCTGATGCGGATCGCGGCCCACAGCAGGTTGCCGAGGTGGAGGTCGCGGGGACGCACGGGGCTGGCCACCGCCGTGTGGTAGGTCTTGACCCACCGGGTGCCGGCCAGCACCGGGAACGTGCCGTCGGCCGCTCCGGCCTGCATCGCCGAGGCCGCCAGCAGCCCCGGGGTCAACCAGGCGAGGTAGCTGAGCTCCCCGAGCGCGCCCGTGCCCCGCGCGTCCACCAGCTGTCCGAGCCCGAGCCCCATGGCCGCCAGGAACAGCACGGGGGTGACGACCGCGCCGATCGTGGTCCCCCGCCAGGTGTGGCGGTAGGCGCGGGCGTGCCCCTCCAGCACGCGCAGGGCGATCGGGGTGGCCATCAGTCGACCAGGGCGCGCCCGGTCAGGCGCAGGAACACGTCCTCGAGCGTGGCCCGCCGGATGAGCACCGCCATGGGGTCCAGCCCCCGGGTGTGGACCTCGCGCACCAGCGCGTCGCCGTCGTCGGCGTAGACCAGGATCCGATCCGGCAGCACCTCCAGGCGGTGCCCGGTGTCCTCCAGCACCGTCACGGCGGCCTGCTCGTCCGCCTCTGCTCCGAGCCGCAGTTCGACGACCTCACGGGTGGCGTGGGTCGCGATCAGCGCGCTCGGGGCTCCCTCGGCGACGATCCGTCCGGCGTCCATCACCACCAGCCGATCGCACAGCTGCTCGGCCTCGTCCATGTAGTGGGTGGTCAGCAGCAGCGTGATACCTCGCTGCTTCAGCCGGAACAGCCGGTCCCAGAGCACGTGGCGGGCCTGGGGATCGAGCCCGGTGGTCGGCTCGTCCAACAGCACGACCTCGGGATCGTTGATCAACGATCGGGCGATCACCACCCGACGTTTCATGCCGCCGGAGAGGGGATCGACCCGCGAACCGCGCCGCTCGCTGAGCTGGACGAACTCGAGCAGCTCATCGATCCGCTCACGGATCACCGACCGTGGCAGGTCGAAGTACCGGCCGTAGATCGCGAGGTTCTCGGCGACCGTGAGCTCCTGGTCGAGCGCGTCCTCCTGTGACACCACGCCGAGGCGGGCGCGGATGTCGGCACCGTCGACCTCCGGATCCTGGCCGAGCACCCGCAGGTAGCCCTCCGTGACCGGGGACACGGCACCGATCATGCGCATCGCCGAGGTCTTGCCCGCTCCGTTGGGACCCAGGAACCCGAAGGACTCGCCACGGGCCACCTCGACGTCGATCGCATCGACCGCTGTGAAGGTCCCGAACCGTTTGGTCAGCGCCCGGGCCTCGACGACCGGCGGCACCTCAGTACAGACCAGCGGGGCGGAACCGCTGGTCGTGGGCTCGGATCGCGTACCTGTCGGTCATGCCCGCAACGTAGTCCACGGCCGCCTGCACCTCGCTCGAGCCCGGGAGCCGGTAGGCCGCGGGGATCTCCTCCGGATGCACGCGGTAGTGGCCGACCAGGTCCTGGATCACCCTGACCCCCCGCTCGGACTGGGCCCGGGCCTCTGCCCGCAGGTAGACGTGGTCGAACATCCAGCTCCTGAGCTCGTGCATGGCGTCGAGGTCGTCGTCACGCATCGTCACCGCGCCGGCGTCCACCGAGGCGTCGACCAGCAGGCTGAGCATCGTCTCGATCCAGGCGCGGCCGGGCGGTCCGAATCGGTCGGTCAGATGGGTGGGCAGATCGGCCGGGTCCAGGACGCCGGCCCGCTGGGCGTCCTGGGCATCGTGGGCGAGGTAGGCGATGCGGTCGGCGAAGCGGCAGACCATCCCTTCCGCGGTGGTCGGCGGTGGGTCGTTGCGCCAGCTGGACTGGCGGATGCCCTCACGGACCTCCGGGGTCAGGTTCAGCGGCTCGAGGACCTCGACGATGCGCACGCCGTGGATCGCGTGCTGCCAGCCGCCGGCCAGCAACGGCGACAGGGCGTCCTCGCCGGTGTGCCCGAAGGGCGCGTGGCCGACGTCGTGGCCCAGGCAGATCGCCTCGGTCAGCGGCTCGTTGAGGGCGAGCGCGTTCGCGATGGAGCGGCCGACCTGCGCGACCTGCAGGGTGTGGGTCAAGCGGGTCACGAAGTGGTCACCGTCGGGGTTGAGGAACACCTGCGTCTTGTGCTTGAGCCGCCGGAAGGCCTTGGAGTGCAGGATCCGGTCCCGGTCCCGTTCGTAGGCCGTGCGGTAGGGGTCGTCGGGTTCGGCGAGGTCGCGGGGTCGCGCCCGACGCGACCGGGCCGCGATCGCCGACAGCAGTTCGTCCTCCTCGGCCTCGCGCACCTCGCGGGTGCGTCGACGCACGGAGGGTCCGCCCGCCGCGTTCACGGGGTGGGCACTCCCCACCTCGGCCGCCGGGTCGGGCTCAGCCCACGGCTGGTGCGCGCCGCCAGCAGCCACGCCACCACGAAGGCGAGTTCGGCCGGCAGGTCGCCGGAGCGCACGTGCAGGTCGTGGACCGGCCGGGTCAGCGGTCGCTGGACCACCTCGAGGACCGTGCGCTCGTCGCGGTCACTGACCGCCCACCGTCGCCGCCACCAGCGGCCCACCGGGGTGACGTCGAAGGCCCTGTCCCCCATCTCGAGGTGGAAGTGCTCACCGATCGGACGGTGACGCGTGATCGTGGCACGCGGCGTGGTGTCGTCGTCGACCATCCACCACTCCCCCGAGGCCGGGGGGTGATCGACCTGCCACGTCCACCCCTGCGCGTGGTGGATGGCACCGCCGGTGTGATCGACCGCCACCTCGAGGTCGCAGACGCGGCGGCCGTCGTGGACGACCACCGTCAAGCGCGGCGGTCCCGCTTCCCGGTGGACCTCCAGGACCCCGGCGCGGGCCCGGCGACGGCGCGATCGGCGGCGAGGGCTCACACGTCACTGCTCCTGCGGTTCGGGCCGGCCCGGCTGGCCGTCGAAGTCGAAACCTCGCTTGGGCACCAGCGCG
This sequence comes from uncultured Actinomycetota bacterium, assembly GCA_964465225.1. Lineage (GTDB taxonomy): Bacteria > Actinomycetota > Nitriliruptoria > Nitriliruptorales > Nitriliruptoraceae > T1Sed10-7. The sequence continues at coordinate 10,514 of CAYXJD010000029.1, forward strand.
CTCCGCGTGAACTCGCACACGATCGTGCCGTGCTGGTTGTAACCGATGGTACGGACCTTGACGATCCCACGATCGGGCTTGGAGCGGGAGGCGCGCACCTCGAGCACCTCGGTCTCCGAGTAGATCGTGTCGCCGTGGAAGGTCGGGTTGGCGTGCTTGAGCGACTCGATCTCCAGGTTGGCGATCGCCCGGCCGGACACGTCCGGGACGGACTGCCCGAGCACGATCGAGTACACCAGGTTCCCGACGACCATCGCCTTGCCGTGGGAGGTCGCGGCCGCCGCGTAGTTGTCGTCGGAGTGCAGGGGGTGCTGGTTCATGGTGATCGCACAGAACAGGATGTCCTCGGCCTGCGTGATCGTCTTGCCGGGCCAGTGCTTGTAGACGTCCCCCACCTCGAAGTCGTCGAAGAAGCGGCCGAAGTCGGCGGTCGGCATCAGGTTCCCTCCTCGCGCGTGTCACGCGCCCCCGCACCCTGCGGGCCCGGGGCATCGTGCTCGCCCGTGGCCGTCGGCTGCAACCTGGCGCGGACACGACCCCGGTCGCTCTGCCCGCATCCGGTGACGTCGACGAGCGCCACGGGCCGCCCGAGAGGTGGGTGCGGCGGCCGACGCGGGGTGGGCCCGGGGACCGACGCGGGGTGGGCGCGGCGGCCGACGCGGGGTGGTCGCGGGGACCGACGCGGGGTGGGCGCGGGGACCGACGCGGGCGGCTAACCGCGCCCCTGCGCCGCGGGCTCCACGGACACGATGACGCGGTCACGGACGTCACGAGGGGACAGCCACCCGATCACCGCTTCACGTTCGCCGGCCAGGACCGCCGGTGCCACCTCGGTTGCCAGGGCACCGCACCACGAGTACTGGTCGGGGACCACCGGCGCGCCCCGTTCGCGCACGCAGGCGTAGCGGACCAGGTCGTCGGCGCTGCCGCGTACCTCGGCGATCACGCCGACCGACTCCTCGACCGCCGGTCCACGCACCTCGGCGATGGTCGCGGCGGAGGCGGCACCGACCACCACGCCGAGGACCAGCAGACCACCGGTCACGATCGACTGGCGTACCGCGGACAGCCCCTGTCCCCGGATCCACCGCCGGACCGCCCAGATCACCAGCACCACGACCGCTGCCGCGATCACGCTCCGCAGGATCACCCTTCACCCTCCTCGTGGCGGCCCAGCTTCGCACACGGCCACGCTGGGGCCACAGGCTCCGGTGGCGCCGGTCCGCGCACCCCGGTGGTGCTGGCCCACGGGCTCCGGCGGCGCCGGTTCGTTCGTACCGGCGACCGCCGCCTACGGTGTCGCACGCCCGGTACCGACGTGGATCCGGCTCGTGCCGTCAGGGAAGGTCACCACGATGCGCAGCCCGAAGGACTTCTTCCAACCCCTGGCGATCGGCGCCCCGGAACCGGTGCGTGAGGTGCCGCTGCGCCCCTCACGCATGATCCACTTCTTCGATCCGTCCAACCCGAAGATGGTCGCCAAGGTCCCCGACATGGCGCCGAAGGTCGACGTCCTGCTCGGCAACCTCGAGGACGCCATCCCGGTGGAACGCAAGGAGGCGGCCCGGGCCGGGATGGTCGAGGTGGGCCGCAGCATGGATCTGGGGGCCACACAGCTGTGGGTCCGGGTCAACGCCCTCGACTCCCCGTGGATCCTCGACGACCTCACCACGCTGGTCGAGGAGATCGGTGGGGCACTGGACGTGGTGATGCTGCCCAAGATCGAGGGCGCGGAGGACCTCCACTACGCCGACCGTCTCCTGGCCCAGCTCGAGGCCCGCGCCGGCCTCGAGCGCCCGCTGCTGCTGCACGCGATCCTGGAGACCGCCCGCGGGGTCGCCAACGTCGAGGAGATCTGTCTGGCCTCGCCGCGGATGCAGGGGCTCTCGCTCGGACCCGCCGACCTCGCCGCGAGCCGTCGGATGAAGACCACCCGCGTCGGTGGCGGGCACCCCGGCTACCTCGTCCGCCAGGACCCCCCGGACTCCGGCGAGATCGATGCCGCCGGCCGCGCGACCGCACAGCAGGACCTGTGGCACTACACGATCGCCCGGATGGTGGACGCCTGCGGGATGGCCGGCATCCTGCCGTACTACGGCCCGTTCGGCGACATCCAGGACACCGTGGCCTGCGAGGACCAGTTCCGCAACGCCTACCTGCTCGGTTGCGTCGGCACATGGACCCTGCACCCGGTGCAGATCGACATCGCCAAGCGGGTCTTCTCCCCGGAGCCTGCCGAGGTGGCCTGGGCCAAGCGCGTGGTCGAGGAGATGGGTGACGGCTCCGGCGCCGTGATGATCGATGGGAAGATGCAGGACGACGCGACCTACAAGCAGTGTCAGGTGGTCCTCGACCTGGCCCGCGAGCTGGCCGAGCGCGACCCCGAACTGCAGGAGGCCTACGGACTGTGAGCACCGCGACCCGACCCCGCCGCACCGTGCTGTACCTGCCCGGCTCCAACGCCCGGGCGCTCGAGAAGGCGCGGACCCTGCCGACCGACGCGCTGATCCTCGACCTCGAGGATGCCGTGTCCCCCGATGCCAAGGCCACCGCCCGCGACCAGGTCACTGCCGCCGTCACCGCCGGCGGGTTCGGCCCCCGGGAGGTGCTGGTCCGCATCAACGCCGCGGACACGTCCTGGTTCGCCGACGACGTCGCGGCGGTCGCGGCCGCAGCGCCCGACGGTGTGCTCGTCCCGAAGGTCTCCAGCGCCGACGACGTGGCGCAGGTCGATGCCGCGCTGGCGGCGGCCGGAGCTGCTGACGACCTGCCGATGTGGGCGATGCTGGAGACCACGCGCGCCATCCTGGACGCTGCCGCGATCGCCCACGCCTCGCCGCGGCTGGTCGGCTTCGTCATGGGCACCAACGACCTCGCCAAGGAGTTGCGGGCAGCACACGTACCCGGCCGCTCGCCGCTGCTGACGTCGCTGGCGTGGTGCCTGCTGGCGGTCCGCGATGCCGGCAAGACGATCGTCGACGGCGTCTTCAACGACCTCGACGACACCGAGGGGTTCGCGGCCGAGTGCCGTCAGGCGGTCGAACTCGGCTTCGACGGCAAGACCGTGATCCACCCCCGTCAGCTGGAGGCCTGCAACGCCGCCTTCACCCCCAGCGACGCCGAGGTGGCAGCCGCGCGTGAGGTGATCGCCGCGTTCGAGTCAGCGCGCGCCGAGGGGCGCGGTGTCGTCACCGTCGATGGCAAGCTGGTCGAGAACCTGCACGTCGAGCAGGCGCAGCAGGCGCTGGCGCTGGCCGAGGCGATCGCAGCTCGCGAGGACTGAGCATCCGGCACACCGAGCGGGGTCACCGGTCCGAGGTCGTCCACGACCTCCAGCACCTGCCCACCCCCGCCGATGGCGACCACCTGGCTCGGCGCTGACGGAACGCTCAGCACCGCGACATGCACCCGGTGCCAGCCCACGAGCCGCACCTCGCTCTCCCGCAGGCCGAGCCCCGGGAGGGTCAACCGGACCGAGTCGGCCGACCAGGGCGCCGACCCGACCACCGCCGTGCGCTCGGCCCCGAGCTGGAACACCGACGCCTGGAGACGGCCAGGCCACCTGGCGCCCGGCACGCGCTCGCGCTCACCGTCCACGGTGAGCGTGTAGCTCGGCGCGACGAGCCCCGGCGTCACCTGGACCTGCCACGTCCCGCCGGTCTCCGTCGCTCCGGAGGCGAGGGTCCGCGGGATGAAGCTCACCAGCAACAGGCCGCCGATCGTCAGCACGAGGAGTACCAGGAGCACGACACGCTGCCGCGGGCCGAAGGGCTCCAGACCGGGGATGGGATCCGGGTCACCGCCGGCAGCGGGCTCCTGGGCCACGAGCTGTCTCCCCCCTCACGACCGGCGCTCTGACGACCGGCGCTCTGGCAGCCGGCACTCTGACGACCGGCACTCTGACGGCCGGCGCTCTAACGACCGGCGGCAGCGTAACGGCTGCAACGGACGCCACCGGGCGCCTCGCCGGTCCGTTCCGTCAGGCCGCCTCGCCTGCTGCCAGACCGCTGGCGAGCTCGAGTACCGCGCCACCGTGGCGCATCAGGAGGCTGCTTCGCGCTGCTCGTCGTCGTCGCTGTCGTGTCGCTGCCTGACACCGTCCGACTCCCGCACACCGTCCTCCGCCAGCACCCCGTCCGGCTCGTGCCCACCGTCCGGCTCCCGCACACCGCCCGGCTCCCGCACACCGCCCGACTCCCGCACACCGCCCGACTCGTGCCCGCTGTCGGCGGATGCCACCTCGAGGTCGCTCACCGTCCCGTCCACCGATCCCGGGCCGGTCGCCGCGACGGGTGCGGTGGTGGTCGGGTGCCGCCATCGGGTCGCCAGGGCACGTAGGAAGGCGTCAGCCTCCTCAGCGCTCGGGGCGCCACCGCCGAGTCGGGCCGGGACCCACCACGCTCCCGGCGGCGTGCCGTCGGCGTAGCCGCGTTGCACCTCGTCCAGCAGCGTTGCCAACCGCCGCCGTAGCTCCTGGGTCACCACCTCGGGGTCGTCGTCAGCACCGGGATGGACCGGCTCGCCGTAACGGACGCTCACCGGGAGCCGCCAGGACCAGCGTGGCTTGCGTCCGGTGGTGTGGAAGCGGTGCGAACCCCACGAGACGGTCGGGACCAGGGGGACGCCGGCGGCCGCCGCCATGCGGGCAGCACCCGGCTTGAAGGGCAGCAGCTCGAGCGACGGGGAGATCGTCTGCTCGGGGAGGACCAGGACCAGCTCACCACGCTCCAACGCCTCGATCGCCGAGGTCAGGGCCTCACGTCCGGCGCCGCGGTGGACCGGGATGTGCTCCGCGCGCCGCATGAACCAGCCGAAGACCGGTGTGGAGAACAGCGAGGCCTTGGCCAGGATGCGCACCGGCCGGCGCCACTCCCGGTACGGCAGCCAGCCGGAGGTGAAGAAGTCCCAGAAGGAGGTGTGGTTGGCCACGATGACCGCACCACCGCGCCTCGGTAGGTGCTCGACCCCGTGGACCTCCACGCGCCAGCGTTGCAGCCGCATGACCGCGAACGCGAGCCAGGCGGCGAAGCGGTAGACCCAGCTGGCACCCGGGTCTACTCGGTGGTCGCGTCGGGGCATCGGGTTCTCCACGGTGTGGTCACGGTGCCGAGCCGGACTGCGCGGCATCATCGCCGCTCGCTCGTCGTTCGTCCACCCGGCGGGGCTCCAGCCGGGTGCTCGAAGCTTCGTAGGGGACGGGGCGGTGCAGTTGCGGTGGCGGGCTCGGCGGAAGCGGCTGCCTCCGCTGGCGCCCCGCCGCCGAGGCGGGCCGGCACCCACCAGGCACCGGCCGGGGCACCGTCGGGATAGCTGCGCTGCAACAGGTGGAGCAACTCCGTCGTGGTCCGCTGGAGCCGACCCGTCGCCGCCAGCGGGTCCTCGTCGGGTCCGACGTGGAACGGGGGAGCGAAGGCCAGCTCGACCGGGATGCCCCAGGCACGCCGTGGCGACAACGGGTACCCGGTGGTCACCAGGCGGTGACTGCCCCAGCTCGCGCTCGGCACGATCGGCACGCCGGCCTGCTGGGCCATACGAGCCGCCCCGGTGCGCATCCGCTGCACCTCGAAGGTGGTCGAGATACCGCCCTCGGGAGCCACCAGGACCAGTCCGCCCTGCTGCAGCACCTCGACGGCCGCGGCGTAGGAGCTCGCCCGGCTACCCGGATCGGACCGCGTCACCGGGACGGCATCGGCGAAGCGGACGATCCAGCGGGTCCGCCAGGAGTCCCATAGGTCGGCGCGGGCCAGGACCCGCACGGGGCGTCCGAGCCGGCGGTACAGCTCGTGAGCGGTGACCACGAAGTCGACGTGGCTCGTGTGGTTCCAGGTGACCACCGCCCCGCCGCGTGCCGGGACGTTGCGCACGCCCCGCGCGCGGATCCGCCAGCGTGCCAAGCGCAGGCAGACGATCGCGAGCCAGGCCACGACCCGGAACCCGCGGCTGGGTCGCTCCACCGGGGCTTCGCGCCGGTCCCGACGGTCGCGTCCGACCCGGTAGCTCACGCCGATGTCGGGTCGTCTCGCGGGGCCTCTGGACCGTCCCCGTCATCACATGCTGGCGGCTCCACCCCTCGGTCCTGCTCGCTCCAGGTGCGCTCGCGCTCCAGGTGCGCACGCAGCACCTCGTCGTGTTCGGGGGCCCCTCCACCCAGCCGGGCCGGCACCCAGTCGGCACCGGCCGGCGCGCCATCGGGGTACTCCTCCTGGGCCTCGTGCAGCAAGCCGGTCAGACGGTGCGCGAGCTCGGCGGTCACCGCGACGGGGTCGTCCTCCGGGCCCACATTGAGCGGCGCGCCGAAACGGACGAGCACCGGCAGCTTGCGTACGAGCCGCTTCGGCCCACCCTTGGTGAGCGCACGCTGGGTGCCCCATCCGGCCACCGGCACGATCGGGACGCCGGCCAGCTGCGCCATCCGGGCGGCCCCGGTCCGTAGTGGCAGCAGCTCGAAGGAGGGCGAGATGGTCTGCTCCGGCGCCACCGCCACCAGGTCGCCGCACCGCAGCGCGTCGATGGCGCCGTCGAACGCTGCCGCCCGACCACGCAGTGAGGACCGGTCCACCGGGATGGCTCGCGCCCAGCGCACGACCCAACCGATCTTGTTGCTGGTCCAGATCTCGCGCTTCGCGAGGAACCGCAGCGGCCGGTGCAGGACCCGGATGATGGGCCAGCCCACCATCACGAAGTCCACGTAGGAGTGGTGGTTGAAGGCGAGGACCGCGCCACCGCGCCGGGGCACGTGCTCGAGGCCGCGTACGTCGATCCGCCACCGCAGGAGCCGGACCACGATGATGATGATGCGCGCGAGCACACGCCAGCGCCAGGTCAGTTGGGCGGGTGCGCCGGTGGTGTCCATGGCGGGGCAGCGTAGACGGACATCGATCGGGCAACCTGCTCGCCTGCTCACCCCTCCAGCAACTGGTCCACCGCGTCGAGTAGGCGGTCGACGGTGGCGTGGGTGGCTCCCTCCCCCATCAACCCGACGCGCCAGGCCCGACCGGCGAAGGGCCCGAGGCCGCCGCCCACCTCGATGCCGTGCTCGACGAGCAGCCGCCGGCGAAGCTCCGCCTCGTCGACATGGTCCGGCCACGCCAGCGTGGTCAGCTGGGGCAGTCGCGCACCGGGCGCTGCCAGCAGCTCCGCGTCACGATCCTGGATGTGCTCCTGGAACAGCGCACCCACCTCGGCGTGCCGCGCCCAACGGGTCTCGAGCCCCTCGGCCAGCACTCGGCGCAGCCCCTCGTGCAGTCCCAGCAACGCACTGATCGGCGCGGTGTGGTGGTAGGCGCGCTCTGCTCCCCAGTACCGGCGGATGGCCGCGACATCCAGGTACCACGACCGCACCGGGGAGGTCCGGCCCTCGATGACCGCCTCGGCCTTCGGGCTGAAGGTGATCGGCGCGAGGCCGGGCGGTACGGACAGGCACTTCTGGGTCCCCGAGTAGACGACGTCGAGGTGCCAGTCGTCGGCCTCCAGCGGCACGCCGGCCAGTCCGGTGACGGAGTCCACGAGCAGCAACGCCTCGGTGTCCGCGACCAGGGCACCGATCTCCTCGAGTGGCTGCTGGGCACCCGTGGAGGTCTCCGCATGGACCAGCGCCACCATCCTGGCACCGGGGTGGGTGGCCAGCGCCTCGGCGACCCGCTCCGGCGCGAACACCTGGCCCCACTCCTCCTCGAGGACGACCACCTCGGCGCCCGCGCGGCGAGCGGTGTCCGCGATCCGGCCGCCGAAGACCCCGTTGACGCCGACGATGACGGTCTCACCCGGCTCCACGAGGTTGACGACCGCCGTCTCCATGCCGGCGCTCCCCGTCCCCGAGACGGCGTAGGTCAGCCGGTTGTCGGTGCGGAACACCTGGCGGAGCATCGCTGCGATCTGGTCGGTGACGTCGAGGAACCAGGGATCGAGGTGGCCCACCATCCCGCGCGCCTGCGCGGCGAGGACCTCAGCGTGCACCGGTGACGGCCCGGGGCCGAGCAGCAGCCGCTCCGGCGGTGTCGCGGCGGCGATGGGGTACGCGGCAGCGCTCTCGGATGCCACGCTCGTCGGATCCACGCGTGTCTCCTGTTCGGCGGCTCTCCACGTTAGCGGCGCCGGCGGTCTCGTCGGGGTCCCCGGGTGCTTGCTCGGTGCTCACTCGGCCGGATACCTCTGCGCTGGCAGGCGCATGCCCGGGGATCGGGTGCAGAACACCCCGGAAACCGGGACAGACCGCACCCAACCCGCCCGCCCGGCGAGCACGGCCACCGGACCGGGTGCAGAACACC
>CAYXJD010000030.1:0-18751 GCA_964465225.1 uncultured Actinomycetota bacterium
CCTGGACCGAGGCCACCAGGTTGGGAACCAGATCGTGCCGGCGCTGGAGCTCACCTTCGATGTTGGCCCAGGTGGCATCGATCGACGCGGCCTGGGCCACGAACCGGTTGTAGGCGAGGACGACCAGGATGGCACCTGCCAGCAGGAGCAGGAGGACGATCGCGAGCAGTGGTTCCACGTCAGCTGTCCTCGTGGCCCGGGGGCGGCGGGCTCGGGTGCGGCGATGGTGGTTGTGGCGGTGGTGGATTTGGCGGTGGTGTCGCGGGTGCCGTCGGGGACGGTGGTGTTGCCACGGGCGGTGGGGGATCGTCCTCCGCGGCCAGCGTGAAGCCAAGCGCCCGCCAGAAGGCCGGTGGGATGCGCTCCAGCAACCGGCGAAGATCCTGCACGATCGCCGGGTAGGTCTCGGCGACGCCGGCCAGGCTCCGGTCACGATGGGTCGGCTCGCCGGAGAGGACCAGCAGGTCGTCGCTGAACTCGAGACCGCGACCACCGTACGCCGTCGACAACAGCTCCTGCAGCCCAGCGTCCAGGAGGGTGATGACCAGCGTGCGATCGCGGCCCTCGACCTTGAAGCTGCGGTTGAACGCTTCCGACTCCAGCTGTTCGTCGCTCCGGGTGAGCCCGACCCGGCCGAGGATCGATTCCGGCTGGATCGACACCGACCGGTGGGTGTGCACCGGGAGCTGGCACATCACCATGAGATCCGTTCGCCGCTGGTACCGCCGCGTGGAACGCCCGTTGGAGCGGCTGGTCTGGCGACGCTCGTGGAACCACACGTAGCAGGCGACCTGACACGTCACCGGTTGCCCGTTGATCTGGAGATCGAGGGGCCCACCGGCCGCCGCCTCGACCCCGTAGCGCCGGTCACCTCGTGGGGTGGTAGCGAAGCGGCCGACGAGCTGCTCGGCGGGGAGCCCACAGGGCCAGGCCTGTAGGTGCCATCCCGCATGACGTTCGACGAACCGGCCGAGCGCGGCCTGGAGCTCGCGGCGCTGGTGCCGTTGGACGGCCCACGTCCCCACGACGGCCACCCCGCCCAGTCCGAACACGAGCCAGGGCAGCGCCGATCCCGATGCCACGGGGCTGCTGAGCGTCGCGAACGTGAGGGCAAGCATCGCCAGCACCCTGGGGACCTCCGTCAGCTCGGTGAGCGTGCACCGGATCGTGTCGGTCGAGAAGCTAGCCAGCCACCGCCACCGGCGGGCGCGCTACGCTCCTGCTCCGTCCGCCCACCAGCGGGCGAGACGTCACGGGCCACAGCAGACCGCACGGAAGGCACCACCATCGCACGCATCGACGACCTCATGGACAAGGTGGACTCCCGTTTCCACCTCGTGCACCTGTCCGCCAAGCGTGCCCGTGAGATCAACGGCTACTACGCGCAGCTCGGTGAGGGGATGGGTGCGTACGTCCCGCCGCTGTTGACCACCGAGACCAACAAGCCGCTGTCGATCGCGCTCGAGGAGATCGCCCAGGGCAAGATCGTAGCCGCCAGCGCGCCGCAGCCGGCCGACGATCAGCTCACCGTGGTCGAGGACCTGAGCGGGGACGAACCGGCCTGACCATGGCCGAACACACGGCCGAGAGCAGCCCGGCCAGGGACCCGCTTCACGGGGCACGGGTCCTCGTCGGGGTCACCGGCGGCATCGCCGCGTACAAGGCAGGCCACCTGGTACGGGGCCTGCGCAACGCGGGCGCCGAGGTGGACGTCGTCCTGACCCGCGGCGGTGCCCGGTTCGTCGGTGCGGCGACCTTCGAGGGGCTCACCGGCCGGCCGGTCCGTCACGAGGTCTGGGACGGCATCGCCGAGGGCACCCACGTCGCTCTCGGCAGGGCCGCGGACGTCGCCGTCGTCTACCCGGCCACCGCCCACACGCTGGCGAAGCTCGCCGGAGGTTTGGCCGACGACCTGCTGACCACGACGCTGCTCGCTGCGACCTGCCCGGTCGTCCTGGCACCGGCGATGCACACCGAGATGTGGGAACACGCCGCCACCCGGCACAACGTCGCGACGTTGCGCTCGCGCGGCGCGATCGTCACCGGGCCCGACGACGGTCGGCTGATGGGCGGGGACGCCGGTCCTGGCCGTCTCGTGGAACCGGAGGCGGCACTCGAGGTCGTCCGCGACGTCCTGGCCTGTCTCCCGTCCCCCGGGGGTGCCCATGCCGCAGGTCCGGTGCAGGACCTGGTCGGCGCTCACATCCTGATCACCGCCGGGGGGACACGGGAGCCGGTGGACCCGGTCCGCTATCTCGGGAACCGCTCCAGCGGGCGTATGGGTTTCGCGTTGGCGGCCGCCGCGCGGGACCGAGGCGCCAGGGTGACCCTGATCGCGGGCCCGAGCGAACTGCCGACGCCCACCGGGGTCGCCCGCGTCGACGTCACGACCGCGCTCGAGATGCACGCCGCGGTGTTCGACCACCTCGACAGCAGCGATGTGGTCATCAAGGCGGCGGCGGTGGCCGACTTCCGTCCTGCGGATCCGGCTGCGATGAAGCTCAAGAAGGAGCGGGGCGTCCCCGACCTGGCCCTGGCTCCGAACCCGGACATCCTCGCCGAGCTCGGGGTGGCGCGCCACGGCGCCGACCACCCGGTGCTGGTCGGGTTCGCCGCCGAGACCGACGAGGTGGAGGCACACGGCCGGGCGAAGCTGGCCCGGAAGCGGGCCGACCTGCTGGTGGTAAACGATGTGTCGGCGGCCGACGCCGGGTTCGAGGTCGAGACCAACCGCGTCGTGATCCTGGATCGGGACGGTGGGCGCTACGAGGTGCCACTGGCCGCCAAGCACGTGGTCGCCGAACGGGTCCTGGACCGGGTGGTCGCATGGCGTTCCTCGCTGTCCGGTGCGACCCGGGTGGCGTCCGGCGGGCCAGGCGCAGACGCGGGCTAGGCTGCGCGCCGGCCGGCTCGCACCCACCGTGACCCACGAGGAGTCCCCGTGTCCGGACGTACGCTGTTCACCTCCGAGTCCGTGACCGAGGGTCACCCGGACAAGATGGCGGACCAGATCTCCGACGCGATCCTCGACGCCATCCTGCGTGACGATCCCCATGGTCGCGTGGCGTGCGAGACCCTGGTCACGACCGGGCAGGTGATGGTGGTCGGGGAGATCTCCACCCAGTGCTACGTGGACATCCCACGGGTCGTGCGGGACAAGGTGCTCTCGATCGGCTACGACTCCGCCGACGTCGGCTTCGACGGCAACACCTGCGGGGTGTCGGTGGCGATCGACGAGCAGTCGCCGGACATCGCCATGGGTGTCGACCATGCCTACGACTCCGCCGAGGAGGACCCCTACGGCCTCCAGGGCGCCGGTGACCAGGGGATGATGTTCGGCTACGCCAGCGATGAGACCCCGACCCTGATGCCGCTGCCGATCCACCTGGCGCACCGCACGGCCGAGCGGCTCACCGAGGTCCGCAAGTCCGGGCTGCTGCCCTACCTGCGTCCCGACGGCAAGACGCAGATCACCGTCGCCTACGAGCGGGGTCGGCCCGTCGCGGTCACCGCGGTCGTGCTCTCGACGCAGCATCGCGCCGCCATGGACCTCGACTTCCTCCGCCGCGAGGTCGAGCAGCACGTGATCCGTCCACTGCTGCCCGAGGACATCGACACCAGCCAGGCACAGCTGTTCGTGAACCCGACGGGACGTTTCGAGCTCGGGGGTCCCGTCGCCGACGCGGGCCTGACCGGCCGCAAGATCATCGTCGACACCTACGGCGGGATGGCCCGGCATGGCGGTGGGGCGTTCTCGGGCAAGGATCCTTCCAAGGTCGATCGCTCGGGGGCGTACGCGACCAGGTGGGTGGCGAAGAACATCGTCGCGGCCGGGCTGGCCGCCAAGGCCGAACTGCAGGTCGCCTACGCCATCGGGGTGGCCAACCCCGTCAGTCTGAGCCTGGAGACCTTCGGGACGGCCACGGTCGACCCGGACGCGATCCTGTCGGCGGTGCGCGAGGTGTTCGACCTGCGTCCAGCCGCGATCGTCGACGTCCTCGACCTGCGTCGCGCCGGGTACCAGGACACGGCCGCCTACGGCCACTTCGGGCGCGAGGGCGAGCGGTTCACCTGGGAACGGACCGACCGGGCGGAGGCGCTGAGGGCGGCAGCAGGCGCCTGAGCGCCGTGGCACGCGTCGCGCAGGTCGTCGTCGAGGTCGCGCCCTTCCACCTCGACCACCCCTTCGACTACCTGGTGCCGGAGGACGTCGAGGTGGCGCTCGGCCAGCGGGTCCAGGTGGCCTTCGCCGGCCGTCGGGTGCGGGGTCTGGTCGTGGGCCTGGCCGCGGACAGCGAGGTGGCCGACGACAAGCTCCGGCCCGTCGCCAAGGTCCTCGGACCCCACGTGTGGGTGCGGCCGGACGAGCTGGACATCCTGCGCTGGGCCGCCGAGCGGTTCGGCGCCCCGCTGGCCGACGTCGTCCGCCACGCGCTGCCCAACCGCACGGTCGACGTCGAACGACGGGCCGCTGCGGCGGGGTGGTTCCCGCCCGGGACCGCACCCCGGGCCCGGTCCGATCCAGCGCCACCGGCCGACGAGCTGTCGGCGGCCTGGCGTCCGTACGGAGCGGGCGGCGCCGCGCTGCACGCTGCCGTGGCCGGCGGCGCAGGCTCGTTCCTGTGGCGACCCCTGCCGGGTGAGGACGTCGCGGCCCGCCTGGCCGAGCTCACCCAGCTGACCCTCGCCCACGATCGCGACGTCCTGCTGCTGGTGCCTGATCCGGCCTCGCCGACGGCTGCCGCTGTCCTCACCGCCGCCGGGGACCTGGCCGTCGACCTGCGTGGTGGCCCCTCGCCACGGGTGGTCTACCGCCGCTGGCTCGAGGCCCGCAGTGGACGGGCCCGGGTCGTGGTCGGGGAGCGGGGAGCGGCGTTCGTCCCCCTGGAGCGCCTCGGCCTGGCCGTGATCCTGGACGAGGCGAACCCGGCCTACAAGGAGCGGCGCAGTCCCCGTCACCATGCCCGCGAGGTGCTCCTCGAGCGAGCGCGGCGCGCCGGTGGTGTCGGTCTGGCGGTCGGGACCGTGCCCTCCGCGATCGCGTGGCGACTGCTGCGCGAGCGTCGGTTGACGCCGGTGGTTCCCGACCGTGAGCGCGAGCGGCGGGCCCGGCCGCGTGTGCAGGTGGTCACCGGCGAGGACCAGCCCCGTGCCCGTCTCACCCGCGAGGCCACCGGGGCGTTACGGACCGCGACCCGGGCGGGCACCTACGGGGTCGTGCTGGCCACCCGCCGCGGCGAGGGGCGGGCGCTGGTGTGCCGCGCGTGCGGTGAGCGGCGCACCTGCCGGGTGTGCGCGGCGTCGCTGGCCTCGGACGGCGGTACCGGACTGGCCTGCGAGGGGTGCGGTGACCGGCAGCCGCGGCGCCCACCCTGCGGTGCCTGTGGGGGGCGGGAGGTCGTCCCGCTGGCTGCGGGTGCCCAGCGGCTCGGCGCCGAACTGGCCCGCGGCAGCGACGTCGAGGTGGCCGTGCTCGAGGGCTACGGGCAACGGCCGCCACCACCGCCAGCGATCCTGGTGACCACCCGCGGCTCCGTGCTCGACCGCCCGCCCGGACCGGTCGGCGCGGTCGTCCTGCCGGACCTCGACGGGACGCTGCGGCGACCGACCCTGGACGCGGCCGAGGATGCGTTGCGGTTGGCGTGCCAGCTCGCCGCCTGGACGGTCCACGGGCGGGCCGATCCCGCCACCTCGAGCGTCGTCGTCCAGACCCGGGAGCCGGACCACCCGGCGATCGCTGCGCTGGCGGCCTGGGACCCTGGTGGCTTCTGGCGGCAGGAGGTCGCCGTGCGCGCCGCCCTGCGCTTCCCCCCGGCCGCCCATGCGCTGCGCGTGACCACGCCGGTGGGCGCCGTCGTCGACCAGCAACCGGTCAGCGTGGCCCTGGCGGCGGCGCTGGCGCCCGGTGATGACCTGCTCGGTCCGATCGCGGTCGACGATCGGGACCGCTACCTCGTCAAGTGCGATGATCGCGGGGCCACGCTCGCGAGCCTGCGGGCGGTCCGTGATCGCGCCAGCCACCTCGGGGTGGACCTTCGTGTCGACGTCGACCCGGTCGACGCGCTGTAGGCGCTGCTCCGGTTGCCTACCATCGCGGCACGCGCGGACGGCCGCCGCGCCCGGGACAGGAGCCAGCGGTGGGCAGGATGGAGATCCGGATCTTCGGGGATCCGGTGCTGCGCCAGCAGGCGCACGAGGTCACCGACTTCGACGGTCGGCTGGCCACGCTCGCAGACGACATGCTGGAGACCATGCGGGCCGCCGAGGGGGTCGGGCTCGCCGCCAACCAGGTCGGTGTGCTCAAGCGGCTGTTCACCTGGGAGGTGGCGCTGGAGGACGAGGACGGCGCGGTCTCCACGCGCGGCGGCGCCGTGGTGAACCCCCGGCTGCTGGACGCCTCCGAGGAACTCCAGGACGGTGACGAGGGCTGCCTGTCCTTCCCCGGCCTCTTCTACCCGCTGGAGCGCCCGCTCAGGGTGCAGGTCGCCCACCAGGACCTCGCGGGCGACGACCACCGGGTCGAGCTCGAGGGCCACTTCGCCCGGATCTGGCTCCACGAGATGGACCACCTCAACGGCATCCTGTTCGTGGACCACCTCGCCGCCCACGACCGCAAGGCGGCGCTCAAGCAGATGCGCGAGTACCGGCTGGCCGCCGGGCTCGACGACCCGGAGCCACCCCGGCCCGGAGGACTGCTGCTCGGCCGTAGCCGGCGCTGAAGGAGCCTGCCATGCGCATCGCGTTCCTCGGGACCCCCGAGGTGGCCGTGCCGAGCCTCGAGGCGCTCGCTTCGGCCGAGGACATCGAGGTGGTCGTCGCCCTGTGCAACCCGGACCGACCCAAGGGCCGGTCCCGGACACCGGTGCCGCCGCCGGTGAAGGTCGCGGCCGAGCAGCACGGCATCGAGGTCTGGCAGCCCGCCAAGCCGCGTGAGGTCCTGGAGCCCTTCCGTGCGCTGGAGGTCGACGCCTGCGCCGTGGTGGCCTACGGCGCGCTGCTGCCCGCCGATGTGCTCGCGGCCGGTGGGGCCGGGTTCGTCAACCTGCACTTCTCGCTGTTGCCGAGGTGGCGGGGCGCAGCGCCGGTGCAGCACGCGCTGCGCGCCGGCGACCAGACCACCGGGGTCACCACCTTCGTGCTGGACGAGGGCATGGACACCGGCCCCGTCCTGCGCCGGGTCGAGGTACCGATCGCACCGCAGGAGAGCTCGGGTGCCCTGCTCGCGCGCCTGGCCGAGTTGGGTGCACCGGTCCTGGTCGAGTCGCTGCGAGCGCTGCACACCGGTGAGGTGCCGGTCGCCCAGACGAGCGAGGGAGCCACGCTGGCACCCAAGATCCGCCCCGAGGACGTGGCCTTGGACCTGGGCCGTCCTGCGCCACGACTCGCCGACCTGGTCCGGAGCGCCGACCCGGCGCCGGGCGCCCACACGAGCTTCCGTGACACACGGCTGAAGGTCTTCGGGGCCCAGCCGGTCGCCGACGCCGAACGGGCCGCCGACGCCGCGCCGCCCGGCACCGTGCTCGCCACCGACCGCCGCGGGATCCTGATCGCGTGCGGGCACGGGGCGCTGCTGCTCACCGAGGTGCAGCCAGCGGGCAAGCCCCGTATGCCAGCGACGGACTACGCCAACGGTGCCCGGATCGAGGTGGGGGAGCGGTTCGGGACCTCGCCCGATGCGGCGTGAACCCCCGGGCAGCCGCGAACGAGCCGACCGGGCTCGCGTCCCGACGTGCCGCCCTGGCCGCACTCACCGAGGTCGACGAACGCGGGCGCTGGTCCAACCTGGCCGTGCCCGAGGCGATCGCCGACCTCGCCACGGCGCGCGATCGTGCCTTCGCCTCGCACCTGGCCTACGAGACCCTGCGGTGGGAGGGCACGCTGGACGCCGCACTGGCGCTCGTGCTGACCCGGGACCTGGCGGCGGTCGAACCCGCGTTGCGGCGGATCCTGCGTCTGGGCGCGACGCAGCTGCTGATCAGCGAGGTCCCCGCCCGCGCCGCGGTGGACACCAGCGTGCAGCTGGCCCGCAGCGCCGTGCCGAAGGCTCGCAGCAAGGGTGCGGCGGGCTTCGTCAACGGCGTGCTGCGGTCGTTGGGTCGGCGGACCGATGACCTCGCCTGGCCCGACGCGAAGCAGGATCCGATCGGTCACCTGGCGCTCAGCACGGGGCATCCCCGCTGGATCGTCGCGGAGCTCGTAGGGCGGCTCGGTGCTGAGCGGGCTGGACGCGTCCTGGCCGCCGACGATGTGGCCCCCGGGGTGACGCTGCGGGCCAACGGGGACCCTGATGCGCTGCTGCTGGAGCTCGCCGAGGCGGGTGTCGAGGCCGTACCCGGGGGCACGCCGGGTGCCGTCCGAGCGCCCGGGCTCGATCCGCGGGGCGCCGCCGCCGTCCGTGAGGGCCGGGCCGTGGTCCAGGACGAGGCGTCGATGCGGGTCGCCCTGGCCACCGGCGCCACGCCGGGTGGACGTGTGCTGGATCTGTGCGCCGGGCCGGGCGGCAAGGCCACGCACCTGGCGCACCTGGTCGGGCCGACAGGCACGGTCACGGCCGTCGAGGTGCACCCACATCGCGCCCGGCTGATCACGGAGGCCGCCACGGTCCAATCGGTGCCGGTCGAGGTGGTGGTGGGTGATGCGCGAACCCCGCCGCTGGCGCCGGCGGCGACCTACGACGTGGTGCTGCTCGACGCACCCTGTACCGGGCTCGGGACCGGTCGGCGCCGCCCCGAGGTGCGCTGGCGCCGCCAGCCCGGGGACGCCGTGGAGCTGGCAGCGCTCCAGCGGGAGCTCCTCGCCGCGGCGGCACAGCGGGTCGCGCCCGGCGGCCAGCTGACCTACGCGGTGTGCACCTGGACCGCGGCCGAGACCACCGAGGTCGTCGAGTCCTTCGAGCGGGGGGCCGCCGCAGCGGGCCTGTACCGGCGCGAGGTGCAGCAGCTGTGGCCCGACACCGACGACACCGACGGGATGTTCATCGCGACCTGGGGACGAGCGGGGGGATGAGGGCCGGGATCGGCGCGGGACGCCATGACCCGTTGCGCAGCCGTCGGGCCCTCTGACCGCTCGCGCGTCGAGCTCCGCCTACGCTGTCGGGGAGCGGTGGAAGGCTGAGCTGGTGACCGAACTGTCGATCGCGCCCTCGATCCTCGCGGCGGACTTCGCCCGACTGGGGGCCGAGGTCGCCGAGGTGGCACCGGTCGTACCGTCGGTGCACGTCGATGTCATGGATGGGCACTACGTCCCCAACATCACCCTCGGCCACCCGGTCATCGCGTCGTTGCGCCGTGCGACCGACCGTCTGCTCGACTGTCACCTGATGATCACGGACCCGGCGACCTACGCCCCCGAGCTCGTGTCGCTCGGTGCGGACTCGATCACCTTCCACCCGGAGGTCGAGGACGAGCCGCTCGCGCTGATCCACCGCCTGCACGACCAGGGCGCCCAGGTCGGGGTGGCCATCAAGCCCGACCACCCGGTGTCGATGGTCGTCGAACTCCTCCCGCACGTCGACCTCCTGCTCGTGATGACGGTGGAACCGGGCTTCGGCGGCCAGGCGTTCCTCCCACACGTGCTCCCGAAGGTGGCCGAGGCCCTCGCCTGGCGCGCCGCCCACGGGGCCGGCTTCCGGATCCAGGTGGACGGCGGCATCGCCGCCACCACGATCGCGGAAGCGGCTGGCGCCGGCGCCGAGGTGTTCGTCGCCGGCTCGGCGGTGTTCGGTGCCGCCGACCGTGCGGCGGCCTGCGAGGAGCTGCTGCGCCGCGCCCACGCCGCCGCCCCGGTGGTGTCGAGATGAGCGCGCGCGTGCTGGTGGCCGACGACGACGAGGACATCCGGGCCTACCTCGAGGTCACCCTCCAGCTCGCCGGGTTCCACGTGCTGTTGGCCAACGACGGCGCCGAGGCCATCCAGGTCGCCCGCAACGCCCGGCCCGACGTGGTCCTGCTCGACGTGATGATGCCGACCCGGGACGGCCTCGACGCGCTGCGACAGCTCCGGGAGGATCCCCGCACGGGCCACCTGCCCGTGATGCTGCTCACCGCCCGGGTCCAGACCGACGATGCCATCACCGGACTGGATGCCGGTGCCGACGACTACCTGACCAAGCCCTTCGATCCCGACGAGCTGGTCGCACGCGTGCGCGCGGCGCTGCGGCGGGCGGAGACCCAGCGCACCCGCAACCCCCTGACCGGCCTGCCCGGCAACGAGTCGATCCTGGCCCGACTGTCGCGGCTGCTGGACCGTGGGGCGGGGTTCGCGCTGCTCTACGTCGACCTCGACCGGTTCAAGCCCTTCAACGACCACTACGGCTTCCTGCGGGGCGACGATGCGCTGCGCTCAGTGGCCACGGTGCTCCAGGCGGTCCGCGACGAGCTCGACGACCCCGAGGCCTTCGTCGGCCACGTGGGGGGCGACGACTTCGTGGTGCTGGTGCGGCCTGAGCTCGCGGAGACCGCGGCGCGGCGCATCTGCGAGCGTTTCGACGCCTTGGCTCCGACCCTGTACGACCCACCCGACCGCCAGGCGGGGTCGATCGAGGTCCCCGATCGCCGTGGGGTGCCGCAGCGCTACGACCTGCTGTCGCTGTCGATCGGCATCGCTTCCACCGAGGTCCGCGACTTCGCCCATCACGGGGACATGGTCGCCACCGCCACGGAGATGAAGCGCTACGCGAAGAGCCGCACGGGCCCGGGGTCCGACTTCGCCGTGGATCGACGGGCCCCCGGCGACGGCGTCGAGATGGAGGTCGAGCTTCCGTGAGCCGGCGGGGACTCGGGCAGGATCGGACCGCGGGGTGACGCCGGTCGAACGTGCTGCGCTCGCCCGGGCGCTCGCGCTGGCAGCGCGCGCCCAACCGCACGTCAGTCCCAACCCGGCCGTGGGCTGCATCGTGCTCGCCGACGGCCGTGTGGTCGGGGAGGGGGTCACCGAACCACCGCCGGGGCGACACGGCGAGGTGGTGGCCCTGGCGGCGGCGGGTGCGGCGGCCCACGGTGCGACGGCCGTGGTCACCCTGGAGCCCTGTGCCCACCATGGCCGGACCCCGCCGTGCACCGAGGCGTTGTTGGCGGCCGGGATCGCGCGGGTCGTGATCGCGCATCCCGATCCGCATCCACGCGCTGGTGGGGGGGCGGCATGGTTGGACGCCGCCGGCGTGGCCGTCGCAGGCCCCATGGACGCCGACGCGCCGCTGCGTCAGGCGGTGGCGCGGCACCTGGAAGGCTTCCTGACGGTGGTCGAGCGGGGCCGGCCCCACGTGACGCTCAAGGTGGCCGAGACGGCGGACGGGGCGGTCCACCATCCCTCGGGCGGGCGGTGGGTCACCGGTGCGGCGGCGCGACGCGCGGTCCACCGGTGGCGAGCCGCCGTGGACGGCGTGCTCGTCGGCAGTGGGACGGTCCTGGCGGACGATCCACGCCTCGACGTCCGAGCGGTGCCCACCGATCGGCAACCGGTGGCGGTCGTCCTCGACGCGCGGCTCCGCACGCCACCGACGGCGCAGGTGGTGCGGCCGGGGACCGTGCTCGTCACGTTGGCGGCCGGAGCGGGTCACCGGGCGGGCCCTGCGCCGGGTCCCGCAACCGACGACGACCGTGAGCGGGAGGACCGGCGCCGCGCCCTGACGGCAGCGGGGGTCCACGTGCTCTCGGTACCAGGGGTGCCCGACGGTCACGGTCTGGCCCTGCCGGCGGCCCTGGCGCGCCTGGCCGAGCACGGGCTGGTGTCCCTGCTCGCCGAGCCGGGGCCTACGCTGGCGGGCGCGCTCCTGCGCGCCGGACTCGTCGACCGACTGGTCCGCCACGTCGCCGTCCACCTCGGTTCCGGCGCCCCTACCGCCCTGCTCGCCCCACCCGGGGCCGACTGGCGCCTCGAACGCAGTGGCGGGGCCGGGCCGGATGCCATCATCCAGTACCTGGCGACCGATCCCGCCACCGCCTGCACCACCCCCTCCCCGCCACGCAAGGAGTCACCCGATGTTCACCGGCATCGTTGAGGAGCTCGGGCAGGTCGTCGACCTCCAGATGCGGGACGGGCATGCCCGGCTGCACATCGGGTGCCGGGAGGTGCTCGACGGCGCGAACCTCGGCGACTCGATCAGCGTCGACGGCACGTGTCTGACCGTGACGACCCTGCCGGAGGAGGGAGGCTTCACCGCCGACCTGATGGCCGAGACCCTGCGTGCCACCGCGCTCGGCGACCTCGAGGTGGGACGCCAGGTCAACCTGGAACGCGCCATGCGGGCCGATGCCCGCCTGGGTGGGCACCTGGTGCAGGGCCACGTCGACGGGGTCGGCACGATCTCGCAACGCGAGGAGCTGCCCGGCACGGTGTTCGTCACGATCGACGCCCCGGCGGAGCTGGCCCGGTACCTGGTCCCCAAGGGCTCGGTCACGATCTCGGGCGTCAGCCTGACCGTGGTCGACCGTGACGACCAGGGCAGCTTCCGGATCGGGCTGATCCCCCACACGTTGGCGGTGACCAGCCTCGGCGTGCTGGACGTGGGGGACCGGGTCAACCTCGAGGTGGACGTCATCGCCAAGTACGTGGAGCAGCTGCTGGCCGGCGGCGCCCCCAGCCCCTACGCGATCAGCGAGGAGCCCGCGTGAGCCCCTTCGCCCGGATCGAGGACGCCATCGCGGTACTCGCCGATGGCGGGATGATCGTCGTCGTCGACGACGAGGATCGTGAGAACGAGGGCGATCTGGTGCTGGCCGCCGAGGCGGTCACCTCCGAGCAGATGGCCTTCGTGATCCAGCACACCTCCGGGTTCGTGTGCGTGCCCATGCTCGGCGACGACCTCGACCGGCTCGACCTGCCACCCATGGTCGCCCGCAACCAGGACCCCAAGGGCACGGCCTACGCCGTCTCGGTCGACGCCGTCGAGGGGACCTCCACCGGTATCTCCGCCGCCGACCGCGCACGGACCTGTCGGGTCCTCGCCGACCCCGGCACGAGCGCCGAGGACATCACGCGGCCCGGCCACGTGCTGCCGCTGCGCTACCAGCCGGGGGGCGTCCTCCACCGGCTCGGGCACACCGAAGCCTCGGTCGACCTCGTCCGCCTCGCCGGGCGCCGGCCCGCAGCGGTCATCTGCGAGGTGGTCAACCCCGACGGCTCCATGGCGCGCGTGACGGACCTCGAACGCTTCTGTGCCGAGCACGAGCTGCTCATGGTGACGATCGCCGACCTGGTCGCCTACCGCCGCGCCCGGGAGACGCTGGTCGAACGCGTCGCCGTGGCGAGGCTGCCCACCCCCTACGGTGATTGGCGCATCATCGGCTACCGCAACTCCTTCGACGGCAACGAGTCCCTGGCGTTGCTGTTCGGGGAGCCGGAGGGCCAGCAGGAGGTGCTCGTGCGGATGCACTCGGAGTGCCTGACCGGTGACGTGTTCCGCTCCCTGCGCTGCGACTGTGGACCACAGCTGGACCTCGCCATGGCCCGCATCGCCGAGGAGGGCCAGGGAGCGATCGTCTACCTGCGTGGCCACGAGGGTCGGGGGATCGGACTGCTGCACAAGCTGCGGGCCTACGAGCTCCAGGACAACGGCGCCGACACCGTCGACGCGAACCTGCAACTCGGCTTGCCGAACGACTCCCGTGACTACGGGGTGGGGGCGATGATCCTGGCCGACCTCGGGTTCTCCACGCTGCGGTTGCTCACGAACAACCCGGCCAAGCGCGCGGCGCTGTCGGGCTTCGGGCTCTCGATCGTGGACCGGGTCCCCGTGGAGGTGCGACCCAACCCGCAGAACGCCTTCTACCTGCGGACCAAGGCCCAGCGGATGGGCCACGACCTCGACGGCCGGGATCTGCCCGTCTCCACGGGTGTGGGCGACATCGCCGCCCAGGGTGTGCGGTCCCCGCGGGCGGTGAGCAAGCCCATGCGGGGCCTGGCCATGGCCCCGCCCCCCGATGACGACCGTAGTGACGACGAGGCGCAGCAGCGCCGGTACGGAAAGGACGACGAGTGAGCGGGATCCAGCATCTGGAGGGCACCCTGGACGCATCCGGTCTCCGGATCGCGATCGTCGCTGCCCGGTTCAACGAGGCCATCGTGCGTCCGCTGGTCGAGGGCGCCACCGGGAGCCTGCTCCGCCACGGGGCGGCGGCGGAGGACCTCCGCGTGATCTGGGTACCCGGAGCCTGGGAGCTGCCGGTGGTACTCGACCGTCTCGCGGCCAGCGGCGAGGTGGACGCCCTGGTGGCGCTCGGCTGTGTGGTGCGGGGCGAGACGACCCACTTCGACTACGTCGCCGGTGAGGGCTCGGGCGGCACCGCCGCCATCGCGCGGACCCACGGGATCCCGATCGGCAACGCCGTGCTGACCACGGAGAACTGGGACCAGGCCGTTGCCCGCGCCGGCGGCAAGCTCGGGAACAAGGGGGCCGAGGCGGCCCTGGCGGCCGTGGAGACCGCGACGTTGCTGCGGAGCCTGTGAGCCCGATGTCCGCCGACGGCGCCCACGCGGACACCGGCGACCCTCCGGTCGCCGACCCGCGACCGGGGGACAAGCGCGCGGCGCTGGCCGTGGAGCAGCACCACCTCGACCGCGTCCACGATCGCGTGGAGCAGCTGCGGCGCCGGGCCGAGGAGCGGGCGACCGCCGCAGCCGCGGACCGTTCCGGCGTGACCTTCCAGGCGCGGTACGAACGCGATGTCACCGCGCACCATCACGCCAGCCGGCGGGCCCGGTTCACCTTCGGCGACGTGGAGTCCCTGGCCTTCGGCCGGCTCGACCTGTCGGACGGCGACGAACTGCATGTCGGACGGGTGTCGGTGATCGACGAGGGAGGCGACGTCCTGCTGGTCGACTGGCGCGCGCCGGCAGCAGCGGCCTTCTACCAGGCCACGGCGGCCCGGCCGATCGGCGTGGCCCGTCGGCGCACGCTGGTGACGCGGGGGCGTGAGCTCGTCGACCTCGACGACGAGGTGCTGGACGGCACCGCGGCGGCGCGTCTGGGACTGCGTGCCGTGACCGGGCAGGGGGCGTTGCTCGCGGCACTGAGCCGGGAGCGCAGCGGGACCATGCGCGACATCGTGGCGACGATCCAGGAGGAGCAGGACCGCATCATCCGCGCTCCGGCGACCGGGACGATGGTGGTCTCCGGTGGACCGGGGACCGGCAAGACCGTCGTCGCCCTGCACCGCGTCGCCTACCTGCTCTACCGGGACCGGGATCGCTTCGAAGGCCGGGGCGTGCTGGTGGTCGGTCCCTCGGCGGCCTTCACCGAGTACACCGCCCGGGTCCTGCCGGCGCTGGGGGAGGACCGGGCCGTCCAGCGTCCCCTGGCCGGGATGGCGCCGCGGGGTACCTCGGTGCGGGGGTGGGACGAGCCCGAGGTGGCTCGGATCAAGGGTGACCTGCAGATGGTCGAGGTGCTGCGTCGGACCCTGTTCCACGCGTTGCCACCGATCCCGCCGAGCACCCGCCTGTCCTTCGAGGGCACCACCGTCATCGTCCCCGGGACGAAGCTCACGGCCCTGCGGCGACGCCATCTCGATCGGTTGCGGGCGGAGGTCCCCGGCGGGGCCTACCACGACCGGTCCCCGGTGGCGGCCGAGGCCCTGGCCGACGCCCTCTACGCGGCCTGGGCCGCCGCCCACCGGGCAGCGGGACACCGGGTCCCCGAGGACCGCGAGGGCAGCGGCTTCAACGCCGCCCTCGATGCCGCCCCGGAGGTCACGCTGCTCCGCCGTTGCTTCTGGCCCGACCTGGAGGCCCGCGGGGTCCTGACCGCCCTGGCCGAAGGCGAGGTCTCGCTCGCGGCGGTCGCCGAGGGACTGCTGCCGGCGGCGGACCGGGACCGGCTCGCGGCCGCGTGGGAGGGGGCCACGACGTGGACCACCGACGACGTCGCGCTGCTCGACGAACTGGCCGCCCTGCTCGGTCAGCCCACGGCCAAGCGGCCCGTCCCACGTCGGGGGGATGGTGACGACGAGGGCATCCGTCTCGCCTCCGACGCGCTCCACGTGGAGTCGCCGATCGTCGATGTGGAGGCCGAGGGCTACCGTGACTTCGCCCACGTCGTCGTCGACGAGGCCCAGGATCTCAGCCCGATGCAGTGGCGCGCTGTCAGCCGGCGTGGGCCCTACGCCTCGTGGACGGTCGTCGGCGATCTCGCCCAGCGCAGCCGGGTCTCCGAGCCGTCGGACTGGGAGGCGGTCGGACGGCTGATCGGCCGTCGTGCCGTCGAGATCGCGACGCTGGAGGTCAACTACCGCACCCCGTCCGAGATCGCAAACGTCGCAACGGCGGTGCTCACCGCGGCCGGTCACGATCCCGAGCTGGCCCCACAGGCGGTCCGCTCCGCGGGACGGCGCCCCCGGCACCTCGTCACCGAGACCGTCCTTGAGACCACGGTCGAAGCGGTCACCGAGCTGGTGACCGAGCGTGGCGGCACCGTCGGCGTCCTGGCCGACGAGGACGACGTCGCCGGCCTGCACCAGGTGCTCGACGCCGGCCTGTCGCACGAGGACCGGGACCGGGTGCGGGTCCTCGAGGTCCGGGAGGCCAAGGGGCTCGAGTTCGACGACGTGGTCGTCGTGGCTCCGGACCGGATCATGCACCGCTCGCAGGTCGGTACCCATCAGCTGTACGTCGCCGTGACCCGAGCCACCCGGAGCCTGACCCTGGTGACGGGCACCGGGGTGAGGTTCCCGGGCAGCGAGTGGTGCGAGCAGTTCGTGACCGAGCCGGCGGACCGGTGAGGGCCCGGGACCGACGTCGGTGACGTGGGCGGCCGCTACAACCGGCAGGCGAGGATGTCGGTGACCAGGATCCCACGGGCACCGAGTTCCCACAGCTGATCCATGATCGGGTTCGTCTCGCTGCGCAGCACCATCGAACGGACGGCGACCCAGCCCTTGTCGTGCAGCGGACTGACCGTCGGTGACTCGATGCCCGGTGTCAGCGCGCACGCCTCGTCGAGCCGCTCCACCCGCACGTCGTAGTCCATCATCACGTACCGGCGCGCGATGATGACACCGTTGAGCCGGCGCAGCAGCTGCTCGACGGCCCCGTTGGAGATCGCGTCGCGGCGCCGCACCAGTACCGCCTCGGACTCGAGGATCGGATCACCGAGCAGCTCGAGCCCGGCTTGCCGCAGGGTCGTGCCGGTGGACACCACGTCGGCGATCACGTCGGCGACGCCGAGCCGCACCGCGGTCTCGACGGCGCCGTCGAGCCGGATCACCTCGGCGTCCAAGCCACGCGCCGCCAGGTCGCGGGCGACGATGCCGGGGTAGGAGGTCGCGATCCGACGGCCGGCCAGCTCGGCGACACTGTTGGCCGTACCCGGGACGGCGGCGTAGCGGAAGGTGGAGCCGCCGAAGCCGAGCGGGAGTAGTTCCTCCGCGTCGTTGTCACCGTCGAGCAGCAGGTCCCGACCGGTGATGCCGACCTCGAGCTGACCGGACCCGACGTAGGTGGCGATGTCCCGCGGCCTGAGGAAGAAGAACTCCGTGTCGTTGTCCGGGTCGGCCAGCACCAGTTCGCGTTGGTCGCGGCGCTGGCGGTAGCCCGCTTCCTTCAGCATCGACGATGCGGGCTCGGACAGGGTGCCCTTGTTGGGCACGGCGATGCGCAGCATCAGGACCTCGTGGGACAGGGGGCCCGGCGGTGGGCGGTGCGGAGCAGGAAGGGTGCCGGCACGTGGTGCGGACCCGGGAGGCAACGTCGCTCACAGGTGAGCGTAGACGTCCTCGAGGGTGAGACCGGTCGCGAGCATCAGCACCTGAGCGTGGTAGAGCAGCTGGCTGATCTCCTCGGCAGCACGCTCGGGCGACTCGTGCTCGGCCGCCATCCACGCCTCGGCCGCCTCCTCGACGACCTTCTTGCCGATCTGGTGCACCCCGGCGTCCAACGCCGCGACGGTGCCCGAGCCCGCCGGCCGGCTGCGGGCCTTGTCGGACAGCTCGTCGAACAGCGCGTCGAAGGTCTTCAACGTTCCACCTCGGTGGACGAAAGCGGCAGGCGGACCCCGGCGCACGCTGGTGACGGCCCCGGACCCGGGCAGCCTACGCGGCGATAGGCTCCCGGACGTACGCCCTGCTACCGATGTCCCTGCACCCGATGCCGAGGAGCGCCGCGTGAGCGACGTCCCGTTCGACCCGTCAGCTGCCGCCGATCTCGGTGGTCAGCGCGAGCCCTCACAGGAGGAGATCCAGGCCTACCTGTCCCAGTTGCGGGAAGCGCCGGTCGACCAGGTGCTCGCCGAGGTCGTCAACGCCCTGCTGAACGCCGCGCAGGTCAAACTCGGCCGCCGCGACGGCAGGTTGCTGATCGACACCGTCGGCGCGGTCACCGACACCGTGCGCGGTCACGTGCCCGAGGAGCTGACCACCCAGCTCGAGCAGGCGTTGACGCAGCTGCGGATGGCCCAGGTCGAGAGCGAGCAGCAGGTCGCCCAGGCGGCCGCCGGTGGGCAGCAGGAGTCCGGCGACCTCGCCAGCGACCCCGCTCAGGACGATGCGGCCACGAGCGAACCGGCGGCTGACACGACCAGCCAGCCGCCCCACCAGCCGCCCCAGGAGCCACCGGCGGGGGGCGGCGCGTCGCGGTTGTGGGTCCCCGGTCGCTGATCGGCCGGCGGCGCGGCGGGGCGCTACCCCGGGGTGCTACCCTACTTTGGCGGTCGTCGCGTGCGACCCATCGCACCTCGTGGCCGACGGTTCCCGCAGGCCACGACGCCGCGACGAGCGAGCGCGCGATCAGCGGGCGGCCGACAACCGAGCGCGGCAACCGA
>CAYXJD010000031.1:0-18693 GCA_964465225.1 uncultured Actinomycetota bacterium
ACTCCCAACACGGATTCCAGCCGTGCGCCATAGGCCTGACTAGGCGAACCCTCCAAGAGCGCGTCGGAGCGTACGCCGCTGGCCCCGACCCCGCCAACGCCACGCGCGTCAGCCCTGCTCGGACTCGAACTGCGACACGGCCTCGAGCGCCTCGACGCCGTACATGACCGAGGGCCCACCGCCCATCAGGATCGCGACCCCGATCGTCTCGACGATCGCGTCCTTGGACGCCCCCGACTCGAGCGCGTCGTGGACGTGGAACGAGATGCAGCCGTCGCAGTGCACCGCGATGGCGATCCCCAACGCGATCAGTTCCTTGGTCGCGCTGCCGAGCTCGCCCTCTGCCGTGGCCGCGGAGTGCAGCGAGCGGAACCCCTTCATGACATCGGGATGTTCCTCGTCGAGCTTGCCCATGAGCTCCTTGAGGTGCTTGTGGTAGGCGGGATAGTCCTTCATGAGTGCCATGCATAGCCTCCTACGTCGTCGGCTCCACCAGCGAACCCGGCCCGCGCGGACCCTCCCCCCAACCCCCGATCACGGCCCGATGCCCTCGCCCCGGTCGTCCGGGTCCGACTGCCACCACGGACCACCGCGCAGCCGTGCCAACCACGGCACGTCGGTGCGTTCGGGGACCTCGCCTCGGCGCTCCACGACCACCGCCCTGCGGAAGTCGCGGTTGAGGTGGGCGATGACGTCGAGCTCGATGCCGGCGGGGCAGGCCGGGACGCACTCGCCGTAGTTGGTACAGGACCCGAACTCGCTCTCCATCGTCGCCACCATGGAGCGCACCCGCTCGAAGCGCTCCACCTGGCCCTGGGGCAGCTCGGCGAGGTGGGCGACCTTGGCGCCGGTGAACAGCTGCGCCGCCCCGTTGGGGCAGGCGGCCACGCAGGCGCCACAGCCGATGCAGGCGGCGTGGTCCATCGCGGCCTCGGCCTGGTGCTTGTTGACCGGCATCGTCAGGGCTTCGGGCGCGGCGTTGGTCGCGGTCGAGATGTAGCCACCCGAGCCGATGATGCGATCCAGCGCGGAGCGATCGACCACGAGGTCGCGGACGACCGGGAAGGCACCCGCCCGCCAGGGTTCCAGGGTGACCACCTCGCCATCGGAGAAGGTCCGCACGCGCTGCAGGCAGGCGGGGGTGTAGTCCTGCGGGCCGTGGGGCCGCCCGTTGACCATGAGCCCACAGGTGCCGCAGATCCCCTCGCGGCAGTCGTGGTCGAAGGCCACCGGCTCACGTCCTTCGGCCACCAGCTGGGCGTTCAGCATGTCGAGCAGTTCGAGCATGCTCACCTCGTCGGTGACGCCGTCCACCTCGTAACGCTCGAAGCGGCCGGGGGAGGCGGCATCGGCCTGGCGCCAGACGTCGAGTGTCAGTCGCATCACTTGTAGCTCCTGGTCGCCAGCGGGACCGCGTCGAAGGTCAGGGGTTCGCTGTGCCGGATCGGCACCCCATCGGGCGGCGCGGCTTCCCACGCCGAGGTGGAGGCCCAGTGCTCGTCGTCACGGACCGCCTCGCCGTCCTCGGTCTGGTGCTCGGAACGGAAGTGGGCACCGGCCGACTCGTCGCGGTCCAGGGCATCCAGGGCCATCAACTCCGCGAGCTCGAGGTAGTCGGCCAACCGCCCCGCCCGCTCGAGCTCCTGGTTGAGCTGCTGGCCGCTGCCGACCACGCGGACGTGCTGCCAGAAGTCGTCCCTGAGCTCGCGGATGGCGTCCGCGCCCTTCGCCAGACCCTCGGCGTGCCGTTCGACCCCGACGTGGTCGGTCAGCAGCTGCCCGAGCTCCTTGTGGTAGACGTCCGG
The DNA here is from genome assembly GCA_964465225.1 of uncultured Actinomycetota bacterium. Taxonomy (GTDB): domain Bacteria; phylum Actinomycetota; class Nitriliruptoria; order Nitriliruptorales; family Nitriliruptoraceae; genus T1Sed10-7. The sequence continues at coordinate 1,806 of CAYXJD010000031.1, forward strand.
TCCGGTGGTGCCGTTGACGGCCAGCAGGCGCTCGACGCGGGCGCGGGCGTCGGCGACGGCGCCGGTCACGGCCGGGTGATCGTGGTCGACCGGTTCCGTGCCCAGCAGCGGCGCGAGGTAGTCGGCGACCGTCCAGGGCAGCACGAACCACCCGTCCACCGAGGCGCTGAGCAGCGAGTTGGCGCCCAGCCGGTTCGCCCCGTGGTAGTTGAAGCTGGCCTCCCCACCCACGAACAGCCCGGGGACGTTGCTCATCTGGTTGTAGTCGGTCCAGAGTCCGCCCATGGCGAAGTGCGGTCCCGGCGCGATCCGCATCGGCGTGGCGTAGGGGTCCTCCCCGGTGGCGTCGACGTAGAGCTCGAAGAGGTTGCCGTAGCGCTCCTCCATGGTCCGGCGCCCGAGCCGCGCGATCGCATCCCGGAAGTCGAGGTACACCCCGTTGCGCAGCGGTCCCACCCCCTTGCCGGCGTCCAGCTGGATCTTGGCAGCGCGCGAGGCGATGTCGCGCGGCGCGAGGTTGCCGAAGGAGGGGTACATGCGCTCCAGGTAGTAGTCACGGTCCTCCTCCGGGATGTCCTCGGGAGGACGGTCGTCACCGGGTTCGTCGGGCACCCAGACCCGCCCGTCGTTGCGCAACGACTCGCTCATCAGCGTCAGCTTGGACTGCCACTCGCTGGTCAACGGCAGCGACGTCGGGTGGAACTGGATCATGCACGGGTTGGCGAACAGCGCCCCACGCTGGTGGGCACGCCAGGTCGCGGTCGCGTTCGAGGACTTCGCCAGCGTCGACTTGAAGTAGACGTTGCCGTAGCCGCCGGTGGCCAGCACGACCACATGGGCGGTGTGGGGCACGATCTCGCCGCTGATCATGTCCCGGGTCACGATCCCGACCGCCCGGCCGTCGGCCACGATCAGGTCCAGCATCTCCTGGCGGGTGTGCAGCGCGAGACGGCCCGCCCCGACCTCCTTGAGCAGCTGCTGGGACCCGGCGATCTGGAGCTGCTGACCGGTCTGTCCCCGGGCGTAGAAGGTGCGCGAGACCTGGACGCCGCCGAAGGAGCGGGTCGCGATCTGCCCGCCGTACTCGCGCGCGAAGGGCACACCGATCGCGGTCATGTGATCGATCACGCGCACCGACATCTCGGACAGTCGGTGCACGTCGGCTTCCCGGGCGCGGAAGTCCCCACCCTTGACCGTGTCACGGAACAGCCGATCCACGGAGTCGCCGTCGGCCTTGTAGGCCTTGGCGGCGTTGATCCCGCCCTGGGCCGCCACGCTGTGCGCCCGGCGGGGGGCGTCGTGCAGCGTGAACGCGTGGACCTGGTAGCCGAGCTCCGACAGCGTGGCGGCGACACCGGCACCCGCCAACCCCGTGCCGACGACGATGACCTTGAACCGGCGACGGTTCGCCGGGTTGACCAGCCGCAGGCTCAGCAGGTGCTCGTCCCACAGGGTGGCGAGGTCACCGCTGGGAGCGGCGTCATGGAGCTCGGGGCCGATGGCACGCCGGCGGTCGAGTTCTGCGTCCATCATGGGGTTCCTCGATGCTGTGGGGTCTGCCGCGGTGGTCGCCGCCGGTGGGCTGGGCGGAATCGACGGCTCGGGGCCCTGCATGGCCGCCGGCCGGGCCAGGCTGGCCGCCGGCGCGGGCGCGGGTGCCGAGCTGGTCTGATCCGCTGGACGTCCGGCGCGCACCACCGGCTGCGCAGGCACCACCGCGCTGCGGCTCCGCTCGGACCGGTCGGCGAGGGAGCGCTTGCCGATCCTGGCGGCGACCGCGACCAGGCCCACGGCGATCGGAGCCCACCGTCGCAGGAGGTGCGAGCCAGACGGGCGAGCTGGACCACCGTCCGGTCGCTCCTCAGTGGGCATCGCGGCGGCCTCCAGGCTCGGTCGCGACAGCGATGCAGCCGCCGGATGACCTCACGTTCGACGGCGCCGCTGCGCCACGGCCCAACCTAAAGGAAGCGTCGGCGCACCGGAAGAGCGACCGACGCGACCTGCGGGGACCTTCGCCCCTAACCGAACCTGCCCCAACCCGCGCCAGGCAAGCGCGGAGTCGCTCCCTTTGGCCTCAGTCCACGGCGCGGCGGTACGCCCGGATCGCCAGGAGGCTGAACACCAGCGTGATGCCGACGATCCATGCCAGCGAGATCAGCAGCTGCGTGGTGAGATCCTGCCCCTCGAGCAGGGCCCCCTCACCGAGCATCAGCGCCCGCAACGCGTTCGTCACGGTGGTGATGGGCTGGTTGTCCGCGAAGGTACGCAGCCAGTCTGGCATGGTCTCCGTGGGGACGAACACCGATGAGGCGAACACCAGCGGGAAGACCGGGAGGAACACCGCTGACTGGGTCGCCTCGGGGTTCTTGACGTAGAGGCCGATCACCGCCATCACCCACGACAACGAGTAGGAGAACGCGAGGGCGAGCAGGACACCGGCGACGAAGGCCCAGAAGCTCGTCTGGTAGCGGAACCCGATCGCGAACCCGACGGTCAGCATCAGCGTGAGCACGGCGGCGTTGCGTGCCAGGTCGGCGAACGTCCGGCCGGCCAGCACCGCGCTGCGGGCCATCGGCAGCGACCGGAAACGGTCGATGACCCCCTTGGCGAGGTCGTCGGTCAGCCCGATGGCGGTCTGGCCCGCGCCGAAGACCGAGATCTGGACGAGCAGGCCGGGCATGAGCCAGTTGATGTACTCCCCACCTGCCGCCGATGGCAGGCTCCGCCCGATGGCACCGCCGAACACGTAGGTGAACAGCAGCAGGAACATGATCGGCTGCACGGTCGAGAACAGCAGGAGCTGTGGGAGCCGGACGTTGCGGTACAGGTTCCGCTTGGTGATGACCCAGGAGTCCACCATGGTGGAGGTGAGGGTCGCCTTCTCCCGGAGCGGGGCGTCGTGCACGGGCATCGAGGTGTTCGTGGTGGCCATCAGCGGCTCCTCCGTGCAGCGCGTCGACCGGTCCTCGGCGATGCGGTGCCAGACACCCCGGGTTGGCCATCCTCCTCAGGCCCCTGGGCATCGGCAGGCGCGGTCGGCTGCCCGGTCAAGGCCAGGAAGACGTCGTCCAGGGAGGGTTTGTAGAGCCCGATGTCGTCGACCTCGATCGCCGCGCCGTCGAGCACCCGAACGACCTCGGTCAGTGTCCGGGACCCCGCTCTGGCTGCCACCCGCAGCCGCCGGCCGTCCAGCTCGGCCACCTCCTCGCTGGTCACCTCGCCGATGACCTGCCGAGCCCGCGGAAGCAGCTCCGCGGCCACGGTGAGTTCGAGCACGGCACCGCCCACAGCATCCTTCAGCTCGTCGGCGGTGCCCTCCTCGACGATGACGCCACGATCGATCACACCGATCCGGTCAGCCAGACGATCGGCCTCCTCGAGGTGCTGGGTGGTCAGCAGGACGGTGGTGCCGGTGGCGACCAACTCCTCGATCAGGTGCCACAGCTCCAAGCGGTTGCGCGGGTCGATCCCGGTGGTCGGCTCGTCGAGGAACATCACCTGCGGCCGGCCGACCAACGACGCGGCCAGATCGAGACGGCGGCGCATGCCACCCGAGTACGTGCCGACCCGCCGTGTGGCGTCCTCCGTCAGGCCGATCCGCTCCAGCACATCGTGGGCCCGTCGTCTGGCCTCGGTCTGTGGCAAGCCGTACAGCCGGCCCACCATCTCGACGTTCTCCCGACCGGTCAGGTACTCATCGACGGCCGCGAACTGTCCGGCCAGGCCGAGCCGCGCCCGTGCCCTGGTCGGCTCGGCCAGCACGTCGATGCCCGCGACCCTCACGCTCCCGGCCTGTGGCCGCAGCAACGTGGCCAGGACCCGGATGAGGGTCGTCTTGCCGGCGCCGTTCGGCCCGAGGAGCCCGTAGATGATGCCCGGTTCGAAACACAGGTCCACACCGTCGAGCGCGCGGATCTCGCCGTAGGTCCGGACGACGCCTTCGACGTCCACGATCGTGTCGAGCGACCCCACCTCCTGTCGGGCTGTGGCACTGGCGGTCATGCTGCTCCTGTCAGGCGGCGCGACGATCCGTGCGATCGCTGTCCGATGCAGAGAACCAGAGAACCACCTCGGACCGGCTCCGTCTCCCGGCCGCTCCACCACAACACAAGACCCGGACGGGCAGTGACCATCTGCCCTATGGCTTCGTGGTCCGCCCAGCGAGGCTCCTTGCGTTCGATGCGGCCCGCACCCCGTGTCGTGTGAGGTCCCCGTGATGCTGCCCCGATCGCTCCCGGTCGACGGCGCGACCCGACGACTCGAAGGGGCGCCACGCGTGGCGGTGGTCGGCGCCGGCATCACCGGCCTGATCGCCGCACGGCAACTCGCTGCGGACGGCGCGCAGGTCATCGTCCTCGAGCGGACCGAGCGGGTCGGCGGGCAGCTGCAGGACGCGACGGTGGCTGGCCACCGCGTCGACGTGGGTGCGGAGTCGGTGTTCACCGCCGCGCCCGGCCCGCTCGAGCTCATCGAGGAGCTCGGGCTCACCGATGCACTGGTCGGCGCCCGCCGCGCCACGACCTGGATCCGGACCCGGCGCGGCCTGCGCGCACTGCCGGAGGGCTTCACGCCAGCCGGTCCGTCGCGGCTGGGACCTGTCCTGCGCTCCCGGGTGCTGTCACCGGCCGGGATGCTGCGCGCAGGGCTGGAGCCGCTGCTGCCCGCGGGTCGTGAGCGTGGCGACCTGGCCGTCGGCGCGTACCTGGAGCGCCGGTTCGGTCGCGAGGTGGTGGACCGGCTCGTGGACCCGCTGCTCGGCGGCCTGCACGCCGGTGACGTCCACAGACTGAGCCTGGAGGCCGCGACCCCACAGCTGGCCGCGCTGGCCGCCCAACACCGCTCGCTGCTGCTGCGACGACGTCCAGCGCCGTCGACCGGACCGATGTTCGTGACCCTGACCACCGGCATGGGGACCCTGACCACACGGCTGGCCGGGACGACGCCTGGTGTCGAGCTCCGGCTCGCGACCGAGGTCACCCAGGTGGAGCGTGTCGGCGGCACCCTCCAGGTCTCGCTCGCGGGGGGACGGACGCTCGCCGTCGACGGGGTCGTGATGGCGACGCCGGCGAGCATCGCTGCCCGTCTGCTGTCCGAGGGCAGCCCCACCGCCGCGGGCGAGCTCGCGCAACTGCGGGCGGCCTCGGTCGTGGTCACGGCCCTGGCCTATCCCGCTGCCGCCGGTCAGGTACCCGCCATCGCGCAGGGCACCGGCATGCTCGTCCCGAGCACGAGCCAGGAGCTGCTCAAAGCGGCCACGTTCCTGTCCACCAAGTGGCCGCACCACGCGGCAGCCGACCAGGTGCTGATCCGGGCCTCCGCCGGACGTGCGGGCGACGATCGCGCCATCCAGCTCGACGACGACCGGCTGGTCACGCAGCTCCACCACGAGCTGGCGGAGGCCACGGGACTGTCGGTGGAGCCCGTCGATGCCGCGGTGCGTCGCTGGCCCAGGACCATGCCGCAGCTGGAGGTCGGGCACCGTGCCCGGCTCACCACCATCCGCTCGGCGCTGACCCGCGACCTGCCAGGTGTGGTGGTCGCGGGTGCGCCCTACCACGGCCCGGGACTGTCGTCGTGTCTGCGCTCCGCCGCGACCGCAGCGACGACCCTGGCCACCGCACTCGAGGAGAGCCGCGCGTGAACGGACACGGCCGCACCGCCATCCGGAAGGTCCACCAGGACACCGATCAGCGTCCCTTCCTGGTGATCTGGGAGTCGACCCGGGCCTGCCAGCTGGTGTGCCAGCACTGCCGAGCCGACTCCCAGGACCAGCCGCACCCCTTGCAGCTGACCACGGCCGAGGGCAAGCGCCTCCTCGACGACATCGCGAGCTTCGGAGCGCCGAGCCCCATGGTCGTGGTAAGCGGCGGTGACCCGTTCGAGCGCTCGGACCTGATGGACCTGATCGCCTACGGCAAGCAGCAGGGCTTGAGCATGGCGTTGGCGCCGTCGGTCACCCCGAAGGCCACGCGGGCACGCTTGGCCGCCGCGGCGGCGGCGGGCGCCAAGGCCGTCTCGATCTCCCTCGACGGCGCCAGCGCGGCCACCCACGACGGGTTCCGTGGTATCGAGGGCGTCTACGACGCCACCCTGCCGGTCTGTCGCGACATCGTCGACCTCGGCCTGCGGCTCCAGATCAACACCACGGTGACCGCCGGCAACGTCGACGAGCTGCCCGACCTGCTGCGGCAGGTCATCGACCTCGAAGCCTTCCTGTGGAGCGTGTTCCTGCTGGTGCCGACCGGGCGCGGTGAAGCGCTCCAGGCGCTGCCCGGCGAGGAGGTGGAGGACGTCCTGCACTGGCTGGTGGACGTCTCACGCCACCTCGCCGTCAAGACCACCGAGGCCCCGCACTTCCGCCGGGTCGTCCTGCAACGCCGCCGGGTCGGCGAGGTGGACGTGGCCGAGCACTTCGGGCTGGGGCCGACCTACCGTCGGCTCCGGGTGGGGCTGGACGCGCTGCTGGCCGAACGTGACCTACCGACCCGGGTGCCGCGCCCACCACTGGACATCAACGCGGGCCGTGGGTTCGTCTTCATCGACCACATCGGCAACGTGCATCCCAGCGGCTTCCTCCCGGTCCCGGGGGGCTCGCTCCGGGAGCGGTCCCTGCCGGCGATCTACCGGGAAGCGCCGCTGTTCCGGGAGCTGCGGGATCTGGACCTGCTCCGGGGCCGCTGCGGGATCTGCGAGTACCGCAACCTCTGTGGTGGCTCGCGGTCCCGGGCCTATGCCGTCACCGGCGACCACCTCGCGGAGGAGCCGTACTGCACCTACCAGCCGTCGGGCGGACCCGTCCTCGACACAGCCGGCGCCCCGGCCTGATCACCCGCCGGCCACGCGGGCATCAGCCGACAGCGGGGATGAACAGACCACCGAGGATGGCCGTCGCGAACACCGACGCCAGGAACGCCGCGAGCAGCCGTCGCTGGAAGATGCCGGACAGGATCGTCACCTCCGGCAGGCTCGCACCCATACCGGCGATCACCATGGCGAACATCGGGCCCTCACCGACCCCGGCGGCGAGCAGCCCGGCGCCGATCGGGAACGCCGCCTCGCCCCGCAGGTAGAGCGGCAGGCCGAGCACGGCCGCCAGCGGCAGCGACCACCAGGTCGTGGTGCCGAGCACGTCCGCGAGCCAGCCCTCGGGGACGACGCCGTAGAGCAGCGCACCGACGGCCACCCCGAGCAGCATCGGACGGAGCATCGGGCGCAGCAGCTCCGCCGCCGCGCTCCAGGCGTCGACGAGCTCGGTGCGCCATCCGGCCCACGCCCGCACGCCGTCGACCGGTTCGCCGACGGGGGTGCCGCACCCCGACTGCGGGTCGGTGCCGCAGGCCGCTGCGTCCTCGGTCGCCGGCGCGTTCACCACCACCAGGTCACCGCCTCCCGGCGCGGTGGCCGCCGTGGTAGGCACCAGGTTCGGGAGCGCTCGCCCACCGCCACCGCCACCGTGCCGGGAAGTGGCGTCGGGCCCGCGCTCACCGGGCGACGGCACCACGCTCGGCTGGAGGAACCGATCCAGCCCGGCCAGCTCCCACACCGCTCCCAATCCCATCGAGGTGGCCACGGCCACCGCGGCGTAGACCGCCATGGTCCGCCCGCCGAAGAGCAGCGCGACGACCCCGAGGATGTAGGGGTTGAGCAGCGGCGAGGCGAGCATGAAGGCAGCGACCCCGGCGAACCGGACACGGGCGCGCAGCAGCCCCAGCAGCAGCGGGATCGTGGAGCAGCCGCAGAACGGGGTGACGGCTCCCAGCAGGGTGCCCTTCACCAGCGCAGGCAGGAGCCGGTCACCGCCGAGCAGCCGCGCCAGGCGATCGTCACCCAGCCACCGCTGGAGCAGGACCAGCCCGATGGTGATGGGCACGAAGAGCACGAGCAGGCTGGCCAGCAGGCTGCCGAACAGCGTCAGGGTGTCGAGCAGTCGCTCGGTGGTCATCTCGGGGTCCTTGGATCCGGTGTCAGGGACCGTAAGGATCCTCTCCCGAGCAGCACGGGACCAGTCAGCGGTCCAGTGGCACGCCCCCGTCCGGACCGAGCCGCACCTCAGTGCCGTTCGCGGGCCACCTCGACGACGACGCGGAGCCCGGCGACCAGTTCCTCGGTCGGACCCGTCAGGCTCACGGCCACCGCCGATGGCTCGCTCCCACGCACCGCACACGCGGCCCCGGGATGGACGATGACCCCTCGATCGCGGGCCGCATCGGCCACCTCGGTGCCGGGGACACCACCGAGGTGGAGGAGGCGGAACGGTCCCCCGGCCGCGGGCGCGACCGACACCTCGGGCGCGGCCGGCGTGACCAGCCGGATCGTCAGCGCCGTGTGGTCGATCAGGTGTTGGCGTCGCTGCGCGAGGAGCACCGGGTGCTGCCCACCGACCTGGCGCGCCGCCGCCAGCAGCGCCCCCGGCGGCGCCGCGTCCGTCGTCGAAGCCACCGCCCGTAGCCGTGCGGCCAGCGGGGCGCTCGAGGTGTGCAGCCACCCGAGCGAGGTCCCGGTCGGCGCGCCGGGCGCCGTCGAACCGACCGTGACCGTGCGATCGTCGGCGTCGAAGCTCGCCAGCGGGGGCGGGGGCGGCTGCTCGGTCCAGAGCTCGCTGTGGCGCAGGTCGTCGACCAGGGTCACGTCGGCGTCGGCCGCCGCCTCCACCAGCAGCCGACGCTCGTGGCCCGCCAGCACGGTGCCGGCCGGCGCTGCGTGGCTCGCGGACAGCAGGGCCACGGCGGCGGGCCTCGACCGCAGTCGCCGCAGCCAGCCGGGGATGTCCGCGCGTCCGTCGTCGCCGACCGGCAGTGCCAACGGACGCAGACCTCGCACCCGCAGCAGTGCCAGCCAGCCCGGATCGCACAGCGCCGGCACCAGCACGGGCTCACCAGGCCGCAGGAGCGCCGCCAGGGCGACGTCCAGCGCCCGGACCGCACCGTCGACCACGACCATCTCGTCCGCAGGCACCTCCAAGCCCTGGGCAGCAAGCACCTCGGTGAGCACGCCGTCGAGCGGTGAGAGGGGATCCACCAGCCCGGGATCATCCGCGAGGCCGCACGCGGACACCGACGCGGACACCGACGCGGCCGCCGGCCCCGACGTTCCTGGCGTCGAGGGGAGTTCCCACCGGGTCCGGCGCAGGTCGATCACCCGCCCCGCCAGCGGCCGTCGATCGACGGCCACGACCGGCACGATCGGCTCCAGCTCCGCGGCTCGTGACGAGGCCCAGGGGCCGGCACAGCAGCCGATGGTCGTACCGGCACCGTGGCGGGTGTGCGCCAGGCCGTCGGCCCGGAGCTGCTCGTACGCCCGCGCGATCGTCCCACGGCTACGGCCGAGCGCCGACGCCAGATCCCGCTCGGAGGGGAGGTCGGCCCCGGCCGGCAGCAGGCCCTCGCGGACCAGCCCGCCGATCGCCGTCGCCAGGGCTGCCGAGGTGAGGTCGGCCGCCTCGAGATCATCGAGACGTCGAAGGAGTTCGCGGGCACGCACGCCAGGGTCCCCTTCCGAGGTGCAGCACGATCCGTCGGCGACAGGCCGATCCATCGTCGCCGACGGTGGCCGGAGACGTTGTAGCGCACACGACATCCACGTGGAACGCAGGACCCGGCAGCTGCCCTCAGGATCGCCGCCGAGCGCGTGTTCGACGACGACCGTAAGGTTCCGACCGGAGGTACCGCCGCGGGAGGAGGGGAACGGTGCAGCGCGGGATCTGGCTCCGCAACGGCCAGGGACTGCGTGTGCACGAGACGGTCGAGTACGCGGTCGCAGCCGAGGAGGGCGGCTGGGACGGGGTCTTCGTCAGCGACTCGATCTGGGACGGCTTCAGCGATCCGTGGACGGTGCTCGCCGGCATCGCCGCACGCACCGAACGGGTCCGGCTCGGCACCTGGATCACGCCGGTCCCCCACCAGCTGCCCTGGCGGCTCGCCCACACCCTGGCCTCCCTGGATCAGCTGTCGCACGGCCGGATGCTGCTGGGCGCCGGGCTCGGCACCCGGCACGATCACGAGATGTTCGGGGGGAGCTACGACGGCCGGGCGCTCGGACGCCGCTATGACGAGGCGCTGGAGCTCATCACCGCCCTGTGGCGCGGCGACACGGTCCACCATCAGGGCGAGCACTTCACCCTGGTCGACGCCCGACTCCCCGTGCTTCCCGTCCAGCAGCCCCGCATCCCGATCCTGGCCGGATGCTGGTGGCCGAACCTGGCACCCTTCCGCCGCGGCGCCCGCTGGGACGGGATCATGCCGAACTGGCCCGCACTGCTCGGTGGACAGCAGGGACCGGAGGGCCAGCGGCCGACAGGAACCCCGCTCGTCCAGGAGTTCCGCGAGATGATGGAGGCCTACCACGAGCTGACCGATGAGCCTGGGGAGATCGTGGTCCCCGCCGTGCCCGACGATGCCTACCTCGAGGCCTGCGAGGGACTGGGGGTCACGTGGCTGCTGTTCGGCAGGGCGGACAGCGCCGAGGCCCTCAGGGCCGGGCCACCCAGGTGAGCACGGGCGCGTCGCCGCCGGCGGTCGGCCTCGCGGCGAGTATCAACCGGCGGGCTGCGACCGGTGTTCGAGGCAGTGCCCGGCAGCGTCGTCCCGCAGGCGCGTGGCAACGTCCGCCATCAGCCGGTTCGCCGTCCCGCGCGCGACCCGGTGCAGCGCAAGCCCGTCGAGTACCGCACCGAACGACCCACCGGGTGCGCGGTAGCGGCCCTCGATGGCCAGCGACGCGCGATCGCCGGCGACGAACAACCCGAGTTCACCGTCGAAGGTGGGCAGGTGGCGCACCGTTCGCTCGCCTCCGGCGTCCTCGGCCCGCAGCGGTTCCCATGACAGCGAGCGCCACAGGGTGTTGGTCGACGCCCACGGTGTCCCCACACGCATCACGACTCGCTGGGACCAGCCGACGCCGTGGACGACCGTGCTCCAGCGGCCCGCTCCGCTGGCACGCGCCTCGGGCAGCCATCGCTCGGGGTCGGCACGGAAGCTCGACCGCAGGCAGACCGGCTCACCCGCGAGTGGCAGGAACACGGTCAGCGGTCTGAGGTGCTCGATGCGACGTCTCCCAGCGGTCGGTACGGAACGGAGAAGACAACCGGGTCACCAGCCGGATGTGTCGGGCCGAAAGACCCGGATCCATGGGACCGTCCGCCCACCTCCGCGCGGACAGGGCCGAGTCAGGCGCGCGATGTCTCGTCGTGGCACCTCACGATCGCAATGCAGCAACCACGCCCAAGCCCGATCGTTGCGATCCGACGAGCGTGCCCTGCGCACCCAGACGGGGCCGCGATCCCCCGGTCGGCGTCGCGACGCGTCGGAGCAGCTGCCGGTCACCGCCGGATCGACCAGACCGCACCCTCGGCTGCCGCTCACGGCACCCGACAACGTGTCCGGGCCGCTGTGCAGCGCGAAGCCGCCGACTACCGACCGGCGGCCGGCCACGACGCGTCGGTCAGCTCCACGTCGTAGCGGACGTCCTCGGTCGTGAGCCTGGCCCAGGGACTGCCCTCGTCGAACCAGGTCAGCTCCGTCTCGATCGGCAGCATCCGCCCCTCGAGCTCGCCCCAGCTGACGACGTCGTTCAGCCACAGCGTCCGCGCCCGGTCGTCCTCGCCCTTGAAGCGCATCGACTCGAGCAGGCGCAGCAGTCCGGAATCAGGGTCGAAGCGGGCGACGAAGCGCTCCTCCTCGTCACCGAATGGCACCACCAGCACCGCCGTCTGGTCGTCCACGGGCTCCCAGCGCACCTGCGGATCGGTGACCCAGACCGCCGGCATCCACACCGCCTCTGCCCACAGGGCCAGGTTGGCACCCTGATCCACGTTCGGCCCCTCGCTCACGCCGAAGGGCAGCTCGAGCCGCGCCGTGCCGTCCCGGAAGGTCTCCTCGATGGTGAGCAGCCTGAAGCCGTAGAGGGTGGTCTCGATCTCGTGCCGGTAGGCCTGGCCGGTGACATGGGTGAAGCGGAAGCGCACGGGCAGGGTGACGCCGGAGACGCGCATCGTGCCGCGGCCCGACACCACCGCGGTGTCGATCGCCGGGACCTCGTCGCCGTACACCTCGCGGTAGAAGCGCTCGACCGGTGGGGGCAGACCTTCGGGCAACGACACCTGCTCCGGTTCGCCCGGCTCCAGGCCGCTGCTGTCGTAGGGGCGCGGCGTGACCTTGAGGCCGCCCCACACCAGGAGGCCGAGGGCGACCAGAGCACCGAGCACGATGGACAGGATCTTCACGACACACCTCGTCGGTCGCGGAGCGAGAGCGGTGACAGGGGCGGGGCGGCGTCGCCGGACACGGGCAGGCCATCGATGTCGGTGATCGGTGGCGTGGACGCTGGCCACAGCATGGCACCCATCAGCTCCCCAAGGAACAGGCAGCCGAGCGCGGCCGCGGATCGACCATGGCCCACCCGGCTGACGGGGGACTGTCATGTTGCTGTCACGGGGATCGCCGGTCCGGTGCCAGCGCCGTGACAGCCCCACGTGCGTGCCGTCGCGCAGGCTGGGGTGCACAGGCGGGACCACCTGGCACGCCGGACCAGGCCGCGTGGAGGCCCCGTGGCGACCCGAACCGGAAGGAGCGGCGGTGGCGACGCACGGTGATGACGGCGGCGGGCGCACCGCGGTGCGCGCGGGTGCCGCCGCGCTGCACCTGGCGACGCCGACCCGACAGCTGGCCGATGCACCCTTGGCCGTGCGGGTCAGCGGCATCCCCGTCGAGGCGGACGTGGTCCTCCGCCTGCGGGCGCGATGGTGGGATGGCGAGGAGCTGGTGGCGACCGCGCGCTACCGCAGTCTCGACGGCACGATCGATGTGGCACGGGACGCCCCGGTCGAGGGCTACGCCGGCGTCGAGGCCGATGGCCTGGTGCAGGCGCTCGTCCCGGTGGCCGACGCCGGGGGGACGCACCGACCGAGCTGGCGGCGGTCGCGTGCCGGCGGGCCCAGCCCGACCGGCCTGGCCGCCGACCTCTTCGAGGTGTCGGCACGGGTGGACGCTTCCCTCGGCGCCGACATCGCAGCCACGATCCATCGTGAGGCGTGCGCCGCCTCGGTGCTGACGCTGCCGGTCGCGCTACCCGGCAGCACCGGCACGCTCTTCCACGACCCGAAGCGCGCACCCCACGCCCCCGCGATCATCGCGGTGCCGCTGCTGCAGCGCCCGGCCGCGGCGCGGGCCGCGGCGCTGCTGGCCTCCCACGGCTACCCGGTCCTGCTGCTGGGCGCACTCGCACCCGGGCACCACCTGGCCACGGTGCCGATCCCGGTGCTGCATGCCGCCGAGGCGGTCCTCACCGGCATCGCCGCCCCCACCGTCCCCGCGTCCTCGGTGCTCGGACTCGACCTCTCCCCGGACCGCCGATCGCGGCAGGCGACCCGGGCGTGGAGCGCGCTCCTGGAACGCCTCCGCGACCTCAGGGTCGCCCCGTCCCCGCAGCGATGAGCGCGACGAGCGTGGGGCTGCCCTGCTCGTCGGCGACCTGCGCTGCCGTCGCCAGCGCCGCCTCAGCTGCCGCGTGCTCGCCCGTGGCGGCCAGCACCTGCGCGACGGTCAGGTGATGGGTGGCGAGGTGGAAGGTCGTGCCGGATCGCTCGGCCACCTCGACGGCATCGCGGGCGGTGCGCAGGGCCTCCTCGTCACGGCCGGCCGCGAGCAGGGACCGCGCGAGCAGCTCGAGGTGCCAGGATCGCAGCATCGTGAACCCGGCGCCACGCAACGCCTCCATGGCAGCCCACAGCTGGGTGATGCCGGTGGCGGGATCACCGATGGCGGCCCGGGCCCAACCGGCGAAGGCGCCGGCGAGGTGCCGGACCAGCGGGAAGCCACCGGCCTCGCCGCGACGGACGGCATCGTCCGACCAGGCCAGCGCCTGCTCGGCGTCCCCGCGGGCGGCGTGGTACCAGCCGAGGAACATGCGGGTGTGCGCGGCGGGGTAGTCCGCTCCGTCGAGGTCGGCGCGGTCGACGGCCCCGTGGGCGGCGCGATCCGCCTGCGCGGTGCGGCCGGCCAACCACAGCGGGTGCGCCAACGCACAGCGACCGTTGACGGCGAGCAGGCCGAGGCCGCGCCTGGCCACCTCGCCGTCCGGCAGTTCGGCGAGCAGCTGCGCGCACCGTTCGAGGTGGTCGGCGGCCCGCGCCGGCTCGCCCGTGAGGAAGGCGGTCTGGCCGACGGCGAAGGCGCCGGCCGCCACGGCCGCGGCGTCCTGGTGCTGCACGCCGTCCCGCAGCAGGTCGTCGGCCAGCTCACGGGCCAGCGCGGTGCGGGCACGGTTGGCCCAGTACGCCCACTGCGACCACAGCGTCCCGACGACCTCCGGCGCGTCGTCGAGCTGCCCCGACAGGGCCCGGATCCGCTCGACCGCCGCGCGGGTCCGGGGACTCGTGAAGCCCTCGGACACCGTGGCGAGGCTGACCTGTCGCGACCACAGGCGGATCTCGCGCTCACGGTCAGCGCCGTGACGCTCCAGCAGTGCCAGGGCCCGCTCGAGGGTCGACGACGCCTCGTCGTAGGCCAGCAGGGCCAGGGAACGCTCGGCGGCCGCCATCATGGCGTCGACCGCGACGCCGGGGGGCGTCAGGGGCACGGAGCGCTCGAGGTGGTGCGCCACCACAGCGACATGCCCGGCATCACCACTGGCGGCGAGCGCCGCACCGGCGGCGGCGTGCAGCTGCGCGCGACGCGCCGGCGACAGGCCGGCCTCCAGGGTCTCGCGCACCAGCGCGTGCACGAACCGCGAGGCGCCGAACCAGTCCCCCCCGGGATGCTCGAGGACGCCGGCGCGGACAGCGACCTCGAGGTCGTCCGCCACGTCGGCGACCGGCCGGTCGAGCATGCGGGCCACCACCTCGGCAGCGGCCTCCCGGCCGAGCACCGCGGCCGCCTCCAGGCATCGTCGGGTGGCCTCGGGCAACTCCGCCAGCCGCGCCGAGATCACCACCCGCAGGGCCGGCGGGAGGCGGTCGAGGAGGACGTCCGCCGGGACGTCGTCGAGCTCCCCCGGGGCGAGGAACCGCAACAGCTCCAGCACGAACAGCGGGTTTCCGCCGCTGCGCTCGTGGAGCACGGGCAGCAGCTCGCTCGGCGGGGGCCGCTCGGACCGCGCGGTGGCCAGCGCTGCGACCCCGTCGGCATCGAGGCCCACGAGGTGGAGCCGCTGGACGGCGCCCAGGTGACGCAGGTGGGTGAGGATCCCGTCCTGCCCGGTCTCCGCCGCCGTGCCCGCGGACCGGGCGCTGAGCACCAGCAGGATGGGGCTGTCGACCAGGTCGGAGGTGAGCCGCTCCAGCAGGCCGACCGATGCCAGGTCGGCCGCCTGGACGTCCTCGACCAGCAGCACGAGCGGGACCTGGTCGGCCACCCGGCGCAGGAAGGTGCTGGCCGCGTGCTGGAGCCGGAAGGGGTCCTCCACGGCCTCGCCGCCGAAGGCCGTCTTGAGCTCGGGCAGCCGATCGGCGAGCTCCGGAACCAGCAGGGCGACGTCAGCAGCGGCGGTCCCGAGTGCCGGGACGAGGACACCCAGCTCCAGCTCGTCGATCACCGTGCGCAGGATCTGGGCCCAGGGCCAGTAGGCGGGGGTCCCCGGCACCTCGGCGCAGCGCCCGAGCGCGGTCAGGAACCCGTCGCGCTCGGCACGCAGGGCGAAGCTGCGCAGCAGCTCGCTCTTGCCGATCCCGGCCTCACCGGTCACGAACACGACCGTGCCGCGGCCGCTGGCGGCCAGGCCCGCCGCCTCCGTCAGCGTGGCGAGCTCTCCGGCACGACCCACGAGACGATCGGCCGCCGGCCGGCTCGACGTGCGGTGCGCACCGACGCCGACGCCGGCGTCGGCCGTCGGTCGCGCGGGTCGTGCGGCCCCCGGCGGAGCGAGCCGCGGCGACTGCTCGAGGATGTCCTGGTGCAACGCGACCAGCGCTGGGGAGGGGTCGATGCCGAGCTCCTCGGCGAGCTGCTCCCGCCCCTCCCGGTACACCGCGAGCGCGTCGGCCTGTCGCCCCGAGCGGTACAGGGCCAGCATCAACTGGCCGCGCAGCTGCTCGCGCAGCGGCTGCGCCGCCACGTGTGGCTCGAGCTCGGCGACCAGCCGCGCATGCTGGCCGAGCGCCAGCTCCGCCGCCGCACGGTCCTCGATCGCGGCCAGCCGCCGTTCCTGCAGCCGGGTGGCCTCGGCACGCGCCCACGGCTCGTGGGCGAAGGGCTCCAGCGCCTCCCCGGACCACAGCGCCAGCGCCGCAGCCGCACGCTCGGCGGCGCCGGCCATGTCCCCAGCCGCGATCAGGTCGTTGGCCTCGTCGACCAGGGACTCGAAGTGGCGGGCATCGATGCACCCCGGCGGGACCCGCAAGGCGTACCCGCCACCCTGCCGGATCAGCACCTCGGGGGCGCCGGCGTCCTCGAGCAGGCGCCGCAGCTTGGAGACCCGGCTGTGCAGCGCGTTGGACGGGTTGCCCGGCGGTTCGTCCGGCCACAGGGCCTCGACGAGCCGCTCGACCGGCACCACCTCGGGAGCATGCACCAGGAGCAACCCCAGCAGCGCGCGCTGGCGGCCGGCGACGGGGACCTCGGGGTCGCCGCAGCCGATCTGGCCGAGCAGTCGGAACTCCATGACGCGACGATAGGTCGTCGGTCCCAGGGTGGCCCGACCATGGGCCCTTCGTCCTCGCGTCGCGGTGGGGTATGCCCTGCGGGTGCCCCGACCCGCACCTCAGGGTGCACGCGGTCGACGGCCGGGGCGCGGTCCCGTCCCTCGGCACCATCACGACGGCGAGGAACGTCATGGGTCTGCTGAGCAACCTCATCGTCGTGCTGCTGTTCGCGTGGGTCGTGCGTGCGCTGCTCGGTGCGCGACAGGTCACGTGGGGTCGGTTGGTCGCGGCGGCGCTGCTCGGCATGGCGGTGGG
>CAYXJD010000032.1:0-3535 GCA_964465225.1 uncultured Actinomycetota bacterium
GGCCTCCACCTCGGTGTCGGCGCCGGGGCTGGGCGTGCCGGTGGCGGTCGAGCCGCGGTGGGCGCGGACCAGCGCGATCACGCGGTCGGCCAGCGCCAGGAGGTCGTCGAGGGAGGTCACGGTGGTCGTCATCGAGGTCGTCATCGTCAGGCCTTCACACCGACACGGACACCCGTGAACCGGGCGGGTGCAGCCGGGTGGCCGGTGTGGCCGACCTGCATCGGCTGGCCCTTGCCGCAGTTGGGCACGCCCCAGGGGAACCACTCGTCGCCGCCCGCCAGCATGTCCAACGAGCCCCAGAACCTCGGTGTGATCCCGGTGTAGGTCGGGTTCTTGACCATCCGGACGCGCTTGCCGTCCTTGACCTCCCACCCGATCTCGCAACCGAACTGGAAGTTGAGCCGTCGGTCGTCGATCGACCAGGACCGGTTGGTGGCCATCACGACGCCGTGCTTGGTCTCGGCGACGATCTCCTCCATCGAGGAGTCACCCGGGGTCAGGCCCACGTTGGTCATGCGCACCATCGGCAGGCGATTGAAGCCGTCGGCGCGCACCATCCCGCCTGGTGGCAGACCGGCGAGGTGGGCCGAATCCCGCCCCGAGAGCACCCCGACCCAGGTGCCGTCCCTGACGATGTCGACCCGTTGTGCCGGTGTCCCCTCGTCGTCGTAGCCGAAGGTCGCCAGCGCGCCGGGGATGGTGGCGTCCGCGGTGATGTTCATCAGCTCCGAGCCGTACCGGAGCGTGCCGAGCTGGTCGAGCTCCAGGAACGAGGTCCCCGCGAAGGCCGCCTCCCAGCCGAGGATGCGGTCGAGCTCGATCGCGTGCCCGACGGACTCGTGGATCTGCAGGGCGAGCTGCGAGGACTCGAGGATCAGGTCCAGCTCGCCGGTGGGACACTCCTCGGCGGTGAGCAGCTGCACGGCCTCCTCGGCGGTCTCCTGCGCGTGGCCGGGTAGGTCGAAGCGTCGGATCACCTCGTAGCCACCGGTCTCCACGTGCCCGAAGGACTGGGGGTAGCTGCGGCGCTGCGTCTCGGCGTCGCCGACGGCGGTGGCGTCCATCCCGCAGCCGGTCTCCACGATGCGCTGGTGGATGCGGTGGCCCTGGGAGGACACGAACCACTTGTCGGTGTCCCAGAACATCAGCTGGGCGGTGGCGACCATGACGCCGTCGACCTCGTGCATCGTGCGGGTGGCGTCGACGACGACGGCCACCTTCTGGTCGAGCGGCACCGTGAAGGGGTCCTCGCGGAACGGGGTCGTGTAGGTGTCCTGCGCGGCGGGCACATCGGCGAGGTGGAGCCCGCCGCCGGGGACGCGAGCGGAGGCCTTCGCGGTGGCGGTGGCTTCGGCACCGGCGCGCTTGGCGGCGGTGTCGGTCAGCTCCGAGGTGGCGGCGAACCCCCACGACGAGCCGATCAGCGCACGCACCCCGACGCCGCCGTCCTCGTCGTGGGTGGCGATCTGCAGCTGTCCGTTCTGGGCCTGGAGCGCTTCGTGGCGGCGGATCACCACCCGGGCGTCCGCGTAGGTCGCACCCGCGGCCAGCGCCGCCTCGATCGCCGCGCGGGCGTAGTCGTACATCTCGTCACCCCCGTGGGACACGCCGGACCTCCTCGATCGTGCGAGCGCGGACACCGACGGTAGCCGCGGGCGAGCACCGGTCGTGACATCGAGGTGGTGGCTCTCAGCGGGGGGTCTCGCGGACGCGCTCCCGGAGCTCCTGGGCCCGTGGAATCCGAGGGCGGGCCAGCGATCGATGGCGTCGTCGGGACGGTCGCGGGCCGACGAGCGCCGGGCTGCGCGCGCTCGAGCAGCCTTCGGGCATCGTCCCCGTCTGGCAGGATGGGGGCATGCCACGCATCGACATCGAAGCTCTCGAGGACGAGTGGGAGGAGGATCACCACCTCCTCACCCGCCGGTCCCGTGATCTGTCGGTTGCGGCGCGCGAACGCATCGACGCGCTGGACGTCGCCAGGGTGGTCGGCGTCGACCGGGGGCGTGTCACGATCGTCGATCGGGGCGAGGTCGTGGAGGCCCGCTTCGCGGGGACGATGCGCGGGGAGAAGGCCGCTGTCGGCGACCGGGTCAAGGTTCGGCCGGCCAAGCACGCCGATGATCAACCTCGGATCGTCGAGGTCCTGCCGCGGGACACGGTCCTGACCCGGACCGCCGACGACGCCGACGACACCGAACGCGTGGTCGTCGCCAACGCCGATCAGATCGTGATCGTGGTCGCCGCGGACCACCTCGACGTCGGGACCCGCTTCCTCGACCGGGTGCTGGTCGCTGCGTCGCTCGGTGGGGTCGAGCCCATCCTGTGCGTCAACAAGCAGGATCTGGTCGAGGACGATGCCGAGGTGGCCGAGGTCATCGACCGCTACGAGACCATCGGCGTGCCGGTGCGGGTGACCTCGGCGGTGACGGGGGAGGGGATGGACGCCCTGGAGCGGCTGCTGGCCGGCTGCTGGACCGCGTTCGCCGGCCACTCCGGCGTGGGGAAGTCGTCGCTGTTCAACCGGTTGATCCCGGGGGCGTCCCAGACCATCGGTGAGCTCGGACGCTACGGCGGCCGGCACACCACCGTGGCTGCCTGGGCTCTGGAGGCGCCCGGTCTCGACGCGTGGTTGGTCGACACGCCCGGCGTGCGCTCCTTCGGCTTGGGAGCGCTCACCCCGCAGGAGTTGGGCCGCCACTTCCCGGAGCTGGCCGTGTTGCGCTGTCGGTTGGACGACTGCACCCACAGCGGCGAGCCCGGCTGTCAGTTGCCCCGGGCCGAGATCCATCCCTCGCGGCTGGCGGCCTTCGAGCGGCTGCGGGCATCGCTGGCCGAGGGTCGGTGAAGGGCTGCAACCGGTGGGTGGGGCCGGTGCCCGATCGCCGGCCGTGCGTCGGTTGGGCTGCGCGCTGTCGGGTGGCCCGTCGGGGGTTGGGCGCTCGGCTGTCGGGCGGTTCGGTGCGTCGAAGCATGCCGGCGCCCGAGACGCCGAGGAGCAGGGGCTGCGGCTACGGTGGCGGCCATGAGTCTTGCCACCGATCTCGTCCGCCGGGCGGCCGCTGGAGCCGGTCGCGGGGCGGGACGTGAACTGCACGCGGCCCTCACGCAGGATCCCGCCCGCACCATCCGTCGTGCCCACGTCGACCCGCACTGGCGGCGGGCCGAGGGGGGTGGGGCCGCCCGGTTGCTGTCCGACGAGCTGATCTCGCCAGGCCGCCCGATCGGCCGATGGCACGGTGTCGATCCGCACCGGCCCAACGACGCGTGGCGGTCGGTGTGGAAGCTCGCCGGCCTGCTGGGCTGGGCTGGCGCGGTCGGAGGCGCCTGGTGGTTGGGATCGAGCCGCGGTCGCGGGCCGCTCGGCGCCGTCTCAGAGTTGGACCGCATCGGGGAGACGGTCGGTGCAGCCCTGGATGGCTTCTCCGAGCTGCCGTGAACTCGGAGCGGTGAGGTCGTGTGTCCGGTCGGGGCGTTGTGGAGCGGATCGCAACGTTGGGGCCATCTTCTGGTCGGACCGTTGCGATCGGCCGACTCG
>CAYXJD010000032.1:3635-7506 GCA_964465225.1 uncultured Actinomycetota bacterium
CGGATCGCAACGTTGGGGCCATCTTCTGGTCGGACCGTTGCGATCGGCCGACTCGTTCCGTGGTTGGAGGACGGTGCGCACCGCCCTGACACCGTCGGGTCCTACCTGCTGGCGACCATGGTCAGCCCCGGGGCATCCGCGTTGCGACCCGGCAGGCTCGCCCGGCGTGCCGGCAGCTTGCGACCAGGCCGCACGGTCGTGCGGACAGCCGCGAGGTGTCAGCAGAAGCCTGCGGCCGCTAGGCTCGTCGGGCCCCGGCGGGGTGGCCAAGTGGTAAGGCAGAGGACTGCAAATCCTTTATCACGGGTTCGATTCCCGTCCCCGCCTCTGGAGACGTGCACGCCCCCTGAGCAGACGCCTGGCCAGGGGGCGACGCGTCCACCGAGCATCGCCACCGACCCGTTCCCGCGCCGGCCAAGTCCTCCGAAGGTCACGCGGAAGTGGTGCCACTGGTGCCGAACGCCTGCCTGAACTGCTCCGGCGTGAAGTAGCCGGCCGGCACCTCGCGCTCGGCCGCGAAGAGGTAGAGCGCGGTCTGGAAGATGCTGCTGAGCGATGCCATCACGAGGGTGACAGCGAGGAGCCAGACCACCGCGACCGCGATCCCGATGCCAGCGCCGACGGTTCCCGCCACCGAGCCGACGGCGATGATCAGGACCGCAGGGAGTGCGAGCACGAAGCCGAGCACGCCGAAGCCGACGCGGGCGGCGACGTTCTCTCCCCAGGTCTGTTTGAAGAGCGCGCTTGAGCGCTTGACGGCGGCACCGACCCCGAGACCTTCGATCACGATCACGGGGATGACCAGAAAGGTGACCAGGGTCCACGCCAGACCTGCGATGCCTGCCACACCACGGCCTGCCAGACCTGCACGCTGCTGGACCGCTTGCAGGAGGATGGACACCGTGGCCGAGACGACCGCCCACGGCAGGATCCGCCCCGTGTGGGAGGCCGCTGCTCGCAGCGCGCTGCCCACCGTGGGGTCACCGCCGTGCAGGCGCTCATGGGCACCCGCGACCAGTGCGGCGTTGAAGAAGATCGTGACGAAGGCCAGGACCACGTACATCACGAAGAGCAACACGTAACCGAGGGCCGTCGGCTCCCCATCGGCTCCTCCGCTGAGCAGGATCGGGACGATGAACGATGCCGCGACGATGGTCGATGCGATGCCAGACAGCAGCGGCAGGAGCAGCAACTCCTTGTCGGCCTGGAGGACCGACCACGAGGAGCGGGCGAGGGAGAGGGTGTTGCGCAGCTTGTCCATGCCGTGGAGTCTGCCAGGTCGCGATCGACGGGCGCCGTGACGTAGGCGGCCGCGCGCCGGGCGCCCAGCCGGGTCTGCCAGGCGTCCGGGGTCGGCACCGACGTGGAGATCGGGAGGATGGAGATCGTCAAGGCGTCAGCGATCGAGACGGAGGTCGACATCGCGGTGCTGATCCGGGATCGGCCAACCCTGAGGTAGAGGTCAAGGTTCGCCCGACGAACGGGTGTGGAGAGCCGGAGTCGAGGTAACGACAGGCGCCACGAGGGAGAGACCAGGCGCCCGAGGTAGAGGTAGAGGTAGAGGGTGGCTCGAGCGAGACCGGCGTCGAGGGGGACGCGGAGCGCTCGAGGTCGGCTTGCGAGTGATGCCGCGGGGGTGTCGTGCCGCGACGTCGGCTTGCCAGCGATGCCGCGGGGGTCTCGTCCCGCGACCTAGGCTCGGGGCTGGGAACGATCCAGCATGGGCTCACGCTCCGTAGCGCCGCTGCTCTGTTCTGGGAGGTCACGGCGATGAGTGGCTCGGCACCCGATGACCAGCCAGCGGGTGGCGATGCGCAGCACGGGCATGACGCTTTCGAGGTGTCGAGCGACCGTGGGGAGGGCGAGCAGCGGCCGCATCGGGGTCCGGGTCGGGCGAACGCCTCCGAGCGTGATCGGTACCCGGATGCGCTGCGCGCGGGCGCGTTGCTGGTGGTGGTGTTCGGGCACTGGATCGCGACCCTGCCGCGTCTGGCGGACGGCCGCATGGTCGACACCGAGCATCTGCTCACCGTCTGGGACGGTGCGGGGGTGCTCACGTGGTTCCTGCAGGTCGTGCCGTTGTTCGTCTTCGTCTCGGCGGCGGTCAGCACCCCCGGCGCGGTCCGGCGGCTGGAGACCGGGGAGCGTCAACTCCACTGGTGGGCAGGACGGGCCCTGGGCCTGGCCCGCCCGACCGTCACCTACCTCGCCGTCCTGGCGGTGCTGGCGACGATCGCGAGGTTCACCGGCGGCCGGCTGCTCGGACCCCTCGACCAGTCGCTCACGGTGCACCTGTGGTTCCTGGCCATGCTGCTCGCCGTCCAGGCGCTCCTGCCCTTCGGCATCCGCGCCGATCAGCGCTACGGGCTCAGGGCCGTGGCAGGGCTGCTGGCGATCGCGTTCCTCGCCGAGGTGATCCGGGCCGGGGTGAGCTCGCCGACGGAGCTGGGCGAACTGGGGAGGTTGGTCACCAGCACGCCCGGGGGCGTCGGGTGGGTCAACGGCTTGGCGGTCTGGCTGCTGCCCCAACAGCTCGGCATCGCCTGGAAGCGTGGTCGGTTCGGTGGGCTGCGCACCGGGCTCGGCCTGCTGTTGCTCGGTTTGACCTGGCTGGGTGTGGCGGTCGCCGTGGGCTACCCGGTGGCGATGGTGGGCGGCGACCTGGACGGCAGCAGTAACGTGCTGCCGCCCACCCTGGCCCTGATCGGCGTGATGTGGGTGCAGGCCGGGGCGGTCCTCACCTTCGAGGGGCCGGCGCGTCGTTTGCTCCGGCATCGCGCGATCGAGCGGATGGTCGGGGTCCTCGGTGCGCTCAGCATGGTCCTGTACCTGTGGCACAAGCTCGCGGAGCTGCCGGCGGCGTGGCTGGGCGAGCGACTCGGGGCACCGATCGACGCCGGGGTGCCCGGGGAGCCGGGGTTCTGGCTGGGACGGCTGTGGTGGATCGCGTTGTGCCTGTTGATGGTGACGCCCTTGGTCGCGGCCGTCGTCGCCTTCGAGACACGTCGTCGACGGGAGGTTCCCCAGACCGACAGCGGACGAGCCACGATCGCGGGTGGCGCAGCGATCTTCATCGGTATCCCGACCGCGATGGCGCTCGGCGCACAACCCGGCGCTGCCCTGGGGTTGGTCGGGGTCGGCGCTGCGTCGTTCCTGCTACGGGCCCATGGGTCCAGTCGGCGCGCGATGGCCGGTCGCCCGGGTCAGACGGCGGCTGAGCCGTGATGGCTGCTCACCGTGATCCGATGGTGGGCGGGCGATGATCGCTGCTCACCGTGATCCGATGGTGGTCGGGTGATGATGGCTGCTCACCGGGATCCGATGGTGGGCGGGCGATGATGGCTGCTCACCGGGATCGGACGGTGGCGGCGTCTTGAACGCGCCGGTGCGTAGCGCCGGTTCACCCGCGGTCGATGGCACCGGTCGCTGCTGAGGCTCGCTCTCCCGCGACCGGTGTGGGGCAGTCTCAGTCGCCGTCGACGGTGCCCTCCGGGTCCTCCAGCACGGCGAGCGCCCACGCGTACTTCGCGCTCAGCCGCGTTCTGAGCTCCTCGGGGAGCAGCGCGAGTCGGGTCGGATCGCTGTTGTCGGCGATGTCGGCCCGCTTGACGAGTGCTGCCACCGGGTCGGCCGCGGCGCGTCGCACCGCCGCGCTGTGGGACTCACCGGGCCGACGGGTGAGTCGGTCCACGGCTCCCACCACGGTCGGGGGCAAGCCGGCTCCGGCGAGGTCCTCCAGCGTGAGCTCTGAGTCCTCCAGGACATCGTGGAGCAGCGCAGCGGCCACGGCCTCCTCGCCGGCGTCCACCACCCGCGACGCGACCCGCAGGGGGTGGGCGAGGTAGCCGTTGCCGGCCTTGTCCACCTGCCC
>CAYXJD010000032.1:7606-13335 GCA_964465225.1 uncultured Actinomycetota bacterium
ACGCGACCCGCAGGGGGTGGGCGAGGTAGCCGTTGCCGGCCTTGTCCACCTGCCCCGCATGCACACGGGCTGCCACCTCGAGCGCCGTGGCGAGCATCGCCGGCTGGTCCGGCTGCTGGTCCGGCTGCCGGTCCGGCTGCTGGTGCGGCTGCTGGTTCACAGTGCGATGCGAGTTGCACCGCCCACGTGGCGGTACCGGTCGGGGTAGGAGGTCAGCACGATCACCTGGGCGTGCTGACCGGCCGAGCGCAGCACCGCCCCCAGGCGTTCCAGTCGATCGGGATCGGTGTTGCCGAGGGCGTCGTCGAACAAGAGGACGCCACCGTGCGCCCCGAGCAGTGAGGCGCATGCCAGTCGACCGAGCAATGCCAGCTGCTCCCGTGCCCCGATCGACAGCTGTGTCACGTCCAGCCACAGTCCGTCGAGGTACCGGCGCGCGATGCGCAGGTCGTCGTCGAGTTCGAGATCGAACTCGGGGCCGTAGAGCATCCGCCCGTAGACCACGAGCTCTTCGCGTAGCGGCGCGGCGTAGCGATCCCGAGCCTGGATGCGATGCCGTTCGAGCGTGTCGCGGAGGGTGCGCGCGGCCTCGGCACGGCGCTGCAGCCCCATCAGAGTGGTCTCGGCGTGAGCGAGCTCGGTGGCGACCGCTTCGCGCTGCTCCCACAACCCATCCCCGCCGAGCGCGCTGATCCGCACCCGCGTGTCCCGGAGGTCCTGCTCCGCGGACTGCAGCCGCACTCGGGCATCGGCCGACACCGCTGCGGCGTTGTCCGCCAGCTCGTTGACGGCGTCCGGGTCGGCGGCCGCCAGGCTGGAGGCCGCGGTGTCGGCTTCTGCCTGCGCTGCGGTTCGCGCCTCCTCGGCTGCTGCCAACTCGGCGGCCAGCGCGTCATCGCTCGTGCGCTCCCGGGCCTCGGCGAGCTCCGCACGGATCGCCGCGAGGCGGTGGTCCGCTTCGCTGCAACGGGTGGTCAACTCGATGGCTTGGGCACGGTCCCGCTCGAGCGCTGCCCGGGCTGACTCCACCTCGGTGGCAGGGACTGCCACGCCCTCGTCGGCATCCCGTTCGGCGGCAGTGGCGTCCTCCAGGGCGGCGCGGGCCGCTGCGATCGAGTCCGGTAGTGGCGCCGTGGTGTCCCGGGCGCTGAGCTCGCGCGTCACCGTCCGCTCGAGACGGTCGATCTCC
This sequence comes from uncultured Actinomycetota bacterium, assembly GCA_964465225.1. Taxonomy (GTDB): domain Bacteria; phylum Actinomycetota; class Nitriliruptoria; order Nitriliruptorales; family Nitriliruptoraceae; genus T1Sed10-7. The sequence goes on from CAYXJD010000032.1 coordinate 8,796, forward strand.
TCGTCGAGCTCCTCCGCCACCTGCCCCTCCAGCGCGGTCTCGCGTTCACGCTGTGCCTCGGCGATGGTGCGCTCGGCTTCCCGGCGCTGGCGGACGGCGCGCTCGGCGGCGGAGAGGTCGGTGACACCAGCCCGTTCGAAGCCAGCGCGCAGTTCTTCGGCGGCTCGGCGGTGCGCCTCGGTGGCATCATCGATACCGGCACCCGCCAGCACCTCCACCTCGCCGACCTCCGCGATCCGCAGGGAGAAGGTGCCCCGCACCGGCCAGCGTGCTCGTTCACCCGGCGCCATCTCCATCGACGCACCATCGGCGAGTAGCTCGAGGTCACGGTCGGCGGTGAACCGCAGCTCCGGGCTGGCGGCATCGAGGGCAGCCCGGGCCCGGGTCAGCTCCTGCTGGGCGGCACGGAGTTCGTCCAAACCGGCGTCGTCGAGCGTGATCGCGGCCGTGGTGGCCTCGGCGTCGCGCCGGCGGGCCAGCGCCGCGCTGGCGCGTTCAGCCCGAGCACGCGACCGGGTGAGCGTCTGCTGCTGCCCGAGGAGGTCGAGGTCTCGCTGGGCGAGCTCGCGGGCACCTCTGGTGTCGCGCTGGCGGTCCTGCGCCGCGTCCAGCTCGGCCCGCGCCCGGTCGAGTCGCTCCTCCATGTCCCGCTGGCGTGCCTGCGCGGTGGCGAGCGCCGCCGTTCGCTCCTGCTGCGCCGCCGTCACCTCGGCGAGCTCGCCGGTCAGTGCCGCGCGGCTCCGGCGACGCTCCTCGAGGCGCTCGAGGGCGGTGGCGGCCTGCTCGGCCACGTCCCTGAGCTGGTTGACCTGCGCAGCGAGGGCGACGACCTCCGCGCGGCGGGTGGCGTGCTCCTCGGCTCGCGCCGCGGCGTCGGTGACCTGGGAGCGCAGTGCGGGCAGGGACCTGGTCAGCCGGTCCGCACGCTCGACATCCGCCGTCAACGTGGCGCGTTTCTCCTCGATCGCGGCCAGGTCCCCGGTCAGGTCCTGCACGGTCGCTGCGGCCTCGCGCAGGAGGGGTTTGGGTGTGCCGGCCTTGGCGGTGAAGTACCGCTCGTACTCCTCCTGGACGCGCTGGAGGACCGTCAACTCGCGATCCCCGATGGCGCTGACGTCGCGGTGCTCGCCGAGTGCGGTCGCCAGCCCGCGTGCGTGGCCCGGCGCCGTCTGTGTCAACCCGTCGGCCTGGCGTAGCCGCAGGGAGGACCACAGTGCCACGTCGAGGTGTTCGTGCAGGAGGGCATCGACGCGGTCGTGGGCGGCATCGCCCGAGAGTTGCTCGCCGCGGGGCGCGCTGAAGGTCAGGGTGGTGGCAGTGCGCTTGAGGTAACGCTTGTGGTACGTGAACCGGTGGCCGCCGAGGTCGAGCTCGGCCTCGACCTCCGGCGGCTCCTCCCGGCCAGCGCTCTGCAGGCTCCGGACGTCGCCGTGCCGGCTGCTGTCCTTGTAGGTGAGCAGCACGTCCAGGGCATCGCCGAGGGTGCTCTTCCCGGCTTCGTTCATGCCCTCCACGATCACCACCCCGGTAGCCGCGCCCGCCGATGCCAGGGTGACGGTCCGCTCCTCGACGCCGCGGACGTGGCGCAGGGTCAGACGCTGGAGCCTCATCCGCGCACCACCGTGCGGTACAGCAGGGCCAGGGCGTCACCGGCGGCCTCGGCGTCCTCGCCCGACCCTGCGGCCGCTTCCCGCAGCTCCGCGACCGCGTCGACCACGAATCCGCCGACCTGCATGGCGTCCAGATCCTCCTGGTCAGGGGTGGTGGTCAACTCCTGGTGTCGCTCCCAGGACTCCAGGGCCGCGTAGGTCGTGGCGGCCGCCTCGAGCGCGCTCTCGAGCCGGGTGCGCTCGGCCAGTGTCAAGGCGCCGCGCAGTGCGATCTTGGCGATCGTGTGCGGCTTGTCCCGGGGCTCGTCGAGCCAGCGCAGGACCGTCTCCAGGTCAGCCGCACCGGCGACGTCGAAGACCTGCTGACGGAAGCTCCACCGGCCGATCTGTCGTCGTTCGACCCTCACCGCACCATCCTGGACCTCGACGACCAGTGCCTTCCCCGGCTCCTGCTCAACGTAGGCGGTCGGCTCCGGTGCGCCCGGGTACCAGATGCGTCCCGTCGCGCCGACCTCGGTGGCCGAGTGGCGGTCACCGAGCGCGACGAACTGGACCCGCTGATCGTGGATCGCGGCCTCGAGCTCCGCCAGGGGAAGCACCCCGGTCTGGTCGAAGTCGCCACCGACCGTGTCCACCCCGCCGTGGGCCAGCAGGATCCGGGTGCCGGAGGTGGGCTCGAGGTCGTCCAGCACGTCCAGGGCGGGGTTGCGCAGCGGGCGTTTCACCGGCCAGGGAGCGCCCACGAGTTCCACCCCTTCGGCGAGGTGGATCGGGGCGGGATCGGTGACGACCTGCACGTGGACCGGGCAGGCCTCCCGGAACTCCGGCCGGTTGAACACGCTGCCGGCATCGAGCGGATCGTGGTTGCCGGGCAGGAGCAGGATGGGCACCTCCGGGAAGGCGCGCAACACCTCGATGGTCCGCAGGACGGTCTGGCGATCGACCTGATTGTCGTCGAACACGTCCCCGGCGACCACGACACCGGCAGCACCGACCTCGCCAGCGAGACGGCCGATGGCAGCGACCGCCTCCAGACGGTCCTGACTGAACCGGTCCTGCGGCCCCGGGCCGAGGAAGTGGCGCCGCATGCCGAGCTGCCAGTCGGCGGTGTGGATGAATCGCACCATGAGGGCTCCGGCTGACGGATCGGGGTCTGCGGTGGCGGATCGGGGTCTGCGGTGGTGGGGGCGTGCGGTGAGGGGTGTGCAGTGGTGGCCGGGAGGGGGGTAACAGCGAGCCTCGACGGTGCATGATGCCTGACTGTTGCGACGTCGTTGCGACGCGCGGCCGGGAACCTGGGGATGCTCGCCCGGGCGCTCGACCCTCAACCCAGACTTGAATCAATCTCATCTGGACTCAGACGGGCGCCGCTCGACCCTCAACCGGACTGCAAGGCGATCTGCAGTCCGGCCTCGAGCTCTCCCGATGCACCGTCGGGCCGACTGTCCATAGGGTCTCCGAGAGGGTTTGGAGCCAACGCTCGACCTCGCGTTGAGCCAACTCTCAACTGAGACTTGAGGCAAACGTCGAGCCGGCCGCTGCGCTACTCCTCCGCTGGAGTCTCCGGAGCGAACTCCTCGGCGCTCGCAGGATTGAAGGTCATGTCGAGCCCGACCCAGATGGTCTTCGACCAGCCGTAGAGGGTGAAGGGAACCAGGATGTTGAGCCCTATGCCGACCACGGTCAGCATCGTCCATGGCACGTCGGGCCAGGTCAGCAGCAGGCCGCCTATCGTCCAGGTGCCGAAGATGATGATGACGAGCGCCATGATCACGATCATCGCGCCGAGCCAGTACCCCTCCTCGCGCACGAAGGAGAAACGGCACGTCGGGCAGTGGTCCTCGAGGTCGTTCAGGCCGGCGAAGATCCCCCGGCTGCCACAGTGAGGGCACTGCCCCTTGCAGCCACGAACCAGTGGCGTGATCCGCGACGACGGTGGGGCCGGAGTGCTCATGATCGTCCGATGGAGAGGCGGCGGCGACGTGCGTTCGTGCGGGGGCGGACCGCATGGGAACCTTTCGGCACCAACGTAGCTACCTCGCCAACCCCGTCGTCGCTGCCGCGACGGGCGGGGAGGTACCGGATACCGATCTCATACTGTGCCCGCACCACTCGGCGTGACACGGCGCTGCACGCCGACCGCCCAGGCGCCGGCTCTGCGCAGCCTCAGTAACTGCCCGAGCGGTGCGCGCCTCAGGAGCGCTGGCGGGAGCGCACGAGCAGCAGGACGTCGTCGGCGAACCCGTCCACCTCGTCCCAGTCGGTCAACACGTGGTCGCGGGAGGTGTCGGTGGAGTGGCCCGCTCCCGCCGCGATGCGCCGCATGAAGGCCCGCTTGAGCCGGCCATAGCGGGTATAGCGCAGGGCACCGGCGAACCGAGCCACCAGATCCGGCGTGCACCCGGTGGCCTCGGTCAGCGCGGCCACGTAGGCGCCCGTGGTAGCGAGTTGTTCCGGCGAGCGATCGGCCGAGGTGAGGCAGACCTGGAACAACGCGGTCGGGACCCGCTCGAGCGTCGCGGCATGGGCCTTGAGGTAGGCCGTGAGTTCCGGGGTGTGCTGGCCGGCGTGGATGGGGTCGCCGACGATCACTCCCGCGAACCGCGTCGGCGCGGGCGCCACGTCAGCGGCGGCAACGGTGACCAGCGCACCACCGGTCCGCAAGCGCTCGGCGATCCGTTCGGCGACGTGGCGGGTGTGGCCCTCGACGCTCTGGTAGGCCACGAGCAGGTTCGGGGCGTCCACGGCGGTGCTCCGGGGTCGGGTGAGCTGTGGGTCGGGTGAGCTGCGGGTCGTGGGATCGTGCGCCGATGGGGGCGGTACGGTCAGACCCCGGGCTGCTGCCCCCACGGCGACCCCAGCGGCCGGCGTGGCGAGTGGTCTGCCGGTCAGCCGCCAGGGTGGGCGTGCAGGGTGGTCGTGCAGGGTGG
>CAYXJD010000032.1:13435-18578 GCA_964465225.1 uncultured Actinomycetota bacterium
AGTGGTCTGCCGGTCAGCCGCCAGGGTGGGCGTGCAGGGTGGTCGTGCAGGGTGGGCGTGCAGGGTGGCATACCGGGTGACGTGCCGTCGTGTCCCGTGCCCTCGGGCCTCGTCGACGAGCGGAGCCTGGCACGACCCGTCGGCGGGGAACAGGACCGAAGGACCCGCGACCTGCAGCCTCCTGGCCCACCACGTACCGTGACAGGGGACGGGCGGGGGAACACCTCGCTCACCTGCTGGACGGGAGTCCCGACGTGCTGATGGCGCTGCTGTTCGGGCCCGCGATCGTCGCGGTCTACTTCGTCGGACGCAACGCGTACACGGGGGCCGAGGTCGGCAAGCCCTTCAAGATCGCCGGTCTGGCCTCCTTCGCGCTGGCCGGGTTCCTGCTCGTGGCCGCCTTGGTGAGCGGTGACATGCGGATGACGGCGAACTTCGCCATCGCCGGCGCCGCTGCCTTCGGTGGGGCCATCAGCTGTGGTGTCACGGCCCTGGTCGTCTGGTACCGCGAGCAGCGGCGGATCGCTGCGGAACAGCGGCAACGACCCTGGCCGCACCAGGAGGACAGCTGAGGTGAACGGCGGTCCCGTCCCGTCGCCGGGCAGGTTGTCCGGCGTCGAGCGGATGCCGGCCCCCGATGCCGCGAGGCCGCTGGAGAGCGCCAGCCGGAGCCCCTTCGACGGCGTCGTCTACCAGATCTACCCCCGATCCTTCCGTGACACCACCGGGGACGGGATCGGCGACCTGGCCGGGATCACCGCCGGTCTCGACCACCTCGCCTGGTTGGGGGTCGACGCGGTGTGGCTCTCGCCGATCTACCGGTCGCCGATGAAGGACTTCGGCTACGACATCAGCGACCACTGCGACGTCGACCCGATCTTCGGTTCGCTCGCCGACGTCGATGCCTTGATCGCGGCCGCCCACCAGCGGGGCCTCGAGGTGTGGCTGGATTTCGTCCCGAACCACACCTCCGATCAGCACCCGTGGTTCCGGGAGGCGATCGGCTCCCGCGAGGCCCCGAAGCGGGACTGGTACCTGTGGCGCGATCCGGCGCCCGACGGTGGCCCGCCGAACAACTGGACCCGCGACTTCGCCGACGGCGCTCCCGCCTGGACCTTCGAGGAGGCCACCGGTCAGTACTACCTGCACGAGTTCCTCCCCGAGCAGCCCAGTGTCAACTGGCGGAACCCGGATCTGCGGGAGGCGATGCTGGACGTGCTGCGTTTCTGGATGGATCGCGGGGTCGATGGCTTCCGCTCGGATGTGATCCATCTGATCGGCAAGTCGCCGCAACTGCGTGACGACCCGCCGGAGCTGCGGGGCGTGCCCCGGGCCGGTCACCACCACGAGCCCGATGCCGTCGCCCCGCACCTGCGGGCCATCCGAGACTGCCTCGACGCCGTGCCCGGGACGACGATGGTGGGTGAGGTGAACCTGCCCGACGCTGCCAAGGTTGCCAGCTACGTGGGGCCGGACCGCCTGCACCTCGCCTTCCAGTTCGGGTTGCTGTACGCCCCGTGGGACGCCCGGTCCTGGCGGGACACGATCCGCTACGTCCAGTCCTGCTTCGAGGCGGTCGGCGTCCCGGCGACCTGGGTGCTCTCCAACCACGACTGGTCCCGGATCGCGAGCCGTGCCGGTGGTGAGGCCGGAGCACGGGTGGCCGCCACACTGCTGTTCACCCTGCGCGGTGTGCCGTTCGTGTACATGGGCGACGAGCTCGGGATGGTCGACGCGGCGGTGCCGCCCGAGCGGGTGGTCGACCCCGGGGGACGGGACGGCTGCCGGGCACCCCTGCCGTGGACCACCGACGCGTCACGTGGTCATGGCTGGGCGGGCGCGCCCTGGCTGCCGTGGCCGCCGGATCCCACGCGCCACAGCGTCCAGGCACAGCGCGACGACGAGCGTTCCGTCCTGCACCTGCACCGCCGGCTGATCGCGCTGCGCCGGGAGCACTCGAGCCTGCGCTCCGGGGCGATGCACCACCTCGACGTCCACCACGACGTGGTCGCCTTCGAGCGAGGCGGCGGCGACGCCTGGCGGGCACCGGCGGTCCGCGTGCTGGCCAACCTCGGTGGCAGCGACCTCGAGGTGGCGCACGCGTCGGGGTGGCGGGTCCTGCTGACGAGCGACCTGGATCCGGTCAGGGAGCATGCACCGTTCACCGGTTGGTTGCCGGCGCGTCGTGCGGTCCTGCTCGAGGCTGCTGCGGGCGCGTAGTGCGGCCCTGCTCGCGTCCGCCGTTGGCCTGGGCCTGGCCAACGAGACCTGGATGCGACGTCGTTCCACAGCCTCCCCGCTCCCGGGATCGGGTGCGGAACACCCCGGTTCCCGGGGCGGAGTGCACCCGTCCGGGTCGGAGGTAGGCGCGGTCGGGGCTAGGCGGGCTCGGAGGTGGTTGGTCGAGACCGGGAGGATCGGGTGCGGAACACCCCGGTTACCGGGGCGGAGTGCACCCGATCCTGCCTCCCCGGCGCGCCGGCGTCCTCAGAAGGTGTCGATGAACAAGCTCTGGAGGCAGGTGCCCAGCGCTCCCTCGCGGTCACCGAGCGTGCCGGTCGTCAGACCGACACCGGTCGGCTGCGCGACCGACCGGGATTCGAGCGACACCCACTCGTCGACCGGGAGCCGGTGTACATCGACCGTCAGGTCGGGATTGAGGTAGCGGAACGGGCCCATCGCCAGCGGTGCACCGATGCCGTTGCCGAAGTCACCGGTCGCTGCGACCCGTGCCAGTGGTGTGAGGGGTAGGACGCCGGCCACGCGCAACGTGCCGTCGCGTGACAGGGCCCCGGCAGCGTCCGGTGCCGGCGGGTCAGCTGTGAGGCTGGCCGTAGCCGCAGGGGGGTCATCGGGGCCATCGGTCAGCGGCGCAACGACCCTGAACCACCCTCGACCGACCCCAGGACGCCCGAGCTCGCCGTCGACCAGCCGCACGTCGACCGCGGTCCAGAAACCCTCGCCCTCGACACCCGGAACCCCGCTGACGCGTGGCAGCCTCGCCGGTGATGGAGACGCGGCCTCGGCGGCCGTGGGGCGGTCCGTCGGGAGCTCGAGCGTGGTGGAACGGATCCGCAGTGCCCGGCAGCGGACCAGCTCCGTCCCATCGTCGGCCGGCGTGAGCCGGGCCTCGACCAGCTGGACACGACGGCCCTCGCGGATCACCTCGGTGTCCAGTCGCAGCCTGACTCCCACCGGCACGGGGCGCAGCAGGTCGAAGGTCAGTCGGACGCCCTGCATCGGAACCGGTGCCGGCATCCGATCGATCGCGGCGGCGAGCAGTGCCGCCGGTGCCCCGCCGTGACAGGCGCGTGCGTCCCAGGGGCCCCGGGCCAGTGCGGAGGCGACGTAATGGCCGCCGTCGAGGTGGAAGATCGGAGCCTCGGTGTCCGTGGTCATGGTCCAGCCTCCGCAGATGGATGGAGCCGTAGAGCCCACTCTTGGCCCGTGTGGCGGGCTGATCGGTCACCGGGGCGGGGTAGCAGGCGGCAGTCATCTGGAGGGGGCGTCACGAGTCGGCGGGTCACTCGGGTGGTGTCGCCGACGCAGCGTGTCTGACCCAGAGCGAGACCCCCGACTCAGCGGCCCGAGCGACCGCCCACAGGCCCAGTACGACCAGCGAGGTGGTGCGGGCTCCGGTGAGGAAGCCCCGACCCGGGGGCGGTTCGACGGAGGAGGCATGCATCGCGACCACGGTGCCTTTGATCTGCCACCTGAAGGGTAGCTGCGGAGGTGTTCTGAACGCCGTTGTCGGCACTGGTCGTCGGCGAGTGGCGCGGGGGTTTGCCGGGCACGTGGGGCCGCTGTACGTTTCGCGGTCGCACTTCTGGGGCGTTAGCTCAGTTGGTTAGAGCGCTTGCTCGACACGCAAGAGGTCAGAGGTTCGAATCCTCTACGCCCCACCCCCGTGGCCCCCGGTTTCGGACGGGGGTTGCTGCGTTGACAGCTCGTTCTGACAGCCATCTCGGCTGGTGTGAACCGCCAGATGGAGCGGCCGACACGGGGAACCCTCTCTCTGAGCCCCCGATGAGGTGCCTGGCCAGCGCCCCAGCAGCGCTGGGTGCTATCATTGCTAGCATATGAGGTGGCCGGTGCGGGAGGTCTGTGGTGGCCAGCATCACGGTGCGCAACCTCGATGACGAGGTGCAGCGGCGTCTCAAGCAGCGAGCGGCCGAGCACGGAAGGTCGATGGAAGCTGAAGTCCGTTCGATCCTGACGGCTGCGCTCACGCGCGGCGGGCTGGCGCAGGCCTGGGTCGAGGCCACCGAGGACCTGCGAGGCGACGAGCTGCCCTTGCCGGAGCGCTCCGCGCCCCGCCAGGTCGACCTCGGATGATCGTGCTCGATACCAACGTGCTGTCCGAGCCGCTCAAGCAGCAGCCCGACCCCCATGTGCTCGCCTGGCTCGCCTCGGCGGATGAGGAAGCCGGGGTGACCTCGATCAGCGTCGGGGAACTGCTGACCGGAGTCCGGGCGCTGCCGGCCGGGCGTCGCCGTGCGGGCCTGCTGGATGCGATCGAGTCAACCCTTCGGGTCTTCGCCGGCTCCGTGCTGCCCTACGACGAGGCCGCCGCACGGCAGTACGCGCGGTTGCAGGAGGTGCGGCCTGCCGCCGGCCGTCCACTCGCGGTGGAGGACGGGATGATCGCCGCGATCTGCATCGCCCGCGGCATGAGGCTCGCGACGCGCAACACGTCCGATTTCGACGGTCTCGGCCTGGAGCTGATCGACCCATGGAGCCCCCGCTGATCGAGGTAGAGGGCGTCAGCGCCAAGAGCACTCCCGGTCACGACGGATCTTGACAGCTCGCGTTGACCGCCAACTCGGCGATCAGTGCTCTCGCCGGGGTTGGCGCGGTGTTCCGGTACCGGTGAGGTAGCCCACGAGCGCGTCTGCGTCGCGGGTGGTGCGAGCGCATCGATCCCGTGGTCGTGGGCGTGAAGCATGACCATGAACGCGCCGATGAGGGTCCAACCGACGGCCTGGGCGTCCGCGACGGTACAGACGCAACTACCCGGAATATCCTTCCTGGGCTGGGATATACGCAGGAGGGTGCGGTGACGAAGCGGTTGGTGGACATCGATGACGGCACGCTCGACCGAGCCAAGTTGGTCCTGGGCACCGACACGATCAAGGACACCGTC
>CAYXJD010000033.1:0-18547 GCA_964465225.1 uncultured Actinomycetota bacterium
ACGTGGTGACCTGCGATCCGCTGGACGGCTCCTCCAACATCGATGCCAACGTCAGCATCGGGACGATCTTCGGGGTGTTCCGACAGCACGACGGTGCGGCCCCCACCACCGCGGACTGGCTGCGGCCCGGCCGCGACCTGGTCGCGGCGGGCTACCTGCTGTACTCGACCTCGACGATGCTGGTCTACAGCACCGGCGACGGCGTCCACGCCTTCACCCTCGATCCGGAGGCGGGCGAGTTCCTGCTCACGTGGTCGGATCTGGAGTTCCCCCCCGACCCGAGCTACTACAGCTTCAACCTGGCCGCGTCCGCCCACTGGGAACGGGGCGTGGAGCGGTTCGTGCACTGGGCCAACCGCGACGACACGCCCACCATGTCGCAGCGCTACATCGGTTCCGCGGTGTCGGACTTCCACCGCAACCTGCTGCATGGCGGCATCTTCGCCTACCCCGGGACCAACGACGAGCCGGCCGGGAAGCTGCGGCTGCTCTACGAGGGGGCACCTCTGGCCTTCCTCGCCGAGCAGGCCGGTGGACGGGGCTCCGACGGCCGGACCTCACTGCTCGATCTCCAGCCCGGGGACATCCATCAGCGCACGCCGGTGTTCGTTGGCGCCTTGGAGCTGGTGGAGCAGCTCGAGGAGTTCGTGTCGGCACTGCCCGACGACGCGTGATGACCTGACCCGGCCGGGTGTCGGGTGTGCATCCGAGCGTCCGGGTCCGAGAACGCGGGACCCGTCCGGACGCCGCCGGTGGCCGCCGGTGCACGCGTCCTGACCGGATGGGGACCGGCCTCCAGCGCCCGTGCCCCGCTGCCGATGCAGTGGGCGGGACCCGACCAGCCTGCCGTTGCCGACCGTGAGGCCATCGTGACCGCTGCGCTGCATGCCGCCGTCGAAGCCTTCGTCGCCACCGTGTCCACGGACCTGGCCAGCGCTGGTCTCGCGGCTGATGGCGCTCGCACCGATGCGGCCGCAGAGGCGGTCGCGCTCACCGCCGCGTTCATCGACGCGGACGTGCGTCATACCGACAGCGAGGTGGCCGCCTTCGTCGCGGTCGCCGGGTCGCGGGTCGGGCCGCCCCTGCAGGACGCCAGCCTCGACGATGTCCGTCGCAGCGGCATGCTGACAGGCGCACGTGCTCGTCTGGGCCGCAGCTCCGAGCTCGTCCGGCAGCTGCTGGCAGCCGATCGCCAGGACGACGGCGACCGGGTGTGGCGCTACCTGCAGGCCGCGGTGGCACTCGGCCACGCCGTCGCGGCGGTCGACCTCGAACCGTCGCAGGTCGAGCTGGACGCCGTGGCACGGTTCCGGCAGTCACTGCTGACCGCGATCCACGATGCCGGGGTCACCACCCCGCACGAGCGCCGGCCCGATGGTGGCTTCTTCAGCCCGCCGACGACCCCCGGGCCGCCCACCCCCGAGTCGCGCGCCTCCTCCGGCACCTCGGTGCCCCCACCACCTGCGCCGTCACGGCGCGGGCTCGCGCCACGGACGGACGGTGACCACCGGCGCTCGCGGGCGCGGGGGCCGGTCGCCCGCGACGACGCGGCTGCGACGGCGACGATGCTCGCCGACCCTGCCGGCGGGCGTGGCGTCGGGTCCGACACCTCACCGCCGCCGGAGCCGCTCGCCGAGGTCCTCGCCGAGCTCGACGCGCTGATCGGGCTCGACCCGGTCAAGGCCGAGGTGCAGCTGGTCGCCGACCTACTGACGGTCCAGCGCCTGCGCGAGGCGCGGGGTCTCCAGACGGTCGCAACCTCCCGGCACCTGGTGTTCACCGGCAACCCGGGGACCGGCAAGACCACGGTCGCCCGGCTGGTCGGGCGGATCTACGCGAGCCTGGGCGCGGTCGCCAGCGGCCACGTCGTCGAGACCGACCGCGCGGGTCTGGTCGCCGGCTTCGTCGGCCAGACCGCGACCAGGGTCACCGAGGTGGTGACCTCCGCGCTGGACGGCGTGCTGCTGATCGACGAGGCCTACGCGCTGACCCGTGCCCACGGCGCGTCGGGGGCCGGCGGCGGCGACTTCGGCCAGGAGGCCGTCGACACGCTGGTCAAGCTGATGGAGGACCATCGTGATCGCCTCGTGGTGATCGTCGCCGGCTACCCGGACGAGATGGCCGGCTTCATCGCCTCGAATCCCGGGCTGTCCTCCCGGTTCCCCCGCACGATCCACTTCCCGGACTACACCACGACCGAACTGCTGTCGATCGCCGCGCACCAGGCTCAGCAGGCCGGCTACCGCTTCACCGCCGACGGCCTGTCGGCGCTGGGGCGGCACCTGGACACGACCGAGCGTGGTCGTGGCTTCGGCAACGGCCGCACCGTCCGCAACCTGTTCGAGGCGACCCTGGCGACCCACGCCCAGCGCGTCGTGCGTGCCGTGGACCCCGGGGACGCACTGCTGACCGAACTCATCGCCGAGGACGTCGAGGCGGCCGCGGCCCGGTCACGCTGAGGCCGGGTACGCCGGGCCGGGTACGCCGGGCCGGGTACCCAGCCGACAGCTCATTGCGGCTCGTAGGGCGTGACGTGGACCTGCCCGTCGTCGTCGATCGTGACGAGGACCCGGCGGTGATGCACCGAGCGGACCGCCTCGCCGATCAGGTGGGGATCGACGTCGAGATGTGGGGTGTCGAGCCGGTGGAGGCTCCGGACCCGCGCTCCGGTCTCGGTCGCGACGGCGGTCGCCAGGCTGTGTCCGTCCGGGCTGACCAGCAGCACCTCGCGCACGTGCTCGAGTTCGGGTGTCAGCGGCGCGAGCGACCGATCCTCGCGCTGCACCGCCAGGTGGTAACCCGACAGGGTGCCAGCGGTCACCACGAGGCCGATCGCCACGCGCAACTGGGTGAGCACGGCGAGCTCGAGGTCGCCCTGGAGCAGGTCACGGAGCAGGACGAAGGCGATCACGGCGAGGCTGATGACCGCGGTCAGACCCGTCGCGCCGAACAGCAGCACGAGGTAGACGCGCCGGCTCGGGGAGCCGACCTCTGCAGCAGGAGCGGCCCGCACGTACCGCTGCACGCGGTACCAGAAGTGCCACCACACCGGGGCGCCGACCAGCAGCAGGGTCAGCGCCAGAAGCAGGAGCTCACGCGCGGAGAGGCCGGTGCCAGCGGTGGCGCCGGAGACCAGCGTCTCCAGCGCCGCGGCGACGGTGATGGTCACGCCGCCGGCGGCGGTGACCAGCCCGACCCCGGCCGCGAGGTGGTCGTAAGCCCGCTCGGGCTCCGTGCGTGTGCCGCTGTCGAGGGTGTCCAGGGCGTGCCGGTGCAGCCACCACGCGCCCAGCCCGACCGTGGCCGCGGCGAGCGCCGGGACCAGCGCCGTGAAGTGCGTTGCCGCGGTGGCCGCCTCGGGGTCACCGAGCCACCAGGTCAGGGTCGTCCACAGGCCGTACCCGGCCGCGGTCACGGCGGTGGCCAGGCCACCCAGCACCCCGATCAGCAGCACGTAGGCCAGCCATAGGGTGTCCGCCGGTCCGTGGCGAGCCTGCCGCCACCAGTACCACGACCACACCGGCGCACCGATGACGACCAGCACCGCGCTGTGTCCGAGCAGCTCCGCGTCACGGGTCAGCAGCGCTGCCGGCACCGCGACGTCGTAGAGCGCCTCGAGGCCGACCTGCAGCAGACCGCCCAGCCCGATCGCCGAGGTCACCAGGCCGATGGCCGATCCGGCGATCATGGTCAGCCGGGACAGCTCACTGGTCGGGGCCAGCGTCGGGTGCCGCGACAGCCACACGTGTGCGCTCCACACCACCAGTGCCACCAGCGCCACCGCCGCCGGCTCCGCGGTGAGGTCACCGATCCCGACGAGCAGGTCACCGAACCACACGGCGTTGACCACCGCGACGAGCAGGCTCCCCACGGTGGCCAGCACCACGTACAGCGCCCAGGCCGGTGTGCCCCGCTCGCTGGCGTCCGCCCGAAGCCCCCGACGCACGGCCCGCCACAGCAGCAGCCCCGCGGGCACGAACACGGCCGTCAACGCGACACCGAGCGCCAGTTCGTCGGTGCGCTCGCCGACGATCAGGTCCTGCGGCAGCGTTGCCAGCAGCAGCCGCGACAGGCCGACAGCGACCGCCACGACACTGATGAGCAACCCGCCGTACAGCACGACGCGACGCAGCGACTGGGGGTCGTCGCCGCCGGGGCCGATGCCGGGCCGCAGCGCCCGCACCACCCAGACGATCAGTGCCACCAGGACCGCCAGCTGCAGCAGGCCGAACAGCCAAGCCATCATCGTCCTCACCTCCCGCAGGCACCGACGGGCCGGAACGCACCCGCACGACGCCGTGCTCGAGTGCCACGTCTTGCGAGGCCGTCCGGCGACCCGCAGCGCCGGGCAGCCAGCCCGGTGCTGCCACGACACGGGCGGTGCCCGCCCCGGGACCGGCGGCGACGGAGCGGCGCCACCGGCGTCGCGCGCCACTGGAACGGTCTCCACCGTCAACGTGCGCCCACGCACAGCCTGACCGCAAGAGGCGGAGGGCCCGTGCGAGCGCAGGATCCGTGCCGTGCGCGATCATCCGGGCCGGCCACTCCCGCTGCCGGACGTGGCGGCCGTTCCGAGCGGTGTGCGGCGGTACGGGACCCGGTCGGTCAGGGGTCAGGGAGCTCGCGTGGGATCTGCAGGGCCGCGAGGCGGCAGGAGTCGAACTCCAGAGCGCTCCACGGCCCCGGTAGCTCCAGCTCCGCCAGCGCGCCGGTGGGGAAGCCGCGGGCGAGGAGCTCCAGTGCCGCCGTCTCGCCCGTGGGTGCCAGCTGGTGGACGAGCGCCTCGAGGCCGGGGTTGTGCCCGATCACCAGCACGCCCGCAACGTCGTCGCCGACCGATCGGCACCGCTCCAGCCAGCTCTGCCCACCCGCCCCGTACAGCTCGGCGTCGACCGTGACCTGCACGTGCTCGGGCAGGGCGGCCCGGACGCCTTCCAGCGTGGCCACGGTGCGCGCTGCCGAGGAGCACAGCACCACCTCGATGGCGGGGGCTCGTTCCTCCAGCGCCCGGCGCAGGCGGGGGAGCGCGTCGTGGCCGCGGCCCGACAACGGCCGCTCGTGGTCCGAGAGGCCGCTGTGCTTCCAGGAGGACTTCGCGTGCCGTAGGACGAACAGCCGCCGGTCGTCCATAGCAGCTCCGATGGCCGTCGGTGCCGACCGACCGTCCGTGGCCGGCCAGCACACGGCGGACGTGACCGTGGGTGGTGATGGTGGTCGCTCCGGGCCCCGGGACCACGCTGCCGGGCCCCGGGACCACGCTGCTGGGCCGGGCCGACCGTCCCGCGGCCGAAGATCGCAACGTATCGACCAGGCCGCAGCCCGTTCGTTGCGATCCACCGGTGCTCACCACAACCGGCCGGCGACCTCGGACCACAGCTGCTCGTAGGCGTCAGTGGCCGGGGAGCGGGGGGCGAAGGCACGCACCGGGGCACGCTCCGGTCCCATGCGCTCGACACCGGTCGTGTTGGGGATCGCGGTCTGCAGCACGTCGTCGCGGCGGCGGAGCTCCTCGGCCGTCTCGCGCTGCAGCCGCTTGCGCCGGTCCAGCATCGACAGGTGCGCCACCAGCGCGGGACGTCGCGACCGCCCGGCCACGACCTCCTCGAGCTGGCTCAGGGTCAGCACTGCGAGGGTCGTCGGGACCACGGGAACCACCACCAGATCGGTGGCTCGGAACGCGCTCTCGATGCCGATCGACGCCCCCGGAGGACAGTCGAGCACCACCAGGTCGTAGGCCATCGCCAACGGTGAGAGCAGCGTCCCGATCCGACGCCGAGGTTTCCCGGCAGCGTCGAGGTGGCGATCCAGGAACCTGAGGGAGAGGTCCGAGGGCACCACGTGCAGACCTGGCACCGAGGTGGCACGCACGTGCGGGGCGAGCTCCGCCTTCGGATCGACCAGGCCACGAACGCCGCCGCCGGAGAGGTGGTGCTCGGCACGCAGGAGGTAGGTCGCCGAGCCCTGCGGGTCGAGGTCCCACAGCAGCACCCTGACCCCCGCACGCGTCGCCTCGGCCGCGAGGTTGACGGCCGTGGCCGTCTTGCCAACACCACCCTTGATGCTGGCTGCAGCGATCACCTTCACCGCGACATCCGTTCGACGAGGTCCTCGAGCGTCTGGCGGGCCTTCTTCCGGTCGTAGGCGGCGAACCGGTCGTGGAAGTCCGCCCGCTCTTCGGCCTGCCGACGCTCGAGGTCGGCGATCAGCTGCTCGCCCGCCGCCACCGTGGTTGCCCCCGGCTCCTCGTTCTCGACGAGCTCGTGGAGCGCCCGCCGCAGGCGTTCGGCCTGGACCTCGGCGTCCTGGTGAGCGCCGAGGTTGTCCTGCAGTGCCTTCAGGTGGCCGATCATGGCCTTGCTGCGTTTGCGGCCGCCGAGGTGGCCGAAGCCCTCGAGGAGGTAGCGCAGACGTTTGCCATCCTTGCGCAGCTCATGGAGCTGACCCGCCGGGGAGGCGTCGTCGACCGTCCGTCCATCGACCAGCAGCTGCTGCTGGGCAGCCATGATCCGATCGCCGATCGCCCGGCCGAGCGGCCAGGCCGCGTGCCTGCCCCCGGCCACCTCGCCGTCGGGGAGGTCGAGCCAGGCCCGCCAGTCCGCTCGCAGATGTCGGGCGGTCCGTGAGCGCAGTGCCACCGCCACCTCGGTGCGCGCGACCGCCTGTTGTCCTGCCAGGTGGGCGAGCACGGGTTCCAGCGCGCGGGCCTGGGCGTCGTCGAGCAGCGAGGTCAGCCGTGGCCACCCGGCGACGTACACGTCCAGGTCCCGGGCAGGGGAGGTCACGGTGCCGAGCCAGCGGAAGGCCTCCCGTTGCGCGGACCGGACCTCCTTCGGCACGATGCCACGGCTCTGGGCGAGCAGGGAGCGGGTCTGCCGCACGCTGATCCGCAGCCCGTGCAGGAACTCGTCGTCGAGGTGGTCGGCGGCACCATCCCAGTTGGCGTCCAGTGCGTCCGCGAAGCTACGGAGCACCTTCCTGACCCCGATGAGGGAGGGCTCGTCTCGCTCCAGTGCCGGTCGCCGTGGCCCGCGCCATCCGGCCCGGTCGAGCCCGATGGCCACGGCCGCGCGCTCGAGCGCGTCACCTGCCATCCGCCCGGGTGGTCCACCCTGCTCAGTGCGCAACGCGGCGGTGAGGTCTTCCTGGAGACGGTGGGCGGCTGCGGCGCGACCGGGCAACTCCTCCACCTCGACGGTCCATGCGGGCAGGGGATCCCGGGCCAAGCTCCTGCTCCGGTCGCCGAGCGACCGCGGCGACACGGGCCCGGTGGCGAGGTCGGTGTCCAGGTGCACGATCGCCTGAGGGATCCCGTCGTCGTCGGTGGCCGTCCCACTGGAGCGCACCGAGTGCAGGGCAGCCTGGGCCAGGACCGCCCGGTCGCCGGCCGTGCGCTGCAACCGGGCTCGCAGGGGCCCGGCCGGCAGGCTCGCGAGCGACAGTGGGCGCGACCGCGAGCTCTCCATCGGTGCCGACAGGAACAGCCGGGCGGGTGGACCATCGTTGCCGATCACCATCAGCGCGTGACCGGAACCGCTGGCGGTGGCGGTCGTACGTGCCTCGAGGCGCAGCCCAGCGGCATGCAGGCGGCCATCGAAGGTGTCGAAGCGCGTCCGATGCAGCGGCTCGGGCGGGGAGAGCACGATCCCGGCGCGCGCCAGTACCTCGATCACGGCACCGACGGGTCCACCCCCGCCGTCGAACACTACGCTCGGCATCGTTCACCACTTCCCTGTAGCCCGGAGGACCTGCGTGCCGGTCGAGGTCGAGCGCGCTTTCGTGGCCGACGACGTCCCCGATCCCGCGCTGCTCGGTCCCGGGGTCCAGCTGCGGCAAGGCTATGTCGCCAGCGAGGGGGAGGTCGAGGTGCGCCTGCGCATCCGGGAGCAGGACGCGGCACTGACGATCAAGGCGGGCCGTGGGATGGTCCGCACCGAGGTCGAGCTCCCGCTCCCTCCCGATGACGCCGAGGTGCTGTGGGAGCACACCGGGGGTGGGCGACTCGCCAAACAGCGCCACCGTGTCCGGGTCGGCGACCACATCGCCGAGGTGGACGTGTACGACGGTGCGCTCGCCGGCCTCTGCCGCGTCGAGGTGGAGTTCGCGTCACGGGAGGAGGCCAACGACTTCGATCCACCGGCCTGGTTCGGCCGCGAGGTGACCGGCGACGATCGCTGGCGCAACGCGAGCCTCGCCCGTCATGGCCGACCCGAGGTGTCCTCGCCCGAGCGGGGTGGCGGTGGCGTGGCCGCCAGCGAGACCGAAGCCGGGTAGCGGTGTGCTGGCCGTATCGCAGGAGCGGACCGCGGCGTACGCTCTCTCGCTCGATGCAGCGCGCGCGGTCGGGACTGGACCTCGGAAGCATTAGGGGAGACAGAGGTGGACCGTCGCACCATCGGGTGGCTCCTGGTCGCGGGTCAGGTCGTGCTGCTCGTCGCGCTGGTGCTCCTGCCGATGGGGGAGTTGTGGCCGACGCCGTCATGGCTCGAGCGGACCGGACAGGCCATCGGTGTCCTGGGCGCGTTCTGGGCGCTCGTGGCGGGGCTCCGGCTCGGTGACCGTCTGACGCCGACCCCGGTGCCGCGTGATGGTGGCCAACTGCGCACCGACGGTCCCTACGCCCACGTGCGCCACCCGATCTACACCGGCGTGCTGCTGATCGTCGTCGGGATCACGGTGCGCTCGGGGAGTGGGCTCGTGCTCGCGTTGGCCGCGGTGACGGTGGCGTTCTTCCACGGCAAGGCCCGGTTCGAGGAGGGCCTGCTGGCAGAGCGATACCCGGAGTACCCCTGCTATGCCGCACGGACGCCGCGGTTCCTGCCCGCGCCGTGGCGCCGTGCCGTCAGCGACGAACGGTGACCCGCGAACGGCGAGGAGGCGGTTGGCACGCCGTGGATCCGGAGCCGTGAGCGCCATGGTGCAGCCACTGGGCGGCGGGCCACGTACCCTCAGGACCTCCGCTATCGCTTCGACGATGGCGCGACGATCACCTCCCGTGGAGCGACCGTTGGCGATGACCCAGACCCCGACCGAACAGGCCCCGCGTTCCGCCGCGGACCGGCTCGCTCGTCAGGTCCTGCGCATCGGGGATGCGGATCCCCAGGCGCTGCTGTCACTGAAGGGATCGATCTGGCTGTCGGCGATCCGGTGCATCATCATGTACGCGGTGCTGCCGGCCCTGGCGCCCGTCGTCGGGTGGATCGGGGTGTTGGCGCGCCCGTTGTCGATCGTGCTGGTGCTGTTGGCCACGGTGCTGTCGATCCACAGCCTGCGTCGGGTGTGGCTGGCCGACTGGGAGCACCGTTGGGCCTACACGGCGTTCATCGGCGTGGTGCTCGCGCTCCTGGCCGTCGTGCTCGTCGCGGATGTGCGGGCGCTCCTGGCCGCCTGATCGCGCGGCCTGAGCTCAGTCGCCCTGCAGTTCGCGTCCGCGTTCGATGACCGCTTGGCGGCGAGCCTCCACGGCGGCGGGGTCGACCACCAGGTCGCGCCCGCGCTCCCGCTCGGCGTGCAACGCCTCCTCGAGGGGAACCCCGGAGAGCAGACGGTAGGTGGCCAGCAACTCGCTCACGATGACCGGGTCCGAGCTGATGAGTGCGGCCATCACCTGCTCCGTGGCGTCCGAGACCTGCTCGTGTGGCACCACGGTGTTGACCAGCCCCATCGCCACAGCCTCGCCGGCATCCACGAACCTGCCCGTGAGGCTCATCCCGAGCGCCTGCCGCAGACCGACGTAGCGCGGGAGTAGCACGCTCATCCCACCTGACGGGTGGATACCCACGCGGGCGTGCGTATCGGCGAACCGGGCCCGCTCTGAGGCGATCGCGAGATCACAGCACAGCACGAGCTCCAACCCGCCGGTGACCGCAGCCCCGTTGACCACGGCGATCGTGGGTGTGGTGAGCTCCTGCAGTGTGCGCCACGGATCGGCGTCCAGGCGGGTCACCTCGGCGAGGTCGAGCCGCCCACCGGCGATCTCGGCCAGATCGAGGCCGGCGCAGAAGGCGGGGTCGGTCCCGGTGAGCACGACAGCACGCACGGCCGGGTCGTCGTCGGCAGCCCGCAGCGCTACGACGAGTGCGGCCATGGTCTCGAGATCGAGCGCGTTGCGCCGTTGCGGTGCGTCCAGCCGGAGGGTGACGTGGTGCTCGCTGCGGTCGATGACGAGACGCGGCATGGTGATCCTCTGCTCGGGGGACCGATGTCCCACCAGTCACGGGCTACCGTCCACGATCCTGCCAGACGACGGCGTGTGGGAGGGCATCGTCCACCGCTGGAAGGGAGGGGTATGGGGGCCTCGAGATCCGTGGCGGTGGTCGCGGTCCTACCGGTGCTGTGTCTGTGGTTGGCGGGCTGTTCCGGGATCACCGGCCTGGTCGACGGCGGCCCTGCACCCTCGGCGCTGGCTGATGCTTCGGCTGCCGATCGGCCTGAGGGCGTGCCGGCCGATGCGGAGCCGGCCATCGTGGACCGGGTGGTCGACGGTGACACGGTGCGGCTGATCGCTGCTCCCGGCGGCACCATCACTGAGGGCGGATCGATCCGCGTGCGGCTGCTCAACATCGATGCGCCGGAGGTGGCGCGGGACGGTCGCCCGGCGGAGTGCCTCGCGGACGGGGCGACCGACCGCCTGGCGACCCTGTTGCCCACCGACTCGTTGGTGTGGATCGCGGCGGACCGCGAGGAACGCGACCAGTACGACCGACCGCTGCGCGGGCTGTGGACCGACGGTGGGGTCTTCGTGAACGAACTGCTCGCAGAGGAGGGGCTGTCGGAGGCGGTGTTGTTCCCGCCCAACGACCGTTTCCACGCACAGGTCGTTGCGGCCGAGCGCCGTGCGGCGGCCGCGGGGGTCGGGATCCACGGCGAGGCTTGTCGCTGACCCCTGTCGCTGTCACGTTCGGCAGGCGGCCCGGCGTGGCGGTGTGGTCGCATCCTCCGTGGGGGGACGGCAACGGCCGCGATCGGCAGGCGTTGCTCAGTCGCAGCGCTGCGGACGGGAGCCGACCGGAGCATCGACCTCACCGTCGGGGCCAGCGCCTCCAGGGCTGCCGTCGCCGTCCGAGCCGGGGCTGCCGTCCTCGTTGCCTGACGTGCTGCTGGCGTCCTCGACGGCGGTATCGCCCTCCAGCAGCCAGGTGAACAGCTCGTCCGCGGCCTGCTGGTCAGGGCGCAGGAGCCAGGCCTCGCCCGAGGTATCCGGTGTGCCAGGGACCGTGCGTGCCGCCAGTGGCTGTTGGAGCGTCTGCCGGTGGTCCATGACCAACTGTCGGATGCGGTTCAGGGTCAGCGAGTCGTCGACCTGCAGCGCCGCGGCGACGGCTTCGGCGAACTGCAGGGTGCGCACGGGGTTCGAGAAGACGCCGTTCTCGCGCGCTTGGTCCCGCATCTCGACCAGGAGCCGCTGCTGGCGGCTGATGCGTCCGAAGTCGTCGTCGAGGTGGCGGGCTCGCGCGAAGGCCAGCGCGTCAGCTCCGTCCAGCACCTGGCAGCCGGGTTGCAGGTCCAGGTGCGCACGCTGGTCGCGCATCGGCTCCTCGATGTAGAGCTCGATACCGCCGATCGCGTCGACGATCTCCAGGAACCCTCGGAAGTCGACCTTCACGGCATGGTCGATGGCCACGCCCGACCACCGCGAGACCGTCTGGACGACACAGCTCATTCCCCCGATCCCGGAGCTCTCGCCGATGCTGTAGGCAGCGTTGATGCGTCCGCTGGTGCCGTCGCATCTGGGGACGACGGTGTCCCGGGGGATGTTCACCATCCGTAGTGCATCGGCGCTCGCATCGATGTGGACGAGGGCGACCACCTCGGTGCGCTCTCCCCAGGCAGCACCGGTCCCGAGCTCCTGCTGCTCCTCTGCCGTGAGGACCTCACGGGTGTCGGAGCCGAGCAGGAGCATCGTGATCGGCTCAGCATCGAGGTCGATGTCGGCGTCGAGCTCGCCGGCCCGGTCGACCTGCTCCGTCCCCCGTCCTCCGTCGCCACCGGCTGGAGCCGCACTGCCCTCGTCCTCGCTGGTCCCCGAGGCACCACGAAGGCCCTCGACCTCGACCCGCGTCAGAGAGCGGTCGAGCGCGAACACGGCGCCCGACACGACCGCGATCGAGAAGGCGATGATCGCCGCGAGGCTGCCGATGACGCGCCAGCGCGGTCTGGATCGAGCCCGGTGGCGCGGACTCGAGGTCCAGATCGTGTCGTTGCTGGGCACGTAGCACTCTCTGTCGTCACGCACACGCCACCGGGGGTGGTCCACTGGCCTGGCTACTGGCAGCGCCGTTGCTCGGGCGGTCGGGCGCGAGCGGGGGCGGTAGGAGGTGTCGGCTCCAGGCTACGGGCTCCGCGGCACTGCAGGTCATCTGCCCAGGTGCGTTCGGACAGCGGTCAGCCGCTCGAGCCCGCACCACCGACCGTCACCGGGACATCAGCCAGGCGCTGTCGCAGGGCCGGGTCGATCACCATCATCCTCGAGGTGGCGCAGCGGTCGCTGCCTCGGACGATGGGCTACCTTGGCAGTCGTCGGAGGTCCTCCGACCCGTCCCCGTCGCCGGTCCTCGGCGACCCCTTCCTCCCCTGTTGGAGCCGCACCGTGTCCGTCGTGTCCGCGGAAGCTGCTCGCCGCCGGACCTTCGCGATCATCTCGCACCCGGATGCGGGCAAGACCACCCTCACCGAGAAGTTCCTGCTCTACGCGGGAGCGATCCAGCAGGCCGGGGCCGTCCAGAGCCGCAAGGCCGATCGGGCGACCACCTCCGACTGGCTGGAGCTCGAGCAGAAGCGCGGGATCTCGGTCACCTCGGCGGTGGCACGCTTCGAGCACGACGGCACCGTGCTGAACCTGCTGGACACCCCGGGCCACCGCGACTTCTCCGAGGACACCTACCGGGTGCTGTCCGGGGTGGATGCCGCCGTGATGGTCATCGACGCCGCCCGCGGGGTGGAGCCCCAGACCGAGAAGCTGTACGCCGTCTGCAAGGCGCGTGGCACGCCGATCATCACCTTCGTGAACAAGATGGATCGGCCGACCCCGGAGCCGCTCGAGATCCTCGACGACCTCGAGACCAAGCTCGGCATCGTCGGTCAACCCGTGACCTGGCCGATCAAGCCCGAAGGTCGCTTCCTCGGTGTCGTGGACCGGCGCGACCGGCACAGCTACCGGTTCGAGGCCAACACCCCCGGTGGTGCCCGCATCGCCCAGGAGGACGAGGGCGGGGTCGACGAGGTGGCCGAGGCCGTCCGTGAGGAGCTCGACCTGCTCGATGCGGTCGGTGCCGACCTCGACCTCGAGGCCTTCCTGGCGGCGGAGGCCACACCGGTGTTCTTCGGGTCGGCGCTGTCCAACTTCGGGGTCCGGCTGCTGCTGGACGCGGTGGTCGCCTACGCTCCACCGCCGACGGCCCGCCCTGATGTCACCGAGCAGCTGCACCCCGTGGACGGCCCCTTCAGCGGCCTGGTCTTCAAGGTGCAGGCGAACCTGGACCCGCGGCACCGCGACCGGTTGGCGTTCGTTCGGGTGTGCTCTGGCCGCTTCGAGCGCGGTGCCACGCTGATCAACGCCCGCACGGGGCGCAAGACGGTCGCGAAGTACGCACACGCGGTCTTCGGCCGCGACCGTGAGACCGTCGACGAGGCCTTCCCCGGCGACGTGATCGGGCTGGTCAACGCCACGGACCTTCGTGCGGGCGACACCCTGCATGCCGAGGGAACCGAGGTGGCGTTCCCGCCGCTGCCCACCTTCACGCCTGAGCACTTCGCCACCGCTCACCCGGCGGACCGCAGCCGCATCAAGCAGTTCCGCCGTGGTGTGCAGCAGCTCGACGAGGAAGGTGTCGTCCAGGTGCTGCGGCACGCCGACCTCGGTGATCAGGCACCGATCTGGGCTGCGGTCGGCCAGCTGCAGTTCGAGGTCGCCACCTGGCGTATGGAGCACGAGTTCGGCTCGCCCGTGCGGCTCGAGGGCACCCGCTTCGAGGTGGCACGGGCCACCGACGACCAGGGTGCGGTCGCGCTCGAGGGCATGCGCGACGTGGACGTCTACCGGCGCGAGAACGGGGCACCGCTCGCGCTGTTCCGCAGCCGCTACGTGGCGGAACGGATCGGGCGCGATCATCCCGACCTCGCCCTCGACACCCTGATCCTGAGTTGAGCGTGTTCACCTCGCTGCTCCCCGACCCACGTCCGCCACGTGCCACCACCCGGTTCTCCGGGTGGCGGATCGTCGCGGTCGCCGCCATCGCGCTCGGCATGACGGGACCGGGCCAGACGGTGGGGGTGAGCGTCTTCGTCGATCCGATGATCGAGACACTGGCGCTCAGCCGCTCCCAGGTCTCCACCGCGTACCTCATCGGGACCCTGACCGGGGCCTTCGCCCTGCCGACGGCGGGTCGGTTCCTCGATGCCCGCGGGACCCGGCTGACGATGGCGATCGTCGGGGGGGTGTTCGGTGCGGTCCTGATGGCGATGGCCGGGGTCGTGGGCATCGTCACACTCACGCTCGGCTTCGCCGGCATCCGGATGTTCGGGCAGGGTGCGCTCGGGCTCACCGCGACCACCGCGCCGGCGCCCTGGTTCGACCGGCGCCGTGGTTTCGCGATCGGGGTCACCACCGCGGTGGGCTCGGCCGTGCTGTCGCTGTTCCCTCTCGCTGCGGCTGCCATCATCCCGGTGATCGGCTGGCGGGCGGCATGGATCGCCACGGGGCTGGTGATCTGGCTGGTGGTCGTCCCGCTGGCGGTGCGCGTGATGATCGACCGGCCGCACGACGTCGGGCAGGAGCCGGACGGTGCTGCACCCCGTGACGACGCCGAAGAGGTCGCCCGCGCCGCTGCAGCTGCCTCCTACACCCGGGCACAGGCACTCAGGACCCCGATGTTCTGGGCGGTCGCCGGGGCGACGGCGGCGACCGGGATGATCGGGACCGGGCTGGCCTTCCACCAGATCGATCTGCTCGGTGAGCAAGGGTTGACGCCGGTGCAGGCTGCCGCGAACTTCCTGCCCCAGACCATCGCCTCGCTCCTGGCGACGCTGGCGGTCGGGTCCATGGTCGATCGGTTCGCCGCACGCTGGGTCCTGACGACCTCGATGCTGCTGCTGATGGGAGCGATGCTCGGTGTCGTGCTGGTGGCTCCCGGCTGGACCGCGATCGCCTACGGCGTGACGGTCGGCGCCGCGGGGGCCTCGGCACGGGCGTTGGAGGCGGCCTCCTTCCCGAAGCTCTACGGACTCGCGCACATCGGATCGGTCCGCGGGGTCGTCACCGCCATCAGCGTCGGTTCGACCGCGTTCGGGCCACTGGCCCTGGCGCTGGGTCGCGATCTGACCGGCTCCTACGAACTCGTGCTGCGGCTGCTGCTGGTGTTCCCGGCCGCCGTGATCGTGTTGGGGCTGTTCGCCCCGACACCGACCCGCGGGCGTCGCGCAGCGACCCACTGACCTCGCCGCCGGTCCGCTCAGGCTCAGTCGTGCTGGCTGCGGCAACGGGCGCACCGTCCGGTCACCGTCAGCTCGACCGCTTCGACCGCGAACCCGTGCCCGGTATCGAGGTGCTCGCGGACCTCGGCCACCAGCGAGCCGATGTGGTGATCGACGCCACCGCAACTGGTGCAGACCAGGTGGAAGTGCTCGTCGGGATGGGCGAGCTCCCAACGGGCGGCGTCGGCGTCGCCGATCCGGCTGGAGCGGGCCAGGCCGAGCTGCTCGAGCAGATCGAGACTCCGGTAGACCGACGCCAGGTCCAGATCGTGGCCCAGCGCCTCGGCGGCGCTGGCGACCTGCTCGACGGTCAGGTGACCGTCCGCGCTACGCAGGACCTCCCAGACCGCACGGCGCGGTCGTGTGACCCGCAAGCCCCGGGCCCGCAGGAGTTGCTCGAGATCGGCCTCCGCCACGGTGTCCACGTCAGGAGCGTAGGGGCTGCTGGCGGAGCGGTCCGGCCGGGTGGCCGCCAGCGCCTCGTGCTGCTGCGCGGTCAGCGCGTCGTAGGCGGGGGCGATGACCCGGGCGGCGTGCCCGGGCACCACCACCTGGGGCGCGATGGCGTGCAGCTCGACCCTCTCAGGCCCGGTCGATCCACCGGTCCGCGACCCGTCGGCGGCGTTCGAGCTGGGCCAGACTGGCCTCGCCGATCGCGCCGATGCCCACCTCCTGGTTGAGCCGGGCGTTGACGACCTCGGGGGTGAGTCCCGTCAGGTGGGTGAGCATCCGGACACGGTCGGTGTTGTCCTGCCGGAGCTCGCGCTTGCGCTGGGTCCGCGGCACCGTGAGCGTGCCGGACAGCTCGTTCGCCCCGGCGATGGGGGGCGGAGCCGCCAGCTCGATCTCCATCGTCAGGGCGCTGCCAGCGTCGACGATCAGGTCCTCGGGATGGGCGTCATCGAAGATGCTCGCCGGGTCGCCCTGGAGCGGTGTCGCCGAGATCGCCTGGAACAGCGACAGCTGCTCCTCGCCGTCGACGGGTAGCTGGTCGAGCTCGACGCTCGGCTGCTCGCCATCGTCCTCCCGTCGCCTGAGTGAGTGGGTGCGGGCCTCGGCGAGCTGCGCGGCGTAGGTCCGCAGTCGCACCTCGTCCGGCAGGAACATGAACGCCTTCTGGCGCCGGAACTGACCCTGCCAGCGCACCAGGCGCCCCACGGCCTGACGGAAGAACAACTCGGTGACCGTGGTGGTGGCGTAGACGCCAACCCGCAGCCGGGGGATGTCGACCCCCTCCGAGACCATCCGGACGGCCACGATCCACGGCTCACGTGAACGTGCGAACTCAGCGATCCGTTCGCTGGCCTCGGGGTCGTCGGAGGTGACCACGAGTGGCTTGACCCCGTGCCGTTGGCGCAGCAGCCGGGCGACCGCATGGGCGTGTTCCACATCCATCGTGATCGCGAGTCCCGCTGCGTCCGGCTGCTGCTCGCGGAGACGTTGGAGTTGGGTGTGGGACTGGTCGAGGACCGTCGGCAGCCACTCCCCGTCGGGGGACAGGGCCGTGCGCAACCGTTGCGAGGAGGCGGTGCGGTCGAGATGGTCGTCGAAGGTCGCCGACATCTCCGTCCCGTCGGGGGCCGTCCACTCCATCTGGCCGCCGAGCCGCGGGAAGAACACCGGCCGCACCACCCCGCCGTCACGCAACGCATCGTCGTAGCCGTACACGTGATCGGCGACGGCCTCATCGGGCTCGACGAAGGGCTGGTCGTCGGTCGGGCCGTAGGTGACGAAGGGGATGGGGTTCTGGTCGCTGCGGAAGGGCGTGCCCGACAGCGAGAGCCGTCGTGCGGCGGGCTCGAAGGCGTGGGCGATGCCGTCCCCCCAGGCCCGTTCCGCTCCGGCGTGGTGGATCTCGTCGAGCACGACGAACGCATCGTCGGCCGGGCCGCGGAGCGCGGACGGGCTCGCCGCGACCTGCTGGTAGGTGACGGCGACGCCGTGCATGTCGGTGGGGAAGGGCTCGCCGGAGGACCAGCTCGGTTCCAGCTGCAGCCCGAACCCGGCGGCCGCCTCGGTCCACTGGTGCTTGAGGTGCTGGGTCGGGGTGACGACGAGCAGGCGCCGGTGGGGATGGCGGGCCAGATCCCGCAGCCCCGCGGTCAGGGCGAAGGTGGTCTTGCCCGCACCCGGGGTGGCCACCGCCAGGAAGTCGCGGGACGAACGCTGCTCGAAGTGGTCCAGTGCGTCCTTCTGCCAGCGGCGCAGGTGCAGTGAGCGACGCACGGGAGCACCTCGATGTCTGCGGTGGACGGCGGGGCGATCGCCACACCCCGGGGGCGGGCGCGGGTGGGGGAGGGACGGTAGCGGCCGGCTGCGACCCTCCGACCCAGCGGTGCGTCGCCTGCAGCCGGCGGCGGCCTGGCGAGCGGCGATGGCGCGGCGGGATCAGCCGAGATGCGCGACGATCAGGTCCAGCAGGTCGTCGCCGTAGCGTTCGAGCTTGGCGGGACCGACCCCGGGGCAGCTGGCCAGCTGCCTGAGCGTGCTCGGCTTCCGGCCGGCCAACACCTGCAGGTGCCGGTCGTGGAACACCAGGTAGGCCGGGACCCCGTTACGGGCGGCGACGCGTGAGCGCCACATGCGCAGGGCCTCGAAGAGGGCGTCGTCGGGCTCGGCATCGTCGCTGCCCACCTCGAGCCGCCCGGAGGACGCGCTCGTGCCTCGGCCGGTCCCGCGATCGGGTCCGTCACCCCCCGCGCGTCTGCCGGAGCGTGGGGGTCCGAGCACGGTGTCGGCGCCGTCCACCTCCACGCTGGTGCCGTGCGGCACCCGGACACGCACGAGCTCGTCCTCGTCGCGCAGCTCCACGATGACGTGATGACGACCGAGGCCGCGGATGCGGCCACCGAGGCCACCCGCGAGGGTCACGTCCACGCCCACCGCCGCCTGCAGCCGGCCGTCGGGCAGGAACGTCGGTGCCGCGGCCGCCACCTCAGCGTCCGCGGCCGACGCACCGCCGGCCGGCACCGGCCCGTCCGGGCTCGCGCCCGCGTGGGGTGCGTCGCTCGGGCCCGTTCCGGCCCGCGTCCGCCGGCCAGGAGCCGCGCTCGCGATGGCCGGGTCGAGCTCGTCGACG
>CAYXJD010000034.1:0-18147 GCA_964465225.1 uncultured Actinomycetota bacterium
GTGTTCATCCGCGGCCGCGATGACCTCCTCGTCGCGTACCGAGCCACCGGGTTGGACGATGGCACGGATGCCGGCATGTGCAGCGGCGTCGGGTCCGTCGCGGAAGGGGAAGAACGCGTCGCTGGCCAACACGGCACCGATGTGGCGCTCGCCGGAGCGCTCGACGGCCAGCCGGACGCTGTCGACGCGGCTCATCTGCCCCGCACCGACCCCCACCAGCTGCGCACGGTCGGCGAGCACGATGGCGTTCGACTTGGTGTGTTTGGCGGCGACCCAGGCGAACCGGAGGTCGGCGAGGGTGAGCTCGTCCGGTTGGGTGTGCGTGACCACCTGCCATGCTTCCCACGGCTCCTCGGTGCTATCCGCATCCTGGACGAGCACCCCACCCGCGACCGAGCGCAGCTGCCGGGCCGGTCCTGGTCGCACGGCATCGGGGGTCCGCAGGATGCGCAGGTTCTTCTTCGCGCTGAGCAGCTCGAGCGCGTCGTCGTCGTAGCCGGGCGCGATGACCACCTCGGTGAACACCTCGGTGATCCGTGCGGCAGTGGCGGCGTCGATGGTGCGGTTGGCGGCCACGATGCCACCGAAGGCGCTGACCGGGTCCCCCTCCAGCGCGCGGACGTAGGCAGACTCCACGTCCTCGGCCATGGCGAACCCGGCGGGGTTGGTGTGCTTGATGATGGCCACGCAGGGCGCCTCGAGCTCCACGGCCATGCCCCAGGCGGCGTCGGTGTCCAGCAGGTTGTTGTAGGACAGCTCCTTGCCGTGCAGCTGCTCGGCGGCCGCGATGCCGGTGCCGTCCGGCAGCGCGTAGAAGGCGGCCCGTTGGTGCGGGTTCTCGCCGTAGCGCAGGCGCTGGCGCACCGGGACGGCGAGGTGGAGCTGCTCGGGCACCTCGTGCTCACGCTGGAACCAGTCGGCCACGGCGGCGTCGTAGCTCGCGGTGTGCTGGAAGGCGCGGGCGGCCAGGCGCCGACGCAGTCCGGCGCTCAGCCCTCCGCCGTCGGCCAGTTCCTCGAGCGCGACGGGATAGTCGGCGGGATCGACCAGCACCCCGACCGAGCCATGGTTCTTGGCCGCGGCGCGCACCATCGTCGGGCCACCGATGTCGATCATCTCGATCACCTCGGCGTCGGGTGCACCCGAACGCACGGTGTCGGCGAACGGGTACAGGTTGACGACCACGAGGTCGATCCCCTCGAGCTCGAGCGACGCCAGTTCGGCGACGTGGGCCGGGTCCGTGCGGTCCGCCAGGATCCCGGCGTGGATCGCCGGATGGAGGGTCTTGACGCGCCCATCGAGGCACTCGGGGAAGCCGGTCACCTCCGCCACCTCGGTGACGGGGACCCCGGCGTCGCGGAGCACCCCGGCGGTCGAACCGGTGGACAGCAGTTCGACACCCAGGGCGTGCAGCGCCGTTCCGAGTTCGGCGACCCCGGACTTGTCGAAGCAACTGATCAGGGCACGGGCGACGGGGACGGTGTCGGGCGCGGTCACGGGCGCTCCTCGGGCTCGGGATCGGGACGGGGGGGCGTGGCAGCGGCCGGCGCGGGAGCCGTCGGCGGGCTTGCCGACGGCGCGAGCGGGGGGCCGGGGGCGAAGCGGGGAGCCGTGTCGGCGGCCGGCGCCGGGTCCTCACCTGG
Organism: uncultured Actinomycetota bacterium; assembly: GCA_964465225.1. GTDB lineage: Bacteria > Actinomycetota > Nitriliruptoria > Nitriliruptorales > Nitriliruptoraceae > T1Sed10-7. The sequence goes on from CAYXJD010000034.1 coordinate 1,644, forward strand.
CCGAGCGGCGGTGGGTGCCAGGAGTCGGACACGCCGACCCTCCATGCGCAACCGGTCGTGGCACACCAGGCGCACACACGCCGGGAGCAGCCGGTGCTCGACCGCCTTGATGCGCTCGTGGAGGCTGCCCTCGGTGTCATCGGGCAGGACCGGGACCGCTTCCTGGGCGAGGATCGGACCGTGATCGACCTGCTCGTCCACGAGATGGACGGTGCAACCGGTCAGCGTGACGCCGTACTCGAGCGCCTCCCGGACCGCATGGGCACCACGGAAGGCCGGGAGCAGCGAGGGGTGGGTGTTGAGCACACGGTCCGGCCACCGGGCCAGGAAGCCTCCGGACAGGATCCGCATGAAGCCGGCGAGTACGACCACCTCGGGGGCATGCTCGGCGAGCCCGGTGGCGAGCCGGTCCTCCCAAGCCGCCCGGTCGTCGCCGCGCTCGAGTTCCTCCACGACGATCGGCACACCCGCCGCACGCGCGTGCTGCAACCCACCTGCGTCGCGACGGTCGCTACCGACGACCACCACCTCGCCACCGAACACCGGATCCGCGGCGACGGCATCGAGCAACGCACGCAGGTTCGAGCCGCCGCCGGAGATCAGGACGGCCAGGCGCGCAGCGCGAGCGGGGCGGGACATACGGCTCCCTCGAGCAACGGCGGACGTCGGACGGCGCGCGGCCGAGCCTAGCTGGCAGCTGACCGGTCCCTCCTCCCGTGCTGCAGTACCACGCCGCGCCAGTGCTCGTCGGTCCGGTCCGACGCAGCCGGACGGCGGGCCCGCAGGCAGGGTCCAAGGCAGCCCGCAGGCAAGGTCCAACGGACCGTGTCCGGCGTGCCACATGGCGGTACCTGGCCCGATCGCGCCGCGGTTAGCCTTACGGCTCGTCCGTGGGCGGCCCGGGGGTACCTGCTCGCGCCGACGCCCCCACCACCCCGAGGTGCACCCGTGCTCCGCTCGACCCGCTCGCTGCGCCGGGCCCCGCTGACCCTGCTCGTCGCGCTCGGGCTGATCGCGTCCGTGGCCACCGGTGCCGTCGCCGACCCGACGAGCTCCGAAGTCCGCGACGACCTCGAGGCGGCGGAGGCCCGCTACGAGGAGATCGACCAGCAGCGCGGTCAGGCGCAGAACGCCTACAACGACGCCCTCGGCGAGCTCGAGTTCGCGGAGGCGACCCTGGACGCCATCCAGCGCGACCTGACCGGGTTGCGCGCCGAGGCCGAGGTCCTGACCGCTGCCGTGGAGGACCACGTGCGGCTCCTGCACAAGGTCGGTCCCGGGGTGGAGCTCGCGACGATCGTCTCCCGCGACCCTTCTGACCTGGGACTGCGCTCGACCACGATGCGTCAGATCCTTCAGCGACGCTCCAGCGATCTCGAGCTGCTCACCGCGACCAACACCGCGATCGCCGCCGCCGAGGGCCGCCAGGCCGAAACGGTCGCGTTGGCAGCGCAGCACACGACCGAGCTGGAGACCAGCAACACCGAGCTGGAGACGCTGTTCGACGAGACGGCCGTCGAGGTCGCCGAGCTCGAGCAGCTCCTCCAGGTCACGGTCCAGCGCGAGGAGGAGACGGCACGCGAGCGCGAGCGCGAACGCCGACGCGAGCTCGAGCGACAGCAGGCTGCCGCTTCCGGATCGACGTCGTCGACGTCCGCGGCCGACCCGGCGCCCTCCACCCGGTCCTCGGTGGGCAGCGCCGTGCAGGTGGCACTCGGGCAGCTCGGCAAGCCCTACGGGTGGGGCGCGACCGGTCCGGGTGCCTTCGACTGTTCGGGGCTGGTCACCTACGCCTACCGGGCGGTCGGCATCACGCACCTCCCGCGCTCGTCCTCGGCGATGTACCGCGCCACGACCCGGATCTCGCGTGCCGATCTCCAGCCCGGCGACCTGGTCTTCTACCACTCGCCCGTCAGCCACGTGGCGATCTACATCGGCGGCGGGCAGGTCGTCGAGGCCCCCAACAGCGGCAGCAACGTGCGGGTCCGTGCGGACGGGCTCACGCGGCGCGGCGTCGTGGGCTTCGGCCGGGTGTGACCGTGCCGGTCAGCTCCGGTACCCGCGTCGGTGTCGACGTCGGCGGCACCTTCACCGACCTCGTCCGACTCGCCGGCGATCGGCTGACGGTCGCCAAGGTGCCCTCCACCGCGGCCGATCAGTCGCGTGGTATCGGCGTCGCGCTCGAGCGCGCCGGGGTGACCGTGGCGGACCTGGCGCGCTTCGTCCACGGGACGACCGTGGCGACCAACACCGTGCTCGAGCGTGACGGTGCCCGCACCGTGCTCGTGACGACCGCCGGCTTCGGGGACCTGCTGGCCATCTCACGCCAGGACCGCCCGCACCTCTACCGGCTCGACGCCCGCCGCCCCGCCCCGCTGGTCCCGGGCGATCGTGTGGTCGAGGTCGTCGAGCGCATCGATGCGGACGGCACGACGCACACCGCCCTCACCGACGCCGAGGTGGCGCGGGTCGTCGAGGCCGTCGCCGCGCTGGCACCCGAGGCGGTCGCGGTCAGCCTGCTGTTCGGCTTCCTCGACGGCCACCACGAGGAGCGGCTGGCCGCGGCGCTGGCGCCGCTCGGGGTGCCCGTCACCACCGCCAGCGGGCTGCTGCCGGTGCTGCGTGAGGTGGAACGGACCTCGACGGTGGTGCTCAACGCCTACCTCACGCCGCGTATGGATCGCTACCTCGGTGCCCTGTCACGACGGCTGGCCGCCGACGGCCTCCGGGTACCCGTCGAGGTGATGCGGTCGGGCGGCGGGACGGCCAGCGCCGCCATCGCCTCCCGCGAGCCCGTACGCGCCGTGCTGTCCGGGCCGGCCGCCGGTGCGTGGGGTGCGGCCGCGCTCGGCACCGCGAGCGGGGTGTCGTCGCTGATCGCCTTCGACGTCGGCGGGACCTCCACCGACGTCACCCTGGTCGCCGGCGGGCGACCCCGGACCACCGCCGACGGTGAGATCGGTGGGCTGCCCTTCGCGGTGACGACCACGGACCTGCACACGATCGGGGCCGGCGGCGGGTCGCTGGCGTGGCGCGACGACGGTGGAGCGCTGCGCGTCGGTCCCCGCTCCGCCGGAGCGGACCCGGGGCCCGCCTGCTACGGGCTCGGCGGGACGGCCCCGACGGTCACCGACGCCAACGTGGTGCTCGGCCGCCTCGATCCCGACGTGCGGCTCGGTGGGTCCCTGCCCTTGCGTGCCGACCTGGCCGAAGCGGCCGTCGCCAGCCTGGCCGTGGAGCTCGGCCTGAGTGTCCGTGCGTGCGCCGCCGGGATCATCGCCGTGACCGATGCGGCGATGGCGCGGGCCTTGCGGCTCGTCTCCGTCGAGCGCGGCCACGATCCGCGCCGGTTCGCGCTGCTGCCCTTCGGTGGGGCCGGACCCCTGCATCAGGCGACGCTGGCCGCGGAGCTCGGCTGCCCGAGGGTGCTCGTGCCGCCCAACCCCGGGGTCCTGTCGGCCCTCGGGTTGCTGGCTGCCCCGGTGACCGTGGACCGCGCCCGGGCCCACCTCACCCGGCTGGATGCGGTCGCCTCCTCAGACCTGGCCGACCACTGGGACGAGCTGGAGCAGGACGCCCGGCGCACGATCGCGGACCAGGGCCTCGACGTCGCGGCGGTGCACCGCACCGCGGACCTGCGCTACCGGGGGCAGGCCTTCGAGCTGGAGGTGACCGGCAGCACCGATGTCGACGAGCTCGCCGGGCGCTTCCACCACGCCCACCGCGAGCGCTACGGCTACGACCAGCCCGAGGCCCCGATCGAGGTGATCACGCTCCGGGTACGCGCGGAGGGCCCCACACCCGCCCTGCCGCTGCCGCCCCTGCTCGGTGGGGGCGGCCCGGAGGTGGCCAGGCTCGGGACCCGCGAGGTCGTGGCCGCGGACGGCGAGGTGGTCCGAGCCGACCTGCTGGACCGGGCCCGGCTCGGCAGCGGCGCCCGGCTGCGCGGTCCGGCCGTGGTCGTCGGACTGGATGCCACCGTGTGGGTGGCGCCCTGGCAGGTCGGCGAGGTCGATCCGCGCGGGGTGCTGGTGCTCGAGGAGGCGGGATGAGCGAGCTCGAGCCGGATGACCACACGGACGCCGACACGCACGGCCACACCGATGGCCACACCGATGGCCACCACGACGACGTATCCGGAGCCGCCGGGATCGACCCCATCACCCTGGAGGTGGTCCGCAACGCGCTCGCCGGTATCGCCGAACAGGCCGGGGCGGCGCTGCGACGCACGGCGTACTCGCCGAACATCAAGGAGCGCGTCGACTGCTCGACCGCGGTGTTCGACGCCGACGGCAACATGGTCGCCCAGGCTGAGCACATCCCCGTCCACCTCGGCTCGATGCCGCTATCGGTCGCGGCGGCCCGCGAGGCGTTCGGGCACCTCGATCCCGGGGACCAGGTCCTGGTCTCCGACCCCTACGCGGGCGGGACCCACCTGCCGGACTGGACGCTGGTCGCGCCCGTCCACGACAGCGACGGGGTCCTGCTCGGGTACGCGAGCAACCGCGCCCACCACTCCGACGTGGGCGGTGCCGCTCCCGGTTCGATGCCGACGGGGGCGGTCGACATCGTCGCAGAGGGACTGCGCATCCCCCCGGTCAAGCTCATGGTGGCCGGGGTGGAGCAGCGGGACCTGGTGGCGTTGCTGGTGGCAAACACCCGTACCCCCGAGGAGCGACTGGGGGATCTGCGGGCACAGCTCGGCGCCAACCACCTCGCCGCCCGGCGACTGCGCGAACTGGCCGCTGTACACGCCGGCTCGGGCGCATCGGGGAACGGCCTGCCAGCCGCGATGGCCGCCACCCTCGACCATGCCGAACGCATGGTGACCACGGCGCTTCGCCAACTGCCCGACGGCGTCGCCCACGCCGAGGATGTCCTCGATGACGACGGCGCGGGCGCGCAGGACATCGCGATCCGCGCCACGATCACCCTCGCTGACGGGCACGTGACCTGCGATCTGACCGGCTCCGACCCCCAGGTCGCGGGCAACGTGAACTGCCCACTGGCCGTGACGTTGTCCGCCGCGGTCTACGCCCTTCGCGCGGTGGTCGCGCCCGACCTGCCGGCCAACGACGGGCTACGGCGCGCGCTGACGCTGCGGACCACCCCCGGCACCATCGTGGACGCCCGAGCCCCGGCGGCCGTGGCAGCCGGCAACGTGGAGACCTCGCAGCGCATCGTCGACGTCCTGCTGGCCTGTTTCGCCCAGCTCACCGAGGACCGGGTCCCAGCGGCCAGTCAGGGGACGATGAACAACACCCTGCTGGGGGGCACCGACCCCCGGACCGGCACGGCGTTCACCTACTACGAGACCTTGGCCGGTGGGACCGGTGCCGGCCCGTGGGGTCCCGGCGCCGACGGCACCCACTCGCACATGACCAACACGCGCAACACCCCCGTCGAGGCCTTCGAGTTGGCCTATCCGCTGCGCGTGGTCGAGTACGCGCTGCGGCCCGGCTCCGGCGGCACGGGCCGACACCGAGGTGGCTGGGGGCTACGCCGCGTGCTCGAGGTGGTCACCGACGACGCGACCGCCTCGTTGGTCACCGAGCGTCGGCGGCACGCCCCACCGGGCGCGGCCGGGGGTGGTGAGGGCGACCGGGGTCGCAACGCGCTGCGGCGTGCCGACGGCGGTGGCGTCGAGGAACCTCTCCCGGCCAAGACCACCGTGCGGCTGCGGCGTGGGGACCGCCTCATCGTGGAGACGCCCGGCGGCGGGGGCTACGGCCTGAGCTGATCAGCGTCACGCCCGTCCTCGGCGCAGGGGCGGCCCGTCCGCGACGATCAGCTCTGTTCCGGGCGCAGCGTCGGGAACAGGATCACGTCGCGGATGTTGGCGACGTCTGCCAGCAGCATCACCAGCCGATCGACCCCGATGCCGAGCCCACCGGTCGGCGGCAGCCCGAGTTCCATGGCCCGCAGGTAGGCCTCGTCGACGACCATGGCCTCCTCGTCACCAGCTGCCTTGGCCCTGGCCTGGGCCTCGAACCGGTCGCGCTGATCAGCGGGGTCGATGAGCTCGGTGAAAGCGTTGGCGTGCTCGCGTCCGACCATGATCAGCTCGAACCGTTCGGTGACCTCCGGCTCCGACCGGTGGCGCCGGGCCAGCGGGGAGACCTCGACGGGGTAGTCCAGCACGAACGTGGGCTCCCAGAGCGTGTGCTCGACCAGCGCCTCGTACAGCTCGAGGAGCAGCTTGCCGGGCCCCCAGGCCGCCTCCACGTGCACGTCGTGGTCGTGACAGAGCTCGCGCAGCACGGCCGGATCGGTCCCGTAACCGAGGTCGTCCCGACCGAGCGAGTCCCGCACCAGTTCCAGCAGGGTGACCCGCCGGAACGGCGGGGCCAGGGAGACCGCACGCCCCTGGTAGGACACCGAGGTGGAGCCGAGCGCCGCCTCGGCGGCCCGGGCGACGAGCGCCTCGGTGAGCTCCATCACGTCGTGGTAGTCCGCGTAGGCCTCGTAGGACTCGAGCATCGTGAACTCGGGGTTGTGCCGGGTGGACATCCCCTCGTTGCGGAAGCTGCGGTTGATCTCGTAGACGCGGCGCATCCCGCCGGCGATCAGGCGCTTGAGGTAGAGCTCCGGAGCGATGCGCAGGTACAGGTCCGCGTCGAGCGCGTTGTGGTGGGTGACGAAGGGCCGGGCCGCGGCACCGCCCGGGATCGGGTGGAGCATGGGGGTCTCCACCTCGACGTAGCCGCGTCCGTCGAGTTCCGCACGCAGCGCCTTGAGCACACGCGAGCGCAGCTCGAACACGCGACGGGCGTCGGCGTTGACGACGAGGTCGAGTTCACGCTGGCGGAACCGTGCCTCGGTGTCCGAGAGCCCGTGCCACTTGTCGGGCAGCGGACGCAGCCCCTTGGAGAGCAGCGTCAGGGAGGTCGGCCGCACCGACAGCTCCCCGGTCTTGGTGGCCACCACCTCGCCGTCGGCTCCGAGCCAGTCCCCGACGTCCAGCAGCCCGATCAGCGCACGGGAGTCCTCGTCGAGGGTCGCACGCGGGCAGAACAGCTGGAGGTCGACCCCGTCCTCGCGCAGCACGAGGAAGGTCAGCTTGCCCAGCCGCCGGATGCTGATGATGCGTCCGGCCACGGTGACGGCGTCTGCTGTGTCGGTCTGCGGCTCGAGATCGGGGTAGCGCTCGCGTACCCCGGCCAACGTCGAGGTGGGAGCGAAACCGACCGGGTAGGGCTCGACGCCGGCGTCACGCAGTTCGGCGACCTTGGCGCGGCGGGTCGCGATGATCTCCTCGAGCTTGGAGCCGCCCCCCTCCTGCGACGCCTGCGAGGATCCGCGAGCATCGCTGCGGTCGTCGTTGTCGTCCGGGTCCACGGAAGGTCCTCCTGGCGGTGGCGGGGCAGCGGGAGCAGGCTCGGCCGCGGCCCGCAACGCTACTCGCGCGCGCCGCCTGGCCGGTGCGGGCACCGAGCCGGCCACCCCTGGCCGGCCCACGATCCCGACACGACCACCAGGCCGGTGCGGGGCACCGAGCCGGCCATCCCTGGCCGGCCCACGACCCCGAACGCGAACGCGGCTCAGCCCGATCGCGACTCGGCATCGGGGTCCGGTCCCAGCGGGGTCGGCTCGCGGAACCGGCGGACGTAGTCATCGAAGTCCCAACCCGGCCGATCGGCGCTGCCGTCGAGGAACTTCTCGGCCGCGGCACGGCCGTTGTCATAGAGCTGCTGTGCCGTGGCGCGGTCGAGATCGAAGTCGGTCGTCGAGACCTTGCCGGTGTCGATGAAGATCGTGCGCGCCAGCACGTCCTCACGTTCGAGGTGGATCCGGTCGTAGAACCCGGTCAGGGTGCTGAGCATCGCTCGGCTCATCGACCACACACCCCCGATCCGGTGGCGCAGGCCCTGTGCGGCGTCGGGGCGTGCCGACAGCTTGAGGCCGAGCGTCGGCCACCGTGGCGCCCGGCCATCGCGTCGGTCGAAGACATCGACCGGGAAGTTCGACAGCATCCCGCCGTCGACGAGCCAACTCCGCTGGCCGGTGATGCGGTCCTGCAGCTTCACCGGTTGGAAGAAGTACGGCAGGGACATCGATGCCCGCACCGCGTCGACGACCTCGACATCGTCGGGATCGAGCCCGTACCGGTCGTACTCCCACGGCAGGCGACGCAGCGCCCCCTGCGAGATGTCGGAGGTCATGACGACCAGCCGGTGCCCCCGGCTCTGGGACGGAGTGGCACCCGGATCGTCCAGCCGGAGGTCGCCGAAGGTCCGGACGCCGGTCCCGTCGAGCACCTCGCGCAGCCAGTCGCGCAGTTCGTCGCCGCGGTAGATGCCGCTCCTGCGTAGCAGGGTGAACAGCTGCCCCGGCAGACCGAGCCGCGTGATCCAGTTGCCGTCGCGGAACCGCCCGTAGTCGAGCTGCGCCATGATCTCACGCAGCCGGGCTGCGGGCACGCCCGCTGCCACGAGCGAACCGACGATGGCCCCAGCCGAGGTGCCGGCGATGCGGTGGAAGCGGTAACCACGCTCCTCGAGCACCGCGACGGCGCCGACCAGCGCGATCCCCTTCACCCCACCGCCTTCGAGCACCAGATCCGCATCCATCGTCACGCCACTCCTTCCGCTACGAAGCCGGCGTCACCTTGACCGCTTGCGCCGCCGAGGTCAACGAACCGAGCCGATGAGCCATCCCGGGTGCGGAGCGGGCAGGGTCGCCCTCCTGGGTCCGTGCCGGCGACCGGCTTCCGCCTGCATGCCGGCGACATCTGGCAGGGTGGCTGGCTGGACGAGATGACGGAGGAGCGTGTGGGTACGGCCACCATCGACGAGGCGCTGGCCGGCATGGACGACATCATCGCCCGTGCCCGCGCCGAGGGGGATCGGCGGGGGTACTTCGCGGTGCTGTACCGCAAGGTCACGGCCAAGGTGAAGGAGGGGGTCGAGAACGGCTTCTTCGACGACGCCGAACGGATGGTGCGGCTCGACTGTCTGTTCGCCGATCGTTACCTCGACGCGGTCGCAGCCGCGAACGCTGGCGGCACACCGACACGGTCGTGGAAGCTGACCTTCGACCTCGCACAGCGGTGGCGACCCCTGATCCTGCAGCACCTGCTCGTCGGCATCAACGCCCACATCAACCTCGACCTCGGGATCGCGGCGGCTCGCTGCTGCCCCGCCGACGAGCTGCCGGCGCTGCGACACGACTACGACCGGATCAACGCGATCCTGGCCGCGATGATCGCCGCGGTCCAGACGGACCTGCAGCGGGTGTCGCCGTGGTTGGGTTGGCTGGACCGGTTCGGGGCCCGGACCAGCTCGGAGCTGATCCGGTTCAGCATCGTCACCGCGCGAGCCGGTGCCTGGAGCTTCGCGACCGACCTGGCGGCGACCGAGGCGAGCGGCCGGGACGCGGCCATCGCCGAGCGGGACCGCCGGATCGCCGAGATCGGTCGGATGGTGGCGCATCCGGGTCCCTGGATGAGTGCCGGGTTGCTGGTCGTCCGCCTCCGCGAGCGCAACGACGTCCGACGCAACCTCGACCTGCTGCTCGGCGCCCGGGAACCATCCCTGGCAGAGGCGGCCGCCCGGCTCGGTGCTCCGGGCTCCGCACCGGACGAGCACAGCTAGCAGCCGGACCCGCTCACCTTCTGGCCGGCCTCGCCGCGAAGCGGGGCAGCGATCCAGCCACCCCTGGCCGGCTCACGTCACCGACGCCACCACCCCGCCGAAGCGGGGCAGCGATCCAGCCACCCCTGGCCGGCTCACGTCACCGACGCCACTACCCCGCCGACCCCCCGCCGGCGCCTGCCCCCGGCCGGTCAGGGCGTGTTGCGCTCCCAGACCAGCCGGAGCCCCTTCAGGGTCAGCGCGGGATCGTGGTGGTCGATGGTCCCGCAGTGCGCGAGCACCACCTCGGCGGTGCCACCGGTGGCCACGGTCGTCACCCCCTGTCCGAGCTCGAGGCTGATGCGGCTGACCATGCCATCGACCATGGCGGCCGCCCCGTAGACGATGCCGGACTGCAACGCCGAGGTGGTGGACCGCCCGATGGGGCTGGCGGGAGCGACCGGCTCGACGGTCGGCAGCCGGGCCGCGCGGGCGACCAGTGCCTGCGCACCGGTCGTGATCCCGGGGGCGAGCGCACCGCCGATGAACCCCCCTCGGGCGTCGATGGCGTCGAAACTGATGGCGGTGCCGAAGTCGACGACGATCGCCGGCCCGCCGTACAGCGCACTGACGGCGACGGCGTTGGCGATCCGGTCAGCACCGAGGTCCTGCGGATGGTCGTGGCGGATGGCCACACCGGTGCGCACGCCGGGCTCGATGACCACCGGCGGCTGCTCGCGCGGCAGTTCGCGGGTGAACAACGCCCTGAGCGTCTCGGTGACGGTGGGGACGACCGACCCGATCACGACCCCCGACACGTCGCGGTCGAGCTCGAGCCCCGATCGCTCCAACAGCCCGGCGATGGCCAGCGTGTACTCGTCCTGGGTCCGCGACACCGAGGTGGACAGGATCCACCGGTGTTCGAGCTGCTCACCCGAGAACACCCCCACCACCGTGGAGGAGTTGCCGACATCCACCGCCAGCAGCATCCGTGGTCTCCGCTCGTTCGTTCGGACAGGAAGCTACTCGGCACCGAGGAGCCACACAGGACTACAGTTCGCGCCCATGGAGCTGTACATCATCGGTGGCGGGGGGCACGGGTCGGAGGTCGCCGACCTGGCGCTGCGGTGCGGGCTCACGCCGGCAGGTATCGCGGACGACCGAGCGGTCAGCAACGAACGCTTCGCGGCCCGCGGCATCCCCCTCACGGGGACCATCATGGACGTGCCGAGTCACGCTCGCTTCACCTTCGGCGTGGGCATGTCCGACGTGCGGCAGAAGCTCGCCCCCCGGGTGCCGTGTGCGCCGGCGGCACCCCTGAAGGATCCGAGTGCGGTCGTCTCACCGACCGCCACGCTCGGGCTCGGGACCCAGGTCTTCTGGCACGCATCGGTGTCGCCGCTGTGTGTCCTCGGCGAGCACGTGCTCGTCGGCCACGGCGCTGCGATCGGACACGACTCGGTGCTCGAGGATCTGGTCTGCGTGCTCCCCGGTGCCCGGATCGGTGGTGACGTCGTGATCGGCGAGGGCACCACGATCGGCATGGGCGCCGTCGTCCTGCGCGGTATCCGGATCGGCGCCCAGGCGCACATCGGTCCGGGAGCCGTGGTGACGCGTCCGGTGGCACCCGGCGGAGCCGTCGTCGGCCCGCTGCAACGCCCGTCCTGAAGGTCTGGCGGGGCGTTATCCCCCCGTCCTGACACCTCGACCGACCGTCGGGCACATCGATCGGCGGGCTCAGGCGGTGGCATCCAGCAGCCGCTGCTCGTCCTCGAGGTCCCCCACCTCGACGTTGTCGATCAGCCTGATCCCTGCCACGTGGGCGGCCACGGCGACCACAGCCGTCCCGTGTGTCGGCAGCGCGCCCTCGATCGGATGCATCGTGTCGGGGTCCACGACCTCGAGGTACTCGGCCTCCACCCCGGGGACGGCCAACGCCGCCGCCGCGGCACCGGTGATGCTCGCCACCGCCGGCGCCCGTCCGGCCGCCCGGGCGTCACGCACCAGCAGGACCGCCGTGCGCAACGCACGGGACAGGGCGCGGGCGGCCACCCGCTGGTCGGTGTCGAGCCGCCGGTTCCGACTCGACAGCGCGACCCCATCCGGCTCCCGGACGGTGGGGCCGGCCACGACCTCCACGGGCAGGTTCAGGTCGGCGACGATGCGCCGGACGATCTGGAGCTGCTGGCGGTCCTTGCGCCCGAACACGACCAGATCTGGCGCCACGATGTTGAGCAGCTTGACGACCACCAGGCCGACGCCGTCGAAGTGACCGGGCCGTGCCAGCCCACACAGGTACTCGTCCAGACCCGCCACGGTCACCGCGGTGGCCGGAGGACGCGGGTACATCTCGTCGACGCCAGGCGCGAACACCAGCTCCGGAGCCTGCTCACCGAGGCCGGCCAGGGCCCGCTCATCGCCGGCGAGGTCCCGCGGGTAGGCCGTGAGATCCTCGGGCCGGTCGAACTGGGCCGGATTGACGAAGATCGACACCACGACGGCGTCGGAGAGCTCGGCGGCCAGGCGGACCAGGTCCAGGTGCCCCTCGTGGAAGGCTCCCATGGTGGGGACGAAGCCGATCGTCGCTCCCCCCGAGCGCAGCGCCGCCACCTTCGAACGCACCTCGGCGCGACTCGTCACCCGTTCCACGTCGCCTCCTCCGCTCTGGGCGCCGCCAGCAGCTCCTCGAGTGCCGCCACGACCTCGGGTGCCAGGGTGGGACGGACCGGCTCCAGGGTGGCCCGTGCGAGGGCGCGGTAGGCGGAGAGCAGTTCGGGCAGGTCCGCGGAGATCCCCGCCACGTGCGCCGCGACGGTGCCGACATCGCCCCGCACGATCGGGCCGGTCAGCGCCGCCGCGCCCACCGTCGCGGCGTTGTCCACCGAGGCATGACCGAGTGGACCGAGGAACGCGGCCGGATCCTCGACGTGGGCGGCCAGCAGCAGTCGTCGGGCCGTCACCACCGCGGCGCCGACGGCGTTGGAGGCCACGGCCAGCGCCGCGTGGTAGAGGGTGCGGGCGTCGTCCGCCACCTCCTGCGGGTCCCCACCGAGGGCCACGACCAGCTCACGGGCCCACGCCAGGTCCGACGGTCGGGCGGTGACCGCCCAGGGCACCCCCACCAGCAGCTCCGGATCGGTGGCGCCAGCGGGGATCGTCATGGCGGGATGGCACGCGGCGATGCGTGCCCCGGCCAGACCGGCCCGGCGCAACACCGCGAGCCCCCGGGAGCCCGCCACGTGGACGACGTCCTGGCCAGCAGCCAGCACATCGGCCCGGACGAGCGTGTCCACGACCTCCTCGATCGCATCGTCGGGCACGGTCAGGAGCACGAGATCGGCACCCTCCACCGCGGCCGCCGGCTCTCCATGGGCGCGCACCCCGGCGACCTTGGCCCTCAGGCGGGCGCGTGAAGCGGCACCACCGCCGCCGACCGCCACGATCCGCCAGCCGGCCCGGGTGCCGGCCACCGCCAGCAGCGTGCCGACGCGACCGGGACCGATGATGGCGACCCTCATCGACGTCGGCCCCGGGTGCCGTCCGGGTCGCTGGCGGCATCCAGATCGTGCTGCCCGGGGCGGACGAACCCGGCGGGGGGCGCGCTCGGCCCGTCAGGACGCGACCGGCGCTGCCCCGGCACGTCCTCGAGACGCACCTCGAGCTCGATGTCCTCGATCGGTGCCAGGGCCGACAGTGCCGTGGTCAACCGCCGCCCGTCCGGGAGCACACCACCCGGGAGGACCTCCAGCAGCGGGACCAGCACGAAGGCGCGTTCCGCGAGGCGTGGGTGCGGGAGCACGAGCCGCTCGGTGTCGAGCTCCACCTCGTCGTACAGCAGCACATCGATGTCCAGAGGACGTGGCCCCCACCGCACCTCGCGCTCACGGTCACGCCCGAAGGCGGCCTCCAGCAGCTGGAGTTCGTCGAGCAGGGCGAGCGGCGCCAACGTGGTGAGGCCGACCAGCGCCAGGTTGAGGTAGTCGTCCTGAGGTACCGCTCTGGGGTCGGGTGGGGACGGCCAGGGCGGGGTGCGGTAGACACCGGACACGTCGGTCACGACGACGCCTTCGAGCTCGTCGATCGCGTACACGGCCGCGGTCAGGGTCTCGAGCGCGTCCCCGACGTTGGCACCGAGTCCGAGGGCGAACGAGGTGCTCATGGCTGCTCCCGGTGCAGGGTGACCGACACCTCGGCAGCCAGGACGGGGACCGGGGCAGAGGGCTTGTGGACGGTGACGTCGACCGATCGCACCCGCTCGTCGGCCAGACAACGCGCGGCGATGCGCTCTGCGACGGTCTCGATCAGATCGGCCGGTTCGCCGCCCACGATCGCGGCGACGGCCGCACAGAGGGCGCCGTAGTCGACCGTGTCCCGCAGGTCGTCCGAGGCACCCGCGGCGGCGAGATCGACCCCGAGACCGACGTCGACCACGAACCGTTGGCCGTACTCGCGTTCGTGGGGCAGCACCCCGTGGTGGCCGAAGGCCTCGATACCGGTGATCGTGATGCGGTCCACACTGGACTCCTCGGGGTCAGGACGGCAGTTCCGGCCGACACACGGCCTCGGCCACCCGGACCGCCCGCACCGTCTCCGCGACATCGTGGACCCTGAGGATCCTGGCCCCGGCGGCGACGGCCAGGGTGGCCACGGCCAACGAGCCCTCGAGACGGTCGACCGGCTCGGCACCCCCGGTGAGCGTGCCGAGGAAGCTCTTGCGCGATGCCCCGACCAGCACCGGGCGCCCGAACGCGGTGAAGGTCGCGAGCTCACGTAGCAGTGCGAGGTTGTGTTCCAGCCGTTTCCCGAAGCCGATGCCGGGATCGAGCACCACGCGTTCACGGTCGATGCCCCGCTCGGTCAACCGGTCCAGCGCCGCGTCCAGCGCCTGGTGGACCTCGGCGACGACATCGACGTAGCGTGGATCGTGCTGCATCGTGCGCGGCGTGCCCTGCATGTGCATCAGGACGTAGGGCACCTCGGCGGCGGCGACGGTGTCGAGCAGCACCGGGTCCAGCGCGCCGGCGCTGACGTCGTTGACCAGCGCCGCGCCGGCCTCCAGGGCCGCCCGGGCGACGGCGGCCTTGGAGGTGTCGACGGACACCACCGCGCCTGCGGCTGCCAGCTCGGTGACGACCGGGAGCACCCGGCCGAGCTCCTCCTCGACGCTGACCGGTCCCGCCCCCGGTCGGGTCGACTCGCCGCCGACGTCGATCACGTCGGCGCCGGCCTCCAGCAGCGTGGCGGCGGCGGTGAGTGCAGGACGTGGGTGCTCCGCGGGCAGGTACGCCACCCCGCCGTCCGAGAAGGAATCGGGGGTCACGTTGCAGATGCCCATCACCACCGCCCGGCTCGCCGTCGGGAGCACGCCCGCCGGGGTCTGCAGGTCGGGTGGTGGTTGGCGCCAGCTGGCGAGCCGGGCATCGAGGTGGTCGGCGAGCCGGGGGTCGGCGACCGCCAGCGCCGCGCGCAGCGCCCCCGCAGGTGCGGTCAGTCGCAGCAGTCCCCCGTGCCGCCGCGATCGCGCCACCTCGGCGGGCAGCAACGCCAGCAGGCGCTCGATCGTCGCCGCGGCGGCAGCGACCTCGATGACCACGGGGCCGGAGATCGGCCAGGCCGTGGCATCGCACACCCGTACCGAGGCCGGCACCAGTGCACTCATCCGGACCTCCGCCGATCGGGCCACCGCATGCTAGGGCCTGGCGAGCAGGTCATCCTCCCGGGGACCCAGGCAGGGCGACACCGCCAGCTGCCGTCGTGCAGCAGGTCGAGCCAGGTCGGCGGCGTCAGCCCTTCAGCAGCGTCATCGCCTCAGCCCGGGTCTTCGGATCGTCCCGGAACTTGCCGCGCACGGTGGAGGTGACCGTCTGCGCACCGGGCTTGCGGATACCGCGCATCTCCATGCAGAAGTGCCGGGCTTCGACCACGACCATGACCCCGCTCGGCTCCAGCGCACGCTCCAAGGTGTCGGCGATCATGGCCGTCATACGCTCCTGCAGGCCGGGACGCTTCGCGCACACGTCGACGAGGCGCGCGAGCTTCGACAGCCCCGTGACCTGACCATCGGCGTTCGGTAGGTAAGCCACGTGGGCGCGACCCGTGAAGGGCACCAGATGGTGCTCGCACATCGAGTGGAACTCGATGTCGCGCATCATCACGATCTCGTCGTAGGCCTCGTCGAAGCTGACCGACAGGACCTCCGCGGGGTCGACCAACAGGCCGGCGAAGATCTCGTCGTACTCACGGGCCACGCGCGCCGGGGTGTCGGCGATCCCAGGCCGATCCGGGTCCTCCCCGATCGCCTCGAACAGCAGTCGCACCGCCTGCTCGATCTTCGCGTGATCGAAGGTGCGGGAGGGTTCGACGCCGGTGATGTGGCGGACACGTCGCTGTGAGCTCACGACTCCCTCGTCGAGTTCGGCAGCCAGGACCTCATCGTCATCGTCGAGGTGCGCTCCGGCTCCATCGACGGGATGAGAGGACAGCGGGTGGACGCTCACGGCGAACCTCCTTGGTCAGCGGTCCGCCCCGTCTCGGGGGCGAGAGCTGCGGTGGGACCGCTCAGCCCTGTTTCGACGCCGACGGCGAGGTGGACGAATCCGCGCCCTGCTCTGCGGGGTGGCCGTTGCCCTGCGCGTGGGCGTTGCCGTGCCCGTTGCCGTTGCCGTGGTCGCCCACACGGCTGCGACGCAGACGCTCGATCACCTCCGCCGGATCATCGATCGACGGCACCGTCAGCGCCCGGCTCGGACGGTGGTGGACCGGAGCGAACACCTCGGCGAGCAGCGCGCCGTCGACCGTCTCGACCTCGAGCAGCTTGGTGGCCAGCGACTCCAGGACGTGGTCGTTCTCGACCAGGATCTCCAGCGCCTCGTCGTGCGCCTCGTCGAGCAGGGCACGGACCTCCTCGTCGATCTGCTGGGCGACCTGGCCGG
>CAYXJD010000035.1:0-14127 GCA_964465225.1 uncultured Actinomycetota bacterium
ACGGTGACCACCCGCGGTGCCCGGTCGGCCATGGCGGCGACCCGCTCGTCCGCCAGGTGCAGCACCGCCACCCCCCGGGGTCCGAGCGACTCGACGAGTTCCGCCTTGGTGGCGGCGATGGCCTCGATCGATCCGAAGACGCCGAGGTGAGCGGGGGCGACCGCGGTGACGACGGCGACATCGGGAGCGACGACCGGGGCCAGCTCGGCGATGTTGCCGGTGCGGCGTGCACCGATCTCGGCGACGAGCACCTCGGCGTCGGCAGGCAGGCCGAGGACGGTGAGCGGAACCCCGAGCTCGTTGTTGTAGGACCCCCGGGCCGCGTGGGTCCGACGGCCTGCACCCACGGCCGCGGCCGTGAGGTCCTTGACGGTGGTCTTGCCCACCGAGCCGGTGATGGCCACGGTCACGGGGCTGACACGTGATCGGACGTGGGTGGCCAATCGGCGCAGTGCCTGCCAGGTGTCGTCGACCACCACGACCGGGACGTCGACGTCGAGCGCGCGCGTCGCGAGCACCGCGGTGGCGCCGCCGGCAACGGCGTCGCGGGCGTGGCCGTGCCCGTCACCGGTGGCCGTGGCCAGTGCGACGAACAGCGGCCGTCCCGCGGGCACGAGCCGGGAGTCGGCGGTCACCCCGTCGACGATCACGGCGCCGCCGGACGGCATCGACAGCTGACCTCCGGTCGCGGCCGCGACCTCCTGGCAGGTGAGCTCGATCACGATGCTCCCGTCCGGTCGGCGAGCAGTTCGGCCGCGATCGACCGGTCGTCGAAGGGCACCGTGTGGTCGGCGAACTCCTGCACCGTCTCGTGGCCCTTGCCGGCCAGCAGGACGATGTCGGCATCGTCGGCCTGAGCCAGCGCGAGCGCGATCGCCTCGCGACGGTCGGGGAGCACGTGCAGCTCGGTCGCCGCGCCGGCGGTGACCGCCTGGCGGGCCCCCGCGACGACGGCCGCCAGGATCGCCTCGGGATCCTCGCTGCGCGGGTTGTCCGAGGTCAGGACCGCCACGTCGGCGGCCGTCGCAGCCGCCCCCATCGGTCCGCGCTTGCCTCGGTCGCGGTCCCCGCCACAGCCGAGGACCACCGTGAGCCGGCCGCCCGGGGTGAGCGCGGCACGCAGGGTGTCGAGCACCGCCACGATCGCCTCCGGGGTGTGGGCGTAGTCGACGAAGACCGCGGGGCCGCCGGCCGCGGTGACCCGCTCCAGGCGTCCCGGGGCCCCGGGGGTGGCGGCGACCCCGGCGGCCGCGACCTCGGGTGCGATCCCGGCGCTGACCGCCGCCACCACGGCGATGGCGGCGTTGGCGAGGTTGAAGATCCCCGGTAGCACCGTCCCGATCACCACGTCCCCACCCGGCAGACCCCGAAGGCGTGCGCTCCCACCGGTCACCCCGCTGCGCACGTCGACGAGCTGGACGTCGGCGCCCGGGCCCGTGGAGGTGCGCTCCGGTGCCCACCCGACCGTGATCGTCTCGATCTCCGAGCGTTCGAGCAGGCGTTCGGCCCAGGGACCGTCGAGGAACACCACCCCGCGGTCGGCCAGTGCGGGGGTGAACAGCCGCGCCTTGGCCGCCAGGTAGCGCTCCATCGTGCCGTGCCAGTCGAGGTGATCCTGCGAGAGGTTGGTGTACACGGCGACGGCGAACCTGGTGCCGTCGACCCGGTGCAGGTCGAGCCCGTGGCTGGAGACCTCCGCGGCGACCGCATCGACCCCACGGTCGTGCAGGTGCCGCAGGAGCCGCTGCAGGTCCGTGCCCTCCGGGGTGGTCCGCACCCCGGCGACCGGCTCCCCCAACACCCGGGTCTCGACCGTACCGATCACACCGGTGCCCTGTCCGGCGGCGGCGAAGGCTCCCTCGAGCAGGTAGCTCACGGTGGTCTTGCCGTTGGTGCCGGTGGTCCCGACCACGGTGAGCTGTCGGCTGGGGTGACCGTGGATCACCGCCGCTGCGGGCCCCATCGCCGCCCGCACGGAGGGCACCACGAGCTGCGGCACCGCCAGGTCCAGGGGGCGTTCCACCAGCAGGGCGGCCGCGCCGTCGGCGACCGCGCCTGGGGCATGGTCGTGTCCGTCGGTACGGGAGCCCGGTACGGCGCAGAACAGCCAGCCGGGCCGCACCTGCCGGCTGTCGTGGGTCGCATCGACCAGGCGGACACGATCCAGCGACACACCGGCGGGGTGCCCTGCCCCCGGCAGGGCAGCGGCCACCTCGGCGAGGGTCGCGGTCATGGCGTTCCTGGTGGTGATCGGCGGGGTGCACCGGACGGGATGCCCGACGGGACGACCTCCGGTCTGCTCGCGCGGGAGCCTAACGGTGGACACGTGCTCCTCCGTGAACGTGCCCCACGCCGGTGACGGTGGTCGGCCGTGCGCCGACCCGACGCCGGTCACCGACGACCCGCGGCCCCGGCTGCCTGCTCCGACGCCGAGGTGGCGGCATCGGTTCCGCCGATGCCCGGACCACCCTCTTGGACCGCACGGGCGGCCGCATCGGCGGCGGCCACCTCGGCATCGGCGATCCGCTCCGCATGTTCGGCAGCTAGCCGCACGGCGGTCGAGAGGTTCGCGCCGGCGCCGTCCGGCGGGACGCGCAGTGCCAACAGGGCGGCCTCCATGATCTCGGCGAACACCGGGGCGGCCGCGAGCCCGCCGTAGTACGGCCACGGCTCGTCGATCATCACCGCGACCACGACCCGCGGGTCATCGGCCGGGGCCATGCCGACGAAGGTGGCGAAGTACTGGTCGCTGTAGCCCGCAGCGTCCTCCCTGGGCTTGCGGGCGGTCCCCGTCTTCCCGGCGATGCGGTAGCCCTCGACCTGTGCCATGCCGCCGGTGCCGTACTCGCCGTGGACGGCCTCCTCCAGCATCGACCGCACGGTGGCGGCGGTGTCGGCGGAGAGTACGCGTTCCTGGTCCGATCCCCGGACCGAACTGAGCCGGCCGTCGTCGCCGACCGTGCCCAGCACCAGCCGCGGTGGGATCGCGACGCCGTCGTTGGCGATCGTGCTGTAGCTGTTCGCCAGCTGCAGCAGCGACACCGCCACGCCGTGGCCGATGGCGATCGTCGGCAGGGAGGTCCCCCACCACTCCTCGTGAGGTCGCAGGATGCCGCCGGACTCACCCGGGAAGCCGAGCGCCGTGGACCGCCCGTAGCCGAACGACCGCAGGTAGTCCTCGAGTCGCTCCGGGCCCAGCTCCTGCGCGATCTGGATCGTCCCGACGTTGCTGGAACGCTCCATGATCTGCGTGACGGACCAGGACGTTGGGCCGTGGCTCGAGGAGTCCGAGAAGGTGGAGCCGGCCACGCGGAGCGTGCCGGGGACCTCCAGCTGGCTGGTGGGACCGATGACACCTTCCTCGAGCGCTGCGGCGATCGTCAGCGCCTTCTGGGTCGATCCGGGCTCGAAGACGTCGGTGACCGCGCGGTTGCGGCGATCGGCGGGATCCTCGTCGCCACGTTCGTTGGGGTCGAAGCCCGGAGTGCTGGCCATCGCCAGGACGTCACCGGTACCGACCTCGGTCACGACGATGCTGGCGCCGATCGCGCGGTAGCGCTCCAACGCCTCCGTGGCGCTCAGTTCCGCAACGTGCTGGATGTCACGATCGAGCGTCAGGACCACGTCCGTGCCCGGCTGCGGAGGGACGAGCTCGCGGACCCCCGATGCGATGTCGAGCCCCCCTGGCGCCCGCTCGAGCAGCAGCGTGCCGGGCTCGCCCGAGAGCACCCCGTCGTAGCGCGCTTCGAGGCCCTGCAGTCCCTTCGCGTCGATATCGGTGAACCCCACGACCTGCCCCGCGAGCGGTCCCGCCGGGTACAGGCGCTGCGGCTCGGTGAGCACGCCGATGCCGGGGAGCTCGAGCGCCGTGATCTCCTCCCCCACCTCGTGCTCCACCTGTCGGGCCAGGTAGACGAAGTGCCGGTCCTGCTCCAAGCGTTCCGTGAGGGTCGCGGCGTCCGGCTCGAGCACGCCAGCCAGGGCCTCGGCGACCTCAGCGGCCTCGGCGGCGGCCGGCACCTGCAGGCCGTCAGGGGTCGAGGTCGGGCGGAAGGCCCGCGGGTCGGCGTAGACCGTGGCGGCCTGGACCGAGGTGGCCAGCACGTCACCGTCGCGGTCGTAGATCCGGCCCCGCGTCGCCGCCAGATCGATCGTGCGGGCCCGCTGCCGTTCACTGATCGCCGCCAGGTCTGCGGCGTCCACGACCTGGATCTCGATGAGCTTGGCCGTCGTGGCCAGGACCAGGACCGCGAAGATCGCCAGGGTCCAGCGGATGCGCCGCACCGACAGCTGGTCCCCGGACCGCAGCGAGGTGACGACGCCGGGGCGACGAGGGAGCGTGGGTCGTCGCATCGTTCAGCGCTCCTCGGACAGCAGCGGCTTGAGCGGGTCGGCCGTGGCATCGGGTGTCCGGGCGGCGGGAACCGCGCCGTCGGCAGGCAGGGTGCGTTCGAGGGTGAGGTGGCGGACCGGACCGGGCGGCACCATGCCGAGCTCGAGCGCGGCCCGGCGCACGCGCGCGGGGTCCTCGAGCGCCGCCACGTCCGCGACGAGCTGGGCGTAGACCCGCTCCGCCTCGCCGACGTGGCGCTCCAGGGCGCGCGCTTCGACCGAGGCCCCGGCTGCCAGCGCGTTCAGCGTCACGGCTCCGAAGACCGCCGCTGCGAACAGCGCGATCATGACGACCGCGTAGGCCAGGGTGTGGCGCCGCACGGGTTCCTCGACGACCCTCAGGTGACGATCGGCAGGACGATCCAAGCCCGGTCGGCTGCGGCGCAGCGGGGCGGTGATGGCGCTCACGAGGGCTCCAGGGGGAGACGGCGGACGGCGCGCAGTCGGGCCGCCGATGCGCGGGGGTTGGTGGTGATCTCCTCCGGCGAGGGCCGAGCCGGCCGCCGGACGAGGTGCTCGACCTCGGGGGTGTGGCCGCACGCGCAGACCGGCAGCCCCGGAGGGCAGATGCAGCCGGTCGCCGCGGCGGCGAAGGCCCGCTTCACGGGCCGGTCCTCCAGGCTGTGGTACGCGATCACGACCGCCACCCCGCCCGGGACGAGCCGGTCCACGACACTCGGGAGCAGGGCTTCGAGCGCGTCGATCTCCGCGTTGACGGCGATGCGCAGGGCCTGGAAGGTCCGGGGCGCGGGGTGGCCACCCCGTCGCCGGGCCGCCGCGGGAACCGCATCGCGCACCACCTCGGCGAGTTGCACGGTCGACACGATCGGCCGGGCCGCCACGATGGCCTTCGCGATGCGTCCGGCGTGGGGCTCCTCGCCGTACCGGCGCAACAGGGCCGCCAACGCACGCTCGTCGAGCTCGGCGACCAGGTCCGCCGCCGTGGTCGGCAGGTCCGGGTCCATCCGCATGTCGAGCGGTCCCTCGCTGCGGTAGCTGAAGCCCCGCGCAGCCCGGTCCACGTGCATCGACGACAGGCCCAGGTCCAACAGGATGCCGCTCACGCGGTCGACCCCACGGGCCTCGAGGAGCTCCGGGAGCGCATCGAAGCGGGCGCGCACGAGGTCCACGGTCACCCGGTCATCGGAGGCGAGGTCGGACAACCGCTCGGTGGCCAGGGAGAGCGCTTCCGGGTCACGGTCGAGGCCGAGCAGTTCGGCGTGGCCGTAGCGGTCCAGCCTGGCTTCGAGCACCGCGCGCGCATGGCCGGCTGCTCCGAGCGTCCCGTCGACCACGAGGCCCTCGGGGGCCGGCGCCAAGAGCGAGACGACACGGTCGAGGAGGACGGGCACGTGCGGCAGGACCGCCATCACGAGGCACCCGGCAGGAAGGGGCCATCGAGGTTGGCGAAGGCATCCTCGGCCTGGGTCCGGTACTGCTCCCACACCTCACGCGCCCAGATCTCCACCTTGACATCGGCACCGTTGACGGTGAGGTCGCGATCGAGGCCGGCGTACTCCCTCAGGCGCGTCGGGATCGTGACCCGCCCCTGGGCGTCGGGCTTCTCCTCCTGGGCCCCGGCCAGGAAGACCCGCAGATAGGCGCGTGCCCGCTGGTCCTCGCGAGGGACCGCCCGCAGCTCCTCCACCCGCCGTTCGAAGTCGGTCAGTGGGTAGACGTCGATGCAGCGATCCTGTGACGGGGCGAACACCAGGCCGCTGGAGAGGCGGTCACGGAACCGGGCCGGGAGGATCACCCGTCCCTTCACGTCCAGCGTGTGCTGATGCTCTCCGAGGAACATCGCGCCCTGTGTCTCCCCATCCGTGACCGCCGACCGGCGACCTCCGATGGGAGACCGCTCCACATCGCGCCACTCTATGCCCCGGTACTCCACTCGTCAACGCACCACCGCGTCGACGAGCCACAGAAGCCCCCCTAGCACCACGAGGAAGGCGGTCTACCGCCGGTGGAGCGAGGTGGAGGACCGACCCGTAGCCGACCGCGCGCGCTGCGCCACTGCGTGCCGCCGTGAACGCTCAGCGTGCGCCGAGGCGGTGTCGGGACCGTCGGCGACGGTGGATCGGCTGCAGGCGAGGTGCTCGCACCCCGCCCCTGCCCGGGCGGGGTGGAGCAAGGTGGGGAGGTGTCGGTGCACCGCCTCGAGCTCCCGGGCTCAGCCCCTGGCCCCGGGGCGTGAGCCCGGTCAGCCCTCGTCCTCGCACAGCCGCACCACGCCCCCGACCCACAGGCTGCGCAGCGTCAGCACGAGCTCACCCTGCCCGACGGGGCCGCGGTCGACCACGCCCTGGGTGACCGCGCCCTCCACCATCGCGACCAACGCGGTCGCCGCCAGGGACGGATCGTGGCCGGTTCCCGCGAGTGCCGGGGCGAGCACCTCGGCGACCCGATGGACGTAGCCCCCACGCACGACACGCAAGCGGGTCGCGAAGTGCGGGTCGTGGGCGCTGGCCTCGAGCCACGCCCGCACCACCGGGGCGTGGGTGGCGAACAGCGCCACGAACCGTCCGATCACCGCCTCGATCGCCGCCGTCGTGTCGGGCCCGTCCCAGGGTTCGTCCACGACGGACTGGAGCTCCGTAGCGGTCGCCCCGATCAGCGCATCGAGCGCAGCTGCCTTGTTCTCGAAGTAGGTGTAGAAGGTGCCGTGGCTCACACCGGCGAGGGCGACGATGTCCTCGACCCGGGCAGCGACGTACCCGCGCTCGGCGATCGCGGCTCGGGTGGCCTCCAGCAGGCGCGCCCGCGTGCGCTCCCCCCGGGAGGTGCGCGGCGTCGGGGCACCGGACCCGTGTTCCACCTCGAGGCTCCCTCGTCACGCCCCCTCCGACGCTACCGCAGCCCCGGCACCGACGTCGGGTGCGTCGGTAGCGGCCGCCGGGTCCTCGGAGCGGAACGTCCGCCCGCCGGTACCCTCCCCGACGTCACCGCCGCGACCTGCAGCGACCCGCCGCGACGTGACGTCCCCTGCTGCGTTGCGTTCCGGGAGCCTTCGTGTCCAGCACCGAGCAGCTCGACGTCCCGCACTCACCGATCGACCTCGCCGCCGTGGCGGCGACCCTGCACGCCATCGAGGACAACATCCGGCGTGTCGTGCGGGGCAAGGACCGCGTCGTCCGGCTGGCGCTGACCACCCTGCTCGCCGAGGGGCACCTGCTGGTGGAGGACGTTCCCGGGGTGGGCAAGACCCTCCTGGCCAAGGCCCTGGCACGTTCGGTGGACTGCTCGGTCTCACGGGTGCAGTTCACCCCGGACCTCCTTCCCTCGGACGTGACCGGGGTGACCGTCTACGCCCCCGACACGGGACGGTTCGCGTTCCGGCCGGGTCCGGTGTTCGCCAACATCGTGCTGGGCGATGAGATCAACCGCGCCGGTCCGAAGACCCAGTCAGCGCTCCTGGAGGCGATGGAGGAACGCACGGTCACGATCGACGGCACCACCCATGCACTGGCTCGTCCCTTCATGGTGATCGCGACGCAGAACCCCATCGAGCTCGAGGGGACCTACCCACTCCCGGAGGCCCAACGGGACCGGTTCCTGATGCGGATCGCGATCGGCTACCCGCACGCCGACGACGAACTCGAGATCGTGCGCGCCCACGGGCACCACGACCGACTCGCCGAGCTGGCGCCGGTCGCCGACACCGCAGCGGTGGTCCATGCGATCCGCACGATCCGAGCCGTCCGGGTCAGCGAGCCGATCGAGCGGTACCTGATCGCGATCTGCCGGGCGACCCGGGAACACCACGAGGTGGAGCTGGGCGCTTCCCCACGGGCTTCCCTCGCCCTGCTGCGATCGGCCCGGGTGGCGGCGGCGATCGATGGACGCGACCACGTCGTGCCCGACGACGTGAAGCTGCTGGCGCCCCACGTGCTGGCACATCGGCTCATCCTGCGACCGAACGCGGAGCTGGCGGGCGTCAGGGCGGTGGACGTGGTGACCGACGTGCTCAGCGGCATGCCCGTGCCCACGGAGTAGACGGATGACCAGGCGCGGGGTCGGTGCCGGGATCACCGTGGTCCTGCTGTGGGTCGCAGCCCACGCCCTGGGCGTTCCGCAACTGCAGGTGGCGGCGCTCAGCCTCCTCGTCCTGCTCCTCGGGGCCGTCGCCTGGATCATGGTCTCGCCCCTCAAGCTCGAGGTCACCCGGGCGATCGAACCTGCCGTCGTGGCCTTCGGCGGTCGCGCCCACATCGGTCTGCTCGTACGCAACACCGGACGTGTCCCGACCCCCAGTGCCTGGCTGGAGGACGCCGTCCCGGGCGTCCTCGGCCACCCCCGTAGCTACCGCCTGCCCGTGCTCGCACCCCACCGGATGCTCGATCTGGCCACCGAGGTCGACGGGATCCACCGTGGCCGTTTCGTGCTCGGACCGTTGACCGTGACGGTCCGCGACCCCTTCGGTCTCGTCCAGCGACGTCGGCGCATCGACAGCACCGCCGTCCTGACCGTCCACCCGCCGGTGTGGCCGCTACCACCGGGGGCCCCCCTGGGCGGGGCGAGCGGCGCCGTCGCCAACGGACCACGTCGCGCCACCATCCACGGCGACGACCTCGCCGACATCCGCGAGTACGTGCGCGGCGACGACCTACGGGCCGTGCACTGGGCATCCACCGCCCACCGCGGCAGGCTGATGGTGCGCCGCGCCGAGGAGGCGACCTCACCGCGAGCGAGCTTGCTGCTCGACATCCGTCGCCAGCGGCATGCCGGCACCGGTCCGGACAGCAGCTTCGAGGTCACGGTCGCCACGGCTGCCAGCGTCCTCCACCACCTGTCGGGTCGTGGGCGGGGCGTCGCACTGCTGGACCGTCCGACCCGCGAGCTGGTGCCACCGATGACGGCCGAGGCCTGGATGCCGACGCTGGCGAGCCTCACCCCCACGGACGTGGACCTGGTCGCCCTGCTCCAGCAGGTGGCCACCGGCGCGGCAGGCGAGGGCACCCTGATCGCCGTGGTCACCATCCCCGATCCCGTGGAGCTGGCCGCACTGGTGCGTGCCGGCCGCGGTGCCGCCAGCCGACTGGCCATCCTGGTCGATGCCCCGACCTTCACCGCAGCGGCCTCGGGCGATCCGTCGGCCGAGCGGGCGGTCGCCGGGCTGCGGGCCGCAGGATGGCGCGTGACCACGCTGGCAGGCGGTGAGCGGCTGGACGCTCGCTGGCCGGACCTCCTGGCTCGCGGCGGCGTCCGCGTGCCGGCCGGACCGGGGAACGGCTGATGCGCCGAGACCTGCTCCTGACGGCACTGCTCGCGCTCGTGCTGGTCGCCACGGTGCCGAGCTACGACCGGGTCTTCACCGACGCCTCCTGGCGCGGACCCGCGGTCGGTGCAGCCCTGCTCGCACTGCTGGTCGGCGCCGCCTCGCGTCGGCTACGCCTGCCGTCGCTCGTGGCCGGCGCGCTGAGCACACTGGCACTCCTGGCCCTACTCCCCCGGTTGCTGGGGGTCGGTGACGGGTGGAGGGCCGGCATCGGTGCACAGCTCGACGTCCTGCTCCTGACCGCCGGCCAGGGATGGACGGCGCTGGCCGAGGAGCCGTCGCCCGCCGTGCCGGTGACCGGACTGGTCCTGCTGACCACGGTCGCCTGGTGGGCCATCACCGCGCTGACGCACGAGGTGATCGTGCGGGGCGGACACACCACCGCCGGACTCCTCAACCTGCTGATCCTGTGGGTCGTGCCCCTCGCGATCCCGACGACGGCAGAGGACTCCCTCCTACTGGTCGTGCCCTTCCTCGCCGCCAGCGGCCTACTGCTGCTGGCGGCGGTCAACGCCCGTGACGAGGCTCACGAGGCGATCGCGCTCCCGGCCAGCGGGGTCCTGCTGCTCGCCGGAGCCATCGCGGTCGGGACCGCGGCACCCTGGCTGCTGCCGGCCTCTGGCGGCGAGGCGTGGCTCTCGTTCGGTGACACCGCGACCGCCCGTGGCTACCAGCCGATCGTCGACATCACGAACCGCCTGAACGCGCCCGAGGAACGCGAGGTGCTCCGGGTCCGCTCAACGCAACGGACCTACCTGCGGTTGGCGGGCCTGGACACCTTCGACGGTGCGACCTGGCGGCTCGGCCCTCCCGGCGCATCGCGCTTCCGACCCGATCCCTCCCAGCTGTTCTCCGCCGAGGGGCCCCTCCCGCCCGAGGAGCCCGCCGCCAGCACCGAGGTGGTGGAGGTGGACGTTGAGGTGCTGGAACTGGAGAACATCTACGTCCCCCTGCCCTACCAGCCGGTCGAGGTGCTCGGTCCCCTCCGTACCGAGATGGTCTGGTCGACGCAGGGCGGGTTCCTGGCGACGTGGGACGAGGTGGAGGACAGCGCTGGAAGCAGCGTCGGGATCAGTGAGGGTTCCGCCTACCGGGTCCTGGCAGAGCGGCCGACACCCTCGTTCACGGCGCTGGCCGAGGTCGAGTTCCCCCCCGAGGTCCTGGCCACCCACACCACGCTCCCGCGCGACTACCCGGAGCTCGGTGCCCAGGCGGCAGCGGTCTACGAGGCCGCTGGCGCCCAGACGGTGATCGAGCGGGCACTGGCGCTGCAGGATTGGTTCGTCGGCACCGAGGGTGGCTTCACCTACGATCTCGACGTTCCCGCGCTGCGGGGCGAGGACGCGCTCACCCGGTTCGTCCTGGAGGATCGGGTCGGTTACTGCGAGTACTTCGCCACGTCCATGGCGGTGATGCTGCGGCAGACCGGCATCCCGGCGCGCGTCGCGGTGGGCTTCCTCCCCGGCGAGCGGGTCACGACCAGCGAGCCCGGCAGCGACGACGCACTCGACGAGTACCTGGTGACCACCCGGGATGCCCACGCGTGGGTCGAGGTGCTGTTCCCCGGCTACGGCTGGATCACCTTCGAACCGACACCACGCTCCGACGAGACCCAGCTGCTCCCGAGCCGGGACGACCTGAGCCCGGCGGAGAACGAGGCGGAGCGTGCCGAGCGCGAAGCGCGACAGGACCCGGACAGCGCAACACCGGACGTCCCGGAGGACCAACCGGCCGTCCCGGAGGGGCTCGAGCTTGCCGACGAGCAGCCCCTGGGGCCCGCGGCGTCGGGGTCGGCAGCGGGATCGGGGCAAAGGTGGCTGGCGATCGCGCTGGCGGCCACGCTGCTGATCGGGCTGGCGGGGCTCACGTGGTCACTGACCGGCCGCCGTAGACGTCGCGCTGCGCTCGCCGACGACCCACGGGGGGCGGTGCTCGCCGCACAGCGTCGGCTCTACGCCGGAGCCCGGAGGGTCGGTCTGGATCGTGCCGAGCACGAGACGGCCCGTGAGGTCCTCGCACGATGGGAGACCGAGGGCTGGATCGACCGGGGCAACGACACCGCGGCCCGGTCCGTGCAGGCGGCCGCTTTCGACGGTCCCCTGGATCCGCGGCAGGCCGCCAGCACCGTCGACACCCTCGACGAGCTCACCGAGCAGCTGCTGACCCGTGTCCGACGGCGCGAGCAGCTGCTGGTCCCGCTACGACGGGCGGCGACAGCAGCCCGCGAGGGGCATCGCCGTCTGCGCGGCCGCTGGCGGGATCGCTGAGACCGCCCGAGCCCGAGAAGGTCAGCGGCCGGGACCCGAGGTTCAGCTGCGGTCGTCCGGCGGGACGAAGGACGGCGCGTCCTCCGGACGTGCACGGCGAGCGGACACGCCGAGGATGATGCCCACGAGCAGGAGCAGGAAGCCCAGCGCGGGCACGATGAGGTTCCACGGCGAGGAGACGAACCCGAGCGAGAGCACCGAGACGACCCCGATGAAGGCCAACACGATCGCGAGGCGTTGCTGCCCGACCCGCGAGACTCTGAGCTTGCGCCGGGCACGCGACGCGAAGCGGGGATCCTCAGCGGCGAGCTGTCGCTCGATCTCCGCGAGGACGTTCTCCTCATGCTCGGAAAGCGGCATGTCCCCTCTGACCTGTCCGTGTCCTCAGACTGTACCGCCGCGTTCGGTCGTGCGCACGGCCGCGGACCGTCCCTTCGCCGGAAGCGAGCCAAGGCGAGCGATGAGCGCGCTCGGTGGCCGCTGCCCGTGGCACGGTGCCCTCAGCGACCGGTGAACCGCGGTCCCCGCCCCTCGAGGTGGGCGGTGATGGCCTCGCGGACATCGGGACCGGACACGGTCGCCACCTGCGCCGCGATCTCCGCACCGAGCGCAGCGGTGCGGTCGCGGGAGAGGTTCTCCCGCACGAGACGCGGCAGCCGTCGGACGCAGCCCGGTCCGGCCGCCCAACGGGCAGCGTGTTCGTGGGCCACCGCCTGCGGCTGGTCGCTGGGCAACGACAGCTCGGCGAAACCGATCCGCAGCGCCTCCTCGGCGTCGAAGGACCGCGCCGTCATGGCCAGCTCCGTCGCCCGACCCGGACCGATCAGCCGTGGCAACCGGTAGGTCCCACCGAGGTCCGGCACCAGGCCCCAACGCGCCTCCAGCACCGCCAGCGACGCCGAGGGCGCCACGGCCCGCAGGTGGCAGGCGGCCGCGAGCTGGATACCGCCGCCCAGGCAGTGCCCCTCGATGGCCGCCAGCACGGGCACGTCCAGTTCCTCGTAGGCGGTGAACGTGGCCTGCAGCCGGGCGACCATCGCCGGGTCGAGCGCACCGACCGACTCCTGCGCTGTGGCATCGCCACCCGCGGTGAGCAGGCCGCCGAGCGTGGCCAGGTCCAGTCCCGCGGAGAACGTGCCACCTCTGCCGGCGACGACCGCTGCTCCGACCGAGGCGTCCGCCTGGATCCGGGCCGCAGCCTCGGCGAGCTGTGCGAACACCTCGAGGTCCATGGCGTTGCGCTTGTCCGGTCGGTCGAGCGTGACGTGCGCGACCCCCTCGACCACCTCGTAGCTGACCTCGCTCACGGCTGCCTCCGCTGTCCGACCTCGGCGTCCGACCCACTGCTCGCGACCGGGAGCCTAGGTGCGCATCGCTACGCTGCGGCAACGACCCCGAGCAGGAGTGCCGGTTGCTCGAACGCGAGTGGGTGTCGATCCGCGATCCGGACGACGACCGGGTGCGCTACACCTTCGACGTGTCCTTCCTGCTGTCCTCCTACACGTGCATCTACGGCACCGGGTGCGAGGGTGTGCATCCCGGTCAGCAGGACCCGGCCATCGGCTGCTGCGTCCACGGGGCCTACCTCAACGACGACGACGATCCGGCCGAGCTGATGGCACTGGTGCGCGACCGGCTCGACGCGGAGCGGATGCAGTTCCACGGGCGCGCGCTCGCCGGCGGGGTCGTCATCGAGGACGACGACGGGGAGTCGTTGACCCGGGTGGTCGACGGCGGATGCATCTTCGCCAACCGGACGGGCTTCGCCGGCGGGGACGGTTGTGCACTGCACCACCTGGCGGTCGCCGACGGCCAGCACCACTCGGCCTACAAGCCGACGGTCTGCTGGCAGGTCCCGCTGCACCGCACGATCGAGGAGTTGACCGCCAACGACGGCGGCACCCTCCAGGTCCACACGATCGCCGCCTACGAGCGCGGCCACTGGGGCGACGGTGGCGCTGACTTCGGCTGGTGGTGCCTGGACGACGAGGTGGCGTTCGTGGGCCGGGAGCCGGTGTACCGCTCGATGGCGGTGGAGCTCCGGCTGATGGTGGGCGATGCCGTCTACGAGGAACTGGCCGACCACCTCACCACCCGGCGACGGCAGCGCTCGCGGGTGCGGTTCCTGCCGCTGGTCTGAGGCAGGCGCGCCTCACGATGCCGGGTCCTCGGGTGCCGGCGGATCAGCCG
>CAYXJD010000035.1:14227-17499 GCA_964465225.1 uncultured Actinomycetota bacterium
CGGGCTCAGCCCCGGGCTTGGGCTCGGGCTCGGGCTCGGACGCCTCGGGGACCGAGGCTGACGCCGCGTCGGCGGGCGGAGCCAGATCGCCGGTGCTGCGGTCCTCCCGCCGTGGTGCCACCTCGTCGGGGTCCTCCTGCTCATCGAGCAGTGCGGCGTACGACACGGCCACACCCTGGAAGCGCTCGGCGACCGAGTCGGCGATGCGCTCCACCCGTTCCCAGCGGGGATCGGCCAGCCGTGCCGTCGCGTCGGGACCCGGCTCCTGGTCGGTTGCGGTGTCCAGGGTGAGCTGTCGGGCACCGTCCCCCTCGCCGAGGTTGGACACCCCAACGCCGAGCAGACGGACCCGCACCCGTTCCAGGCGGAGACCGGCGAGCAGGTCCAGGGCGATGGTCGCCACGTCGCGGGTCCGGTCGGTGGGAGCTGGCAGCGTGGTGGAGCGAGTGACCGTCTCGAAGCTCTCGAACCGGATCTTGAGTGTGACCGTCCGGCCCGCCACTCCCCCGGCCCGCAGTCGGCGTCCCACCGTCTCGCTGAGCTTCAGCACCTGCCGTTCGAGCTCCGACGGGTCATCGAGGTCGTGGGTGAAGGTCCGCTCCGCCGAGATCGAGCGGGCCGGCTCCGATGGGGTGACCCGACGGGGATCGATGCCCCGGGCCAGCTGGTGGAGCTGGCTGCCGAGCGCGTCCCCCACCACCCGCTGCAGCGTGCGCAGTTCGGCATCGGCCAGCTGCCCGACGGTGCGGTAGCCGAAGCCGTGGAGCCGCTCGACCGTCCGAGGTCCGGCACCCCACAGGTCCCCGACCGGCAGGGGGCGCAGGCGTGCCACCACCTCGTCGGCGGGCCAGTGGACGAGCCCGTCCGGCTTCGCGCGGTCGGACAGGAGCTTGGCGACCGACTTGGTCGGACCGATCCCGACCGAACAGGGCAGGTGGAGTTCCTCACGGACCCTGGTCCGGAGCATCTCCCCGATCTGCGGCGGGTCGCCGAAGAGGCGCACGGCGCCGGCCACGTCGAGGAACGCCTCGTCGAGCGACAGCGGCTCGACCAGCGGGGTGACATCGGCGAGGATCGCCATGACCTGGCGGGAGACCTCGCGGTACCGGTCGAAGCGGTTGCCGACGATCACCAGGTCCGGGCAGAGCCGACGGGCACGGACCATGGGCATGGCGGAATGGATCCCGAACCGGCGGGCCTCGTAGGAGGCCGCCGCCACGACCCCGCGGCCGCCGGCACCGCCCACCACCACGGGTTGGCCCCTGAGCTCGGGGGCATCGCGCTGCTCCACAGAGGCGTAGAAGGCGTCCATGTCCACATGGAGGATCGGTTCCGGGTGCCGTGGGTGCACGCCGTCACCTCCTGCTCCACACCGGGAACGGCCCGAACGAGTGTTCGCCCCCAGGGTAGCTCAGGGGCGCGCGTGCCGCGGGGTTGGTCCCGGCCGTGGTCACTGCGTACCGTCCGCGTCCGTGCCGGGTGTCGCTGGCCGTCGTCCCGCCCCGCACCGGGCGCTCCCGCCCGGTCTCCCGCGCCCCCGACCGGCGCCCACCACGTCCGGAGTCGACCGTGCCCATCGAGGCCACCCCCGACCACGTCGCCGCTGCGGTGCCGTCGATCGAGGCCGCCGCCGCCCGATGGATCGACCACCTCGGTGGCGGGTGGCTCGCGCCGGCGTGGGGCCCCGGCTCCGGGTTCGCCACCCGGCAGGCGCGGTTCGCCGGCGGCGCCAAGCTGGAACTGCTCGAGCCCCGCAGCGAGGACGGCTTCGCGGCGTACTTCCTGGCACGTCACGGGGCCGGCGTGCACCACGTCACCTTGAAGGTGCCGGCGCTGCTTCCGGCGGTGGCCACCCTGGAGGACGCGGGGCTGGACCTGGTGGACGTCTCAGCGGACGGTGACGTCTGGCACGAGGCGTTCCTCAGACCCTCCCAGGTAGGCGGGCTGATCGTGCAGGTGGCCTGGGCGCGGCACGGCGACGAGGCCTGGGCGGCCTATCTCGGCGCGACGCCCGAGCAGCCCCGGACCGACGCCGCCAGGCTGCTCGGTCCCCGGCTCGCCCACCCCGACCTCGGGCGGGCCGCGCGGGTATGGCGTCTGCTGGGTGCCGAGGTGGCACGCGACGGCGAGCTGCTCACGGTGCGGTGGCCGGATGCGGTACTGGACATCGAGATCGTCGAGGGTGAGCGGGCGGGACCGCTCGGTATCAGGATGGCGGGGACGACGCCGCTGGACGCCGACGAGCGCCACGGTCCGGCGGTGCTGGTCGGATAGCTCCAGTGGAGTAGCTCAGGTCGATAGGGATCGCACCGCGGATCGCACCACGGGTCGCAACACGGATCGCACCGCGGATCGCACCGCGGATCGCACCGCAGATCGCACCGGGGATCGCACCACATCGACCGGTTCGAGGTCACCTGGTGGCGATCCGGGGCGACACCCCGTTGGCCCTGATCTGCGTCCGCTCACGCCCAGCCTGCGAGCTCCACGGCCTCGGTGAGGGAGTCGGCAACGGGGAAGCCGGTGTCCTCGAGCTCGTGGCGGGGGTGCGAACCACCGTCGTAGAGCACGCATGCGGCCCCGACGTGAGCCGCGGCGGCCGCGTCGTCCTTCGCGTCGCCGATGAGCAGCACCTCGGCGGGCGTCCCGCCGTTGGCGGCCGCGACGCGTTCCAGGTGGACCTCGAGGTGCGGAGCCTTCACGCCGCCGCCGGCACCGCGTAGGCCGTCCACCCGGATGAAGCACTCGGCGATGGCGAAACGCTCGATGAGCGGCAGCAGGTCATCGTGGCGGTACATCGACAGCAGCGACTGGCTCGCCCCGGCGTCGGCGGCACGCGCGAGGGCGTCGGTGGCATCCGCGGCGAGCTGCGCGTCGACGATGGCGTCGCGGTAGCCGGTGTGGAACGCCTCGTCGATGACCTCCCACTCGTCGGGCCCGATCGTCCGGCCGAAGAGCCGCTCGTAGAAGACCTGGACCGGCCGGGTGTACAGGCGCTGGTAGGTGGCCTGATCCGTCGGTGGCAGGCCGGCCGCGGCCAGCGCGTCGTTCAACCCCGCGATGACCATGGGCTGGTCGTCGAAGAGGGTGCCGTTCCAGTCCCAGACGATGTGCGGTCGCATGGAAGCGAACGGTACCGGGGTGCTGCAGAACCTGACGGCGGCGAAGGCCAGGGACGCTGCGCTGAAGATGGCCCCGATCATGGAGAAGAACAGGAGCCCGGCCGGGCCTGCGGTGGGGGTACCGCAGCCTGTGGACAGCGTCATCGGGCG
>CAYXJD010000036.1:0-17492 GCA_964465225.1 uncultured Actinomycetota bacterium
GCCGCGAGCTCGAAGGGATCTTCGCCCTGCCCCCCGACAAGCTCGACATCGTGCCCAACGGCGTCGATGTGCGCGACTTCGCCGTCGCGCCGGACGACGCCGCGTCGATGCGCACGCGACTGACCGGTCCTCGGACGCGGATGATCCTGTTCGCGGGCCGTCTGGAGTACGAGAAGGGGGTGCAGACCCTGCTCGCGGCGCTGCAGGACGTCCGCCGCCGGGTCGGGCCGACGCGGCTGTTCGTCGCCGGGGTCGGCACCTACTCGCAACAGCTCCGCCGGGAGGTGCGTCGGCGGCAGCTCCAGCGCCACGTCAGGTTCACCGGCTTCCTGCCCGACCACGAGCTGCGCCTGCACTTCGGGGCGGCGGATGTCGCGGTCGTACCGTCGATCTACGAGCCCTTCGGCCTGGTCGCCGTCGAGGCCATGGCCTGTGGCACCCCGGTGGTGGTCGGTGACACCGGCGGCCTGCGCGAGATCGTCGCGGACGGTTCCGGGTTGTCCTTCACACCGAAGGAGCCGACGGAGCTCGCCGACGCGCTCGTGCGGGTCCTGACCGATCCCTCGCTGGCCACCGAGCTCGTGAGCCGTGGCCGGGCGCGGGCACAGGACCGGTACGACTGGGCAGCGGTCGCCCGCCGCACCGTCGAGGTGTACGCCCGGGCTGCCGCGGAGGAGGCACAGCTGCGTGGCTGTGAGGAACGAACGCCCCTGCGTCCGGTGCTACGGGCTGCCCCGATCCTCGGCCTGGATGCCGCCGGCTGAGCGCACCCACGCCGGTGCCGACCGGGCGCTACCTTCCGCCCCGCGGTGGCCGCCGCGGCCACCGTCCGCGAGGCTGCCTCGCAGATCCCGAACCGCCACGCTCATCGACCAGGGGCACGACGTCACCGTGACCACGAGCGAACCGACGGACATGTCCGATCCCGGCGGCCGCCGACCCCGGAAGCCGGCCGTACTCACGCTGCTGACGGCAGCGCTGGCGCTGGTCATCCTGCTCGCCAGCACCACCGGAGCGGGACCCGAGGATCCGGGCGCCACCACCGGCGCCGCACCGAGCACCTCGCAGGCTGCCGGCGGGCAGGATGCCGCCACGGCCGGGAGCCCGGACGCCCCGGGGGCCCCGACCGACGAGCAGGGCGAGGAAGCCTGGTCCACCTCGGCACGCACGATCGCCATCAGCGTCCAGGGCGGGGTACCCGAGGGCTTGGAGGCGCTCGTGGCGGCCGAACCCGGCATCGATCGGGTCACGGTCGTGCGCGGCGCGACCCTCGGCCTGGTGGGAACCCGCGGCGCCGACGGCGAGGTGGTGGACGAGCTGCCCGACGCGTGGCGCTTCCCGGTGGAGATCCTGGCCGTCGACGCCGGAGCCTACGACCGCGTCCTCGGGGTCCCCGAGGTCGTGGCGCTGGGCCCGGACGAGGCCCTGCTGAGCGAGAGTTCGGCGGCGGTCCGCCGGCTCGGCCCGGGTGGCCAGCTGCGGTTCCGTGACGGCACCACCCTCACCGTGGCCGGCGTCCTGCCCGATGCCGTGGTCGGTGCCGCCGAGGTCCTGGTCACCACCGACAGCCCGCTGGCGATCGACGCGCAGCGCTACCTGCTGGCCCGGACGACGCAGCCGCTGGATGCCGCGCGTCGCGCCGAGCTCGTCGCGCTCGCCGGTCCGCGCTCCACCCTGGAGCTCGGCGGAGAGGTCCCCGTCCTCCGGCACGCCGCCAGCGTCATGCCGCCCGCGCGGCTCAAGGTCCACTTCGGCGAGTTCGCGATGACCGACGGGCCGGACCGTTGGGTCCAGCAGGGCGTCACCTGGTTGCGCGAGTACTACGCGGAGGAGGAGGTCCCGATCCTGGGTACCACCGAGTGCCACCGGGACACGTTCCCGCCGCTCAGGGCGGCGATGCAGGAGCTCGTCGATCGCGGCCTGGACGACCTGGTCGATGAGGACGACTTCGGTGGGTGTTGGGCCCCGCGAACGCAGGGTTCGGCGGCACTCTCGAGCCACGCCTGGGGCATCGCGGTCGACCTGAACGTGGCCGGCAACCACTACGGCGCGGAGCCCACCATGCCGGCCGAGATCGTCGAGGTGATGGCAGCCCACGGGTTCGCGTGGGGTGGGACGTGGCCGGTACCCGACGGCATGCACTTCGAGCTCGTCGTCGACCGGGAGTTCCCGCCGAAGGCCGGCTGAGCGGTGCCGCGTGCGAGCACCACCGATCGCCGGGGGTCAGGTCCCGTCACCTACTGCAGCTCGAGGGGACGGGCTGCGCGCAGTACGCCGGCCACCCGCTGGGCCGTCGGATGCGCCGGCAGGTCGTCCAGCAGGACCGGCAGCGGGAGGCACCAGTTGTCGGGCCGCTGCGAGCGATCGGTCCCAGGCACGTTGATGCGGTGGGTCGTGCCCAGCGCGTCCTCGAGCTGGGCCACCACCACGTCGCAGCCGGCACTGCCGAGCAGCCGTGCCGCGCCGATGCACGCCTCCTCCACGCTCGCCTGATCGGGGATGCCGGCGCGCCGGGCCAGATCGCTGCGCATCCGCTCGATGCGCTCCTCGTCGACGTGCGCGCCGACCTCACGCAGGACCTCGAGCTCCGCGCGGGTCCACAGGCCACCGACCGAGGGGAGGTCGTGGGTGGAGATCGATCCCAGACCGCGGTGGTCCCAGAGGGCGGGTTCCTGGTCCTCGAACCACAGCACCCGGTAGCGCAGCATCCCACGACCGACCAGTTCCTCGCGGACCCCGTCCATCACCGTGCCGAGGTCCTCACCGACCACGTAGGCCCCCGCCCGGTGCGCTTCCAGTGCCAGGATGTCGAGCAACGCCTCCCGATCCTGGGAGACGTAGGTGCCCGAGCGCGGGCCCGCCGGTGGGATCCAGAACAACCGGAACAGGCCCAGCACGTGATCGATCCGCAGCGCCGCGGTATGACGGAAGGCGGATCGCAACGTCTCGATGAACGGCCGGTAGGCCGCCTGCCTGAGCTTCCAGGGGACGAACGCCGGCACCAGCCAGTCCTGGCCTTCGGGGCCGAGCTCGTCGGGCGGTGCGCCGACCGTGGTGTCGGTGGCGAGCACGTCCTGCCACTCCCACGCGTCCGCTCCCTCGGGATCCACCCCGATCGGCAGGTCGCGCATGAGCGGCGCGGCCGCTCCCGCCGTGCGGAGCTGTTCGTCGAGCAGCCACTGCACCCACCGGTGGAAGTGCACCCGATCCGCGTGCGCCTCGGCGGCGGCCGTCACGGCCGGTGAGTCCGGGTCGCGCAGTTGCTCGGGCCAACGCCGGAACCCGCCGCCGTGGAGTTCGCTGAGCACCTCGAAGGTCGCGAATCGGGTCAGCGACGCGCCCTGCTCCGCGACGAAGGCCGCGAAGCCCGCAGCCGTCTCCCGCCGGCCCTGCAGCTCCCAGAGCTGCTCCAGCGCCGCCATCTTGGCGTCGACGACGCGAGCGCGATCGATCCGCTGACCGTCACCGCGGGCCAGGGCCGCCAGCCGCTCGAGCTCCGCAGTCCCCAACTGCTCGATCCCGGGCAGGCGATCGACGGCGAGGTAGAGAGGGTCACGGAATCGGCGCGAGGAGGGGAAGTACGGGCTGTCCTCCCGCTCGAGTTCGTTGACGACCGCGTCCACCGGGTTGACCAGCACCGTGCGTGCCCCCTGCTCGGCGGACCAGGTCGCCAGCCGGTGCAGGTCGTCGAGATCGCCGACCCCCCAGCTGCGTTCGGACCGGACCGAGTACAGCTGCACCGACCAGCCCCAGATCCGCTCGGGATGCGCGGGCGCGATCCCGGGGCTGGAGATGATCGTGGTGGTGACGCCGTCGTCACGGTGCAGCCGGTGGTAGCCCAGCGGCAGCTCGGCCGGCAGCGGACCGTCGACCCGGAGCCGGGCACCGTCCTCGAGCTCGAGCTCGCCCGACGGGACCCACGCGCCACGGTGCGGGCCGGTGACGAGCACGGCGTCCCGGCCGTCGGGGACCGGCTCCCCGGGCACCACGTCCATGGCCGCCAGCAGTTGCGCGGCCGCGTCCTCACTGAGCTGGTAGTGGTTGCCGAACGCGTCGTGGTACGAGCTCCAGATCCCGAGTGCTTCGAGCTGTCCGTGATCCACGCCATCACTCCTTCAGGTACAGCGCGACCGGGAACCCGGCCAGCAGGGCGCTGACCCGGTGCCGACCGCCGTCGAACCGCCGGCCGGTGAACACGTCGCGGTAGCTGCCCTCGGGCAGGCAGAGTTCGGTGTCGGCGAGGTCGAGTGCGTCCACCGTGCCCGCCAACTGTCCGATGCGGCAGGGCGCGATGGCCACCACCGCGCCACCGCGCACGCAGGCCCACACCTGGCGTGCCTCACGGCCGGTGGCGACCAGTGGCGCGTAGCTGGCGCCCGGGCCGAGCAGTTCGGGCCGCTGGCGGCGCAAGCGCAGGGCCTGCCGGCTCACCCACAGCTTCGCCCGGCCGTCGTCGAGGTCGGCCAGCAGCTCGGCGGCCAGCTCGGCCGAGGGCTGCCGTTCGGCCAGGCCGGTCGTCAACGCGGCCAGCTGGTCGTGATCCACCGGGCGCCGGTTGTCGGGGTCGACCAGGGACCGGTTCCACACCTCGGTGCCCTGGTAGGTGTCGGGCACCCCGGGGGCGGTCAGCTTGGTGACGGTCATGGCCAGGGAGGTCGCCGCCCCGAGCCGGTCGATCCCATCGACCGCCTCCTCGACGATGGCCACCAGCGCGGGCTCCTCGGTCAACGCCGCCGCGTAGCGCTCGAGTGCCGCCTCGTAGTCGGCGTCCGGCGTGAGCCAGTTCGTGGCCTCCTTGCCCTCGCGCGCCGCCTTGACCAGGTAGGCCCCCAACCGCTCGGCGTCGATGGGCCAGGCGCCGACCACCGTCTGCCAGGCCAGGTGCTCGTGCGCTGGGAGGGGCCACGTGGCCGGGGCCGTCGTGCGGTCCGGGGCCGTCGTGCGGTCCGGGGCCGCGCGACGCGCGCCGGCAGCCGCGAGGCGCAACCGGTCCACGGTCGACACCCACCAGCCGGGATGCTGGGCCAGCACGGCCAGACGTGCGCGGACGTCCTCGCTGCGCTTGGTGTCGTGGCTGGTGGACAGCCGCATCGTCGCCGGGCGGTCTGCGGCCACCTCGAGGTCGAGACCATGGAGCTCGGCGACCGAGGTCCCGACCTCCGCCGGATCGGCGCCGACCTCGTTGACGGCCGTGCAGCGCAGGTCGCGGTACAGGACGGTGTCCTCGAACCCCTTGGCGATCGCCGGACCGGTCAGTTGCTGGAAGGCCGTGACGAAGGCCACGGTGTCGCGCTCAGCCGACCCGCTCGTCATCGCCTCCGCGAGGTCGGTCATCGCCGCGGCCAAGGTCGGGACACGGGCCCGGGCGCGAGCGAGGGCCTCGGCGACGACCGCGGCGTCGCGCCGGTCGACCGGAGCCTCCCCCGGCCGCAGGTAGGTGCGGTAGACGGGCCAGGCCACGAGCAGCTCGGTGAGCGCGGCCGCCAGCTCGCAGTGGTCGCGCTCGACCACGGCCGCCGCCAGTTCGGTGAGGCGCCGGCGCTCCGCACCGAAGAGCGCATCGAGCGCGGCACGCTTGGCCTCGTCGACGAGCTGCCCCCGGTGGATCGCGGAACCGGTCAGGCGGGCCTGGAGGTCATCCAGGATCGGGCCGGCCGCGGGATCGAGGTGCAGACCGAGCGTCGCCGCGGCGAACTCGTAGCCGACGGTGCCGGCCACCGGCCACTCGGAGCGGAACCGCTCCCCGTGCTCGAGGATCTTCTCGACGACGAGGTAGGTGTCCTCACCCACGGCGCGGCGCAGGTCCTCGAGGTAGCCGACCGGGTCGGCCAGACCGTCGGGGTGGTCGATCCGCAACCCATCGAGGGTGCCGTCCGCGACCAGCGGCAGGATCGCCGCGTGGACGTCGGCGAAGACCACGGGGTCCTCCACCCGCACCGCGCCGAGGGTGTCGATGTCGAAGAAGCGACGGTGGTCGAGCTCCTGGTTGGCGCGGCGCCAGAACCCCAGCCGGTAGTGCTGGCGATCGAGCAGGTCCGCGAAGCGGGCCCGGTCGTCCCGGCAGGTGGCGACCGTGGCCGCGACGTCGTCCCCATCGAGCCCGGCGTCAGCCAGGGTCCCGGGGGCGATGGGCCAGGCATGCTCGTAGTAGACGACGCGCCACGCGGGAGTGCGGCCGTCGTCCACGTGGGCGAGCTGGAGCACGTCCGCCTCCAACTCCTCGGCCAGCGGTGCACCGAGTTCGGCGACGAGCAACGTCGGCTGGCCGTGCGCCCCCGGCCGCCAGTGCACGTCGAAGTGGCGCCCGTAACGTCCGCTGGGACCATGGGCCAGGACGTCCCACCACCACGGGTTGCCGGGACTGACGAGCCCGAGGTGGTTGGGGACGATGTCCAGCACCAACCCCAGTCCGGCCCCGTGCGCGGTCGCGGCCAGGGCACGCAACCCCGGCTCCCCACCGAGGCTCTTTCGGATACGGCCCGGATCGATCACGTCGTAGCCGTGCAGGGACCCGGGCACCGCCTCCAGGCACGGCGACAGGTAGAGGTGGCTGATACCCAGATCAGCCAGGCGGGGCACGACCCGCTCCGCATCGGCGAAGGTGAAGCCGTCGTGGAGCTGCAGCCGGTAGGTGGAGCGCACCGGCCGGTCCCGGGGCCCCGCTCCGAGCGGCGGGACGGTGGGCCGCTCTCCTGCCACCGTCATCCTGCCGCCCCGGTGTCCTCACGCAGCAGGACGATCCCGCGGGCCGGCACGGTGCGCTGATCACCGAGGTTCAGCTCCTCGCGCTCGTCGTCGGGTTCACGCAGGCGGGGCTCGTCGGTGTCGAGCAGGACGACGAAGGGCGCTCTCGGTCCCTCGGTGGGGAGCCGGAAGGTCAGCTCCTCGTAGTGCGCGTTGATGAGCAGCAGGAACGAGTCGTCCTCCACCAGCGACCCGCGCTCGTCGGCGCTGGCCAGACCCGAGCCGTTCAGGAAGATCTGCAGCGACTTCGCGAACCCGGTGTCCCAGTGCTCGTCGGACATCAGCTCGCCCTCCGGGGTGAGCCAGGCGATGTCTCTGAAGCGCTCGCCGCGCACCGCCCGGCCCTCGAAGAAGCGCTTCCGGCGGAACACGGGGTGCTCGGTCCGGAGCCGGATCAGCCCCCGGGTCCAGGCCAGCAGGGCCTCATCGATGTCGGACCAGTCGAACCAGGAGATCTCGTTGTCCTGGGCGTAGCCGTTGTTGTTGCCTCCCTGGGTCCGACCGAACTCGTCGCCGCCGAGCACCATCGGCACCCCCTGGCTGAGCAGGAGCGTGGTCAGCAGGTTGCGCTGCTGGCGGGCTCGCAGTCGCAGCACCCCCGGATCGGTGGTCTCCCCCTCGACCCCGCAGTTCCAGGAGCGGTTGTCGTCGGTGCCGTCCTGGTTGTCCTCCCCGTTGGCCTCGTTGTGCTTGTCGTTGTAGGAGACCAGGTCGCGCAGGGTGAACCCGTCGTGCGCGGTGACGAAGTTGATCGAGGCGCTGGGCCGACGTCGGTCCGACTGGTAGAGGTCGCTGGAGCCGGTGAACCGCGCCGCGAACTCCGGCACCGTCTCGTCGACGCCGCGCCAGAAGTCCCGGACCGTGTCGCGGTACTGGCCGTTCCACTCCGACCACAGGGGCGGGAAGTTGCCGACCTGGTAGCCGCCCTCGCCGATGTCCCAGGGCTCGGCGATCAGCTTGACCTGGCTGATCACCGGATCCTGCTGGATCACCTCGAAGAAGGTGGACAGCCGGTCGACGTCGTGCAGCTCACGCGCCAGCGTCGACGCCAGATCGAAACGGAAGCCGTCGACGTGCATCTCCTCGACCCAGTAGCGCAGGCTGTCCATGATCATCTGGAGCACGTGGGGGTGGCGCATGTTCATGGAGTTGCCGGTACCGGTGTAGTCCATGTAGTACCGGGGATCGTCGTCCATCAGCCGGTAGTAGGCCGGGTTGTCGAACCCCTTCAGGCTGAGCGTGGGCCCGAGATGGTTGCCTTCGGCGGTGTGGTTGTAGACCACGTCGAGGATCACCTCGATGCCGGCTTCGTGGAGCGTGCGCACCATCCGCTTGAACTCGGGGACCACCCGTTCGGCCTCCACGGAGGCGTAGGTGTGGTGCGGCGCGAAGTAGGCGATCGAGTTGTACCCCCAGTAGTTGGACAGGCCCTGCTCGATCAGGTGGTGTTCGGAGAGGTAGCGGTGCACGGGCAGCAGCTCGATCGCGGTGACCCCGAGCTCGGTCAGGTGTTGGATGACCGCGGGGTGGGCGAGCCCCGAGTAGGTCCCGCGCTGGTGCGCCGGCACCGCCGGGTGCTGCATCGTCAGACCCTTGACGTGCGCCTCGTAGATCACCGTCTCGCTCCACGAGTTGCGGGGCGGGCGGTCGTTGCCCCACTCGAAGAAGGGCTGGGTGACGACGCTGCGGGGGACGTAGCGTGCGGAGTTCTTGGTGTTCATCGGCCCATCGGGGTTGCCGAAGCGGTAGCCGAAGATCGCCTCGTCCCAGGTGAGATCACCGACCACGGTCTTGGCGTAGGGGTCGAGCAGGAGCTTGTTCGGGTTGCACCTGAGCCCCCGCGATGGCTCGTAGGGCCCGTGGACCCGGTAGCCGTACCTCGTCCCTGGCGCGACGTCGGGGGCGTAGCCGTGCCACACCGAGCCGGTCACCTCGGGCAGCCGGATCCGCTCCTCGCGTGTCTTGGTGTGGAAGATGCACAGCTCGACCCGGTCGGCCGCCTCCGAGAAGACCGAGAAGTTGGTGCCGTAGCCGTCGAAGGTGGCCCCCAGCGGGTAGGGACGTCCCGGCCACAGTTCGGTGCTCATCGCTGGTGCCTCTCGATCGTGTCGGTACGCACCAGGACGCGCACGCTCCTGCGGGCCAGCGGCACCTGCAGCTGGGCGCCGTCCTGCCGGGGCCCCCCGGCCGGATCGATCCCGCCGTGCTGCCTGGCCGCCGTGGAGAAACGCTCCTCCCACGGCCCTCTCGCGTGGGGCAGGACCGCCTCGACGTCCACGTCCTCGGCGTTGATCGCCACCACCACCGCCCCGAGCGGTCCTTCGCGGTGCAGGGCGATCGCCTGCGCGCCGGGCACCAG
Source organism: uncultured Actinomycetota bacterium (assembly GCA_964465225.1). GTDB lineage: Bacteria > Actinomycetota > Nitriliruptoria > Nitriliruptorales > Nitriliruptoraceae > T1Sed10-7. Next base: position 9,104 of record CAYXJD010000036.1, read on the forward strand.
GACGGCGTCCACGTCGTGACCGTGGGGGTCGTGCAACACCGGCAGGGCCCTGCGCAGCGCGATCAGGTCCCGGTACAGCTCGAACATGGCCTGATGCTCAGCACCGTCGTGCGCCAGGGAGAGGTCCAGGGTGGAGACACGGAAGGTCTCCTCGGCCTGCGGATCCGGGACCTGACCCTGCCACGCGAACCCGGCGAACTCCTCGCGGCGACCGGTGCGCACGGCCTCGACGAGGCCCTGGTCGGTGTGGGAGACGAAGTAGCGGAAAGGTGCCGGCTCGGCGTACTCCTCCCCCATCCACAGCATGGGCACGTAGGGGGAGGTCAGCAACGCCGCTGCGGCGACCTCGAGACCGCCTCGGTCGGTCAACGTGGTGAGCCGTTCCCCGAGCATCCGGTTGCCCACCTGGTCGTGGTTCTGGACGCAGACCACGAAGCGGTCGTAGGGGACGTCGCGGGCAGGGCGCCCGACCGTACGACCGCGGTAGGCGGAGTAGCGCCCGGCATGTAGGTAGCGGTCCCGCAGCATCGGCACGAGATCGGGCAGGCCGTCGTGGTCGACGTAGTAGCCGTCCTGCTCGCCGGTCAGCGCCACGTGGACGGCGTGGTGGAAGTCGTCGGCCCACTGCGCGTCCATGCCGTACCCACCGGCTGCCACCTCACGGATGAGCCGAGGGTCACAGAGGTCCGACTCGGCGATCACGTGGACGGGCTTGCCGAGCCGGGCGCCTTCGGACTTCACCGCGGTGGTGAACGCCTCCAGCAGGTGCACCGCCGAGGTGTCGACGATGCCGTGGACCGCGTCGAGTCGGAAACCATCGAGGTGGAGCTCGCGCACGCACGCGATGCCGTGCTCGATCACCCAGCGCCGGACGGCATCGGCGTGCTCGAGGTCGGTGTTGAGGGCCTGGCCCCAGGGTGTGCCGCGCTGGTCGGTCAGGTACGGCCCGAAGTCGTCGAGGTGGTTGCCCTCCGGACCGATGTGGTTGTAGACCACGTCGAGCCAGACCCCCAGGCCGCGACCGTGCGCGGCATCCACCAGGCGGCGCAACCCCTCGGGACCGCCGTAGCTGTCCTGGACCGCGTAGGGCAGCACGCCGTCGTAGCCCCAGTTGCGCCCCCCCGAGAACTGCCACACCGGCAGCAACTCGATCGTGGTCACCCCGAGCTCGACGAGGTGGTCGAGGTGCTCCGCCACGGCGTCGAAGGCGCCCTCGGGCGTGAAGGTGCCGACGTGGAGTTCGTAGACGACCTGCTCGTGCAGCGGCCGCGCCCGGAAGTCGGCATCGGTCCAGGGGAAGGCCGACCAGTCGTCGATCGCGGAGGGACCCGTAGGGCCCTGAGGCTGCCAGCGGGAGGCCGGGTCGGCACGGTCCACCGTACTGCCGTCCTCGCGGTGCAACCGGAAGCGGTAGCGCGTGCCGGGCGCCACCCCTTCGAGCTCCCCCACGAACCAGCCCCGACCGGCGGCGCCGAGTCCGACCGTGCGCTCGGCCTCGCCGGGGTCCACCACCACCTCGAGTCCGACGGCCCGGGGCGCCCACACGGTGACACCGGCCCGGCCGTCGCCGAGCCAGGTCACGCCGAGGCCGGGCGCCTGCCCCGGAGCGGTGTCGGCGGGTTCGGCGACGACGACGCCCCTGGCGGGACCCGGTGGGGGCGGGGGGACCGGAGGGATCGTGGTCACGTCGCCACCTCGATCTCGGCGGGAACGGACGGGACGGCGACGTCCAGCGCGACCGCAGCGCGGGTCAGCTCCTCCAACCAACGGACCGCCGCAGCATCGCCGGCCGTCGCACGATGCACCAACCTGGCGTGGTGCTCGGTGACCAGCCGCCAGATGACGTCCTGCGCGGCGGTGAGGTCCACCTCGAAGGGCACCAGGTTCACCACCTCGATCAGATCTCGGACCCGCTGGAGGGTGCCGGTGTGGCGGGCCTCGAAGGTGGTCAGGGGCTCGGAGCCATCGGCGACGAGTCGGCTCACACGTCCCGCGATGCGGGCGATGGAGGTGGACAGGGTGTGCGCCAGCCCGTCGGTGTCCAGCGTCACACCGAACCGGGCCGCCTCCACGAGCAGGTCCTCGACCCGGGCGGGATCCGGGCCCGAGGTGCCCAGCTGGGTCGCCAGCTCGGCGTTGAGCACGACCTCCGCGGCGCTGCGCAGGGGGGCCGGCAGCTCGGCATCCAGCTCGCTGAGGTAACGCATCAGTGGGGCACGGCCCCGGAAGATGGCGCGGTAGGAGGCCTCGACCTCCTGCATCGTCGCGGCCAGGACCCGATCCAGGATGCGGCGCTGCTCGTCACGGAACAGATCACGGAGCGAGAACGACTCACCCTCGAAGTGGTGGTCGATCGCCCGGATCACCGCGGGGAAGTCGGCGGTCTGGAAGTGGCGCTCGAAGATGGACATGAGCTCGGCGTAGGTCACGTCATCACCACGCAGCCGGACCCCGCACACGAAGCTGTGATCACCGAGGTGCAGGACGGCGTACTCGAACGCGGCCTCGTCCCTGGTCACCGACGAGCGGACCAGGACACGTCCCGTCCCGAGTTGGGCCCGGCCGGCCCGCGAGCGCACGTCGTCCTCGTGCTCGACCTCGTAGGCCCCGACCCGCTCCAGTTCGCTGACGGGCTGGGACAGGCTCGCGATGGCGAAGTGCGCCGCGACGTGCTCGAACCCCGTGATGCCCGGTCGGACCTGCTGCTCGTAGATCGCCCGGGCGTCGCCGTACCGCGGATCGTTGGACGGTGCCCGCGCCAGCTGGTCCAGGAAGCGCGCCTCGAGGTCGTCCCGACCCGTCAGCTGCCGCGAGAGCTGCAGCGCCCGAGCGGCGTAGCGCAGCACCTGGACCGGTTCAGGACGAGCGAGATCCTCGAAGAACCAGCCGCAGCTGGTGTACATCAGCAGCGCGTGCCGTTGCAGCTCGAGCAGCTGCAACGCCCGGATGGTCTGGGCCTGATCCAGCGGAGCCACCTGATGCCGGGCGAGGAAGGGTTCGAGCGCCGACTCGCGGTCGAGCACGACCTCGAGGTAGTCGTCGCGGGCCGCCCAGGGATCGACGAAGAGCTCCGCGCCGTAGGTCTCGAAGCGCTCGGCCAGTTCCCGGCGCAACTCGTCCAAGGCCGCCCTGAGCGGGGCACGCCACCGGGTGTGCTGGCCGGGCAGGACCCCGCAACCGCAGTCGGAGCGCCAGCGTTCCACCCCATGGGCGCAGCTCCAGGAGCTGTCCTGGATCACCTCGACTTCGTGTGTCGGCGGGAACCGCTCCAGGTAGGCGCCGTAGTTGGTCAGCTCCACGTCCTCGCGGGCGTCCAGCCGTTCCAACGCCGCGGCCAGCGCCATCTCGCCGTGGCGGTGGTGGTGCCCGTAGGACTCCCCGTCGGTCGCGATGTGGGCCAGCTGAGGACCGGATCGGTGGCTGAAGCCTTCCAGGAGCCGATCGGCGAGCCGACGCCCGTCGGCGAGCAGGCCCTCGAAAGCGACCCCCTGGGAGATCGGTCCGTCGTAGAAGAAGACCGCGATGCTGCGTCCCGACGACAGCGGGACCTCGTAGGGCATGGTCGGGTCCACCCGGCCACCGCTGATATCGGTCCAGGTTGACGCTGCCCGGGGCCGTACCCGCGCCGCCTGGTAGGGCGAGAGCACCGTGAAACGGATGCCCTCCGACGCCAGGAGCTCCAGGGTGGCGTCGTCGACCGCGGTCTCGGCCAGCCACATGCCCTCCGGCGACCGGCCGAAGCGGTGGGTGAAGTCGCGGATGCCCCACAGGACCTGGGTGCGGGCATCCCGCGGCGATGCCAGGGGCATGATCGCGTGGTTGTACACCTGCGCCATGGCCGAGCCGTGTCCGTCGAAACGGCCCCGGCTCTGGACGTCGGCCGCCAGGATGGCGGCGTAGGTCGCCGGTGCCGCCACCTCCATCCACGACAACAGGGTGGGGCCGATGTTGAAGCTGATGCGCGCGTAGTTGTTGACCAACTGGGTGATGCGACCGTGCCGATCCAGGATCCGTGCCCGGGTGTTCGGGTCGTAGCACTCAGCGGTGATGCGCTCGTTCCAGTCGTGGAAGGGGTAGGCCTCGTCCTGCTGCTCCACGACCTCCAGCCACGGGTTCTCCCGTGGAGGCTGGTAGAAGTGTCCGTGCACGCAGAGGTAACGGTCCACAGGTGCTCCGGAGGGAGGCGTTCGGGGCGGCAGGGCGATCGGCGCCAGCGACAGACGGCGCCGAGGTCCGACCGTAGAGCCTACGGCAACGGCGGTTCACCGCTCATCGGGCAGGAACACCTCGACCGACAGCGGTGGCAGGGTCAGCACCCCGGAGTGCGACCGGCCATGGAAGGGATGCGGCAGGGCGTCGATCCCGCCGAGGTTGCCCGTGCCCGAACCGCCGTACTCCAGGGCGTCGCCGTTGAAGGCCTCGCGCCAGTGCCCGCCGCGGGGCAGGCCCACCCGGTAGTTCTCCCGGACCATGGGCGTGAGGTTGGCCACCACCAGCGCGGCCGAGCCGTCCCGAGCCCGCCGCAGGTAGCTGACCACCGAGGACTGCCAGTCGCTGCCGTCGAGCCACTCGAAGCCGAAGGGCTCGCTGTCACCCTCGTGCAGGGCCGGGGTCTGCCGGTACAGGGTCGCGAGATCCTTCACGCAGTGGAGCAGTTGGCGGTGGAGCGGATCGCCGTCGAACAGGTGCCAGTCCAGGGACCGCTCGTGCGCCCACTCGGACCACTGCCCGAACTCCGAGCCCATGAACAGCAGCTTCTTGCCCGGCGTGGTGAACATGTAGCCGTACAGCGCGCGGAGGTTCGCGAACCGCTGCCACGTGTCGCCGGGCATCTTGCCGATCAGCGAGCCCTTGCCGTGGACCACCTCGTCGTGGGACAGGGGCAGGCAGTAGTTCTCCGAGTAGGCGTAGATCGACCGGAACGTGAGCTGGTCGTGGTGGTACTTGCGATGGATCGGATCGTGCTGGAAGAACGACAGCGTGTCGTGCATCCAGCCCATGTCCCACTTGAACCCGAAGCCGAGCCCGCCGAGGTAGGTCGGGCGGGAGACCATGGGCCAGGAGGTCGACTCCTCGGCGTAGGTCTGCACGTCCGGGAAGCGCTGGAACACCTCGAGGTTGAAACGTCGCAGGAACTCGATCGCCTCGAGGTTCTCGTTGCCGCCGTAGATGTTGGGGACCCACTCCCCCTCCTCGCGGGAGTAGTCGAGGTAGAGCATCGAGGCGACCGCATCGACCCTCAGCCCGTCGATGTGGTACTCCTCGAGCCAGAACATCGCCGAGGACAGCAGGAAGGCGACCACCTCGGGACGGCCGTAGTTGAAGATGTAGCTCGACCAGTCGGGGTGGAAGCCCTGCCGCGGGTCGGCGTGCTCGTACAGGTGGGTCCCGTCGAAGCTACCGAGCGCGAACTCGTCGGTCGGGAAGTGGCTCGGCACCCAGTCCAGGATGACCCCGATGCCGGCCTGGTGCAGCCGGTCGATCAGTTCCTTGAGGTCCTGCGGGGTGCCGTACCGGCTCGTCGGCGCGAAGTACCCCGTCGACTGGTAGCCCCACGAGCCGTAGAAGGGGTGCTCCATCACCGGCAGGAGCTCCACGTGGGTGAAGCCCATCGCCTGCACGTGGTAGACCAGCGGCTCGGCCAGCTCCTGGTAGGTCATCGGGCGTGTCCCGTGACCGTCGTCGGCGCGCCGCCAGGAGCCGAGGTGGAGCTCGTAGATGGCGACGGGAGCGTCGAGGCGCTGGCTGCTGGCGCGCGTCGCCATCCACTCGTCGTCACCCCACCGGTAGCCCAGGTCCCACACCTTCGAGGCGGTCAGCGGCGGCGTCTCGGTGTGCACGGCGTAGGGATCGGCCTTGTCCACCGCCGCGCCGCCCTGCTGGGAGACGATGTGGTACTTGTAGCCGTCGCCGGACGTGGCACCGGGGACGAACACCTCCCAGATGCCCGACACCCCCCGAGCGGCCATGCGGCCCTCGGGCGACCGGTTGTCCCAGCCGTTGAAGTCGCCGATGACGGTGATCTCGCGGGCGTTGGGGGCCCACACCGCGAAGTGCACCCCCGGCACCCCGGCGACGTCGGTGGTGGGGTGAGCGCCGAGCTTCTCCCACAGCCTGAGGTGCGTCCCCTCGTTGAACAGGAACAGGTCGTCATCGGTGATCAGTGAGGTTGCCAACGTCATCGTGTCGCCTCTCTCTCGAGGACCTGTGAGATCCCGGCCAGCGGGATCCCCACCCACGCGGGGCGGTTGTTCATCTCGTAGCCCAGCTCGTAGACCGCCTTCTCGACCAGGAACGCATCGAGCAGCAGGCGCAGGTGCTCGGGGTCATCGGGGACGAAGTCCTGGTCCGCGGCCACGGCGAGGTAGCCATCGAGGAACGCGGCGCTGACCCAGGTCAGCCAACGCTCGAGCCAGGCGGCCAGCAGCCCGTGGTTGGGGTGGTCGGGCGTGACCAGCCCACGATCGATCTGCTCACGGAGCGTGGATGAGGTGGCGTACTGCAGGGACCGCAGCATGCCCGCCACATCCCGCAACGCGGACCGCTTCAGTCGCCGTTCCCCCAGTGGTCGTGCGGGTTCGCCCTCGAAGTCGATGATGGCGAAGTCGCGCCCGGTGTAGAGCACCTGCCCGAGGTGGTAGTCCCCGTGGGTGCGGATCCTGGTGACGGTGATCGGCTCGGCCGTCAAGGCCTTGAGCCGTGCCAGCAGCTGCTCCTCGCTCGCGACGATGCGCTGCACCTCGGCGGCGGTGTCGGGGTCGCTGAGGTGCTTGGCCTCCCGGCCGGCGGCTCTGAGTCCGAGCCGAACGGCGTTGCGCATCGACTGGTAGAGGCTGCGCTGGCTGAGACGGGTCATGGGTTCGGGCGTGAACGCCGGATCGCCCTGGTCGTCGGAGAGCGCGACGTGGAGTTCAGCCGTGCGCTGGCCCAGCAACCGGGCGTTGGCCAGGAACGGCCCGATCGCCACGTGCGCCCGCTCGGGCAGACCGCCTCGAGCCATCGCCAGACCGAGTGGATCGCCCTCGTACTTGAGCTGGGGAGGCTCCGCGCCCTCGGGATCGGAGACGACCCGCTCCGCGAACCGCCCGAGCTCATCGAGGGTCTGCGACCAGGCATCACCTTCGTTGGGGACGAACCGTTGGAAGATCGCCAGCGTGCGCAGCGTCGACGAGCCCTCCACCTCGACGTCCAGCGAGCCGATCACCGCGGGCACCTGCTCGAAGCTCTCGAGGTGGGCGCCCACCTCCACGTCGGGGCTGATCCCCGCCTCCAGACGGCGCAGCAGCTTCATCAGCATCACCTCGCCGAACAGCACCGAGGTGTTGGACTGCTCGCCGCGGAGCAGGTGCGGCTCGAGCTCGCCACCATCGACCGAGCGGTCGAACGCCGAGGTCCGGGCGCCGATCAGGGCCACGGTCTGCCCCTCGTGCCGACGGCGCTTGGCCATGGTCTGGTGCAGTGCCTGCTGGGCCGCCTGGTCGGTCAGCGCATCGATGAGCACCCCGGAGCTGGCCTTGGCGCCATGACCCTTGACGCTCGCGAGCACCGCACCCGGCTGCACGGCCAGCAGCCGCCCGGCCTCCTCACCCTCGGCGAAGGTGACCGGCAGCACGTAGGACTCGGGTTCGCCGTCGACGTACTCCACCTCGACGATCAGCACCTGCAGGACCGGTCGCTGCTTCGGCCCGACGGGGATCGTGTGGCTGATGGTGGCGCCCCGCACACGGCGCGACTTGCCGCCGAACCACCGTTGACGTTGCAGCACGTCGGGCAGGATCGCCTCCAGCCGCCGCTTCCCGGGGCCACGCAGCAGCGCGGTCCACTCACCAGAGACGGTGACCTCCGGGAGTGGCATCTCGGCCTCCTCGAGGTGGACGTCGCCCGCGAACTCCGGCAGCTTGGACAACGTCACCTGGGCGGGGTCCCGCTCCAGGGCGAACCACAGGTACTGGTAGGGGCCCAGGGTCAGCAGGTAGGGCTGCTCGGTGATCCGGGGGAAGGTGGTCCGACCGAGCATCTCCACGGGGAAGCGGCCGGTCTGGTCCGCGAGGTCCAGCTCGCAGGCCTGGGCGTAGCGCGACAGGTTCGCCACGACGAGCACCTGCTCCTCGTGATCGGTGTCGGGGTCGGTCCAGGTGCGGGTGAAGGCCAGGACCTTGGCGTTGTCGGGGGTGAGCATCGTCAGATCGCCACGCCCGAACACGTGGTGGCGCTTGCGCAGCGCGATCATCCGCTTCATCCACCACAGCAGGCTGCGGGGGTTGTTCTGCTGCGCCTCGACGTTGACCGACTCGACGTGGTACTCGGGGTCGATGATCACCGGCAGGAACAGCTTCTGCGGGTTGGTGCGGGAGAACCCGCCGTTGCGGTCGCTGGACCACTGCATGGG
>CAYXJD010000037.1:0-17435 GCA_964465225.1 uncultured Actinomycetota bacterium
GGTGAGCCGCTCGGCGCCGCCGAGGTCTACGGCCAGGACCGTCTCTTCGTCCAGATCGGCGGCGACCCCCGGTTGCTGGACCCGCTCACCGCGGCCGGCCACCCCGCCTACCACCTCCCGGTCGAGGACCCGCTGGCGATCGGTGCAGAGGTACTGCGGTGGGAGATCGCGATCGCGTTGACCGGTGCGGCCCTGGGCATCAACCCCTTCGACCAGCCGGATGTCGAAGCCGCCAAGCAGGCGGCCCGCCGGGCGTTGGACGAAGGGGTGAGCGAGCCGGAGGTGGAGGCGATCGAACCCCTGCTCGCCCAGCTCGAGCGAGGCGACCACCTGGTCTTCCAGGCCTACCTCGATCCCGCGGACCCGGTCGTTACCGACCTGGAGGAGGTACGGGTACGGCTACGCGACCGGTACCGGGTCGCGACCACCCTGGGCGTCGGTCCCCGCTACCTGCACTCGACCGGACAACTCCACAAGGGCGGGCCGAACACCGGGGTCTTCCTGCAGGTGGTCGGCGATGACCCTGACGACCTGGACATCCCCGGCGAGCGGTTCACCTTCGGCGGGCTGAAGCGGGCACAGGCCGCCGGTGATCTGGCTGCGCTCCACGAGCGCGGCCGTCGTGCCGCTCGCGTCTCGTTGGCGGCGCTCCGCGAGCTGCGCAGCTGACCCACCACCGCTCACGACGTGAAGGAACAGGACATGAAGCTCGGCATGATCGGACTCGGCAAGATGGGCGGGAACATGGCCACCCGGCTACGCCGCCACGGCCACGAGGTGGTCGGCTTCGACCGCGACCCGGCCGCCCGCGACGTCTCCTCGCTCGAGGAGCTGGTCGCCGCGTTGGATGGCGAGGCTCGCCGTGTCGTCTGGGTGATGGTCCCCTCCGGCGGGCCGACCACCGACACGATCGAGGCCTTGGCCGGGCTCCTGGAGACCGGCGACCTGGTGATCGACGGCGGCAACTCCAACTTCCGCCACTCCCAGGGCCACGGCACCGCACTGGCCGAGCAGGGCGTCGGTTTCGTCGATGCCGGGGTCAGCGGCGGCGTGTGGGGGCTGGACGAGGGCTACTGCATCATGGCCGGCGGCCAGGACGAGGACATCACCCACCTGAGCGCCATCTTCGACGCGCTCGTGACCGACGACGGGTTCGCCCACGTCGGTCCGATCGGTGCGGGCCACTACACCAAGATGGTCCACAACGGTGTCGAGTACGGGATGATGCAGAGCCTCGCCGAGGGCTACGAGCTGCTGACAGCCAGCGACCTCGACATCGACCTACCGGCAGCGTTGGAGGTGTGGCGGCACGGCTCGGTGGTGCGCTCCTGGCTGCTCGACCTGTTCGCCGCGGCGGTCAACGCGGACCCGGAACTCGACAGCGTGCGCGGCTGGGCCGAGGATTCCGGTGAGGGTCGCTGGACCGTCGAGCAGGCGGTCGAGCTCGCCGTGCCGGCCCCGGCGATCACCGCGGCGCTGTTCGCACGGTTCGCTTCGCGCCAGGACGACGCCCCGACGATGAAGGCCATCGCGGTCATGCGCAACGCCTTCGGTGGCCACGAGGTGCGGTCGTGACCGAGCGTTCCGATGCCCTCGTGCTCTTCGGCGGCACGGGCGATCTGGCACAGCGCAAGCTCTACCCGGCGTTGTACGAGCTCGCGCGCGCCGAACGGCTCCCGCCGCAGGTGGTGGCCGTTGCCGCATCCGAGTGGACGCTCGATGAGTTGCAGGAGCGGGTCACCACCTCGGTCGAGCGTTTCGGGGGCGGGTCGTTGGATCAGGCTGCGCTCGCCCGGTTGCTCGACGCGCTGGACTACGTCGCCGGGGACTACCGGGCCCCGGCCACCTTCGAGCAGCTGGCCACCACCCTGGCAGGCAGCCAGCTGCCCCTGGTCTACCTCGCCATCCCGCCGAGCCTGTTCGAGACGGTCGTGGCCGGCCTGTCACGCTCGGGTCTTGCCGAGCGTGGCCGGGTGGTGCTCGAGAAGCCCTTCGGTCGCGACCTGGAGTCGGCGAGAGCGCTCAACCGGTGCGTCCTCGATGCCTACGACGAGAGCTCGGTGTTCCGCATCGACCACTTCCTCGGCAAGGACCAGGTGCTCGACGTGCTGGTGTTCCGGCTCGCGAACTCGCTGCTGGAACCGGCCTGGAACCGTCACCACATCGCCAGCGTGCAGATCACGATGGCCGAGTCGCTCGATGTGGAGGGGCGCGGCGCCTTCTACGACGAGGTGGGCACGCTGCGCGACGTCGTGCAGAACCACCTGTTGCAGGTGCTCACGCTGGTCGCGATGGAGCCGCCGGTCGACACCAGCGCCGACGCACTGCGCGACGAGAAGGTCAAGGTGCTGCGCGCGATCCCGGCGCTCGACCCAGCGCAGATCGTCCGGGGGCAGTACGCCGGTTACTGCGACGAGGACGGCGTGGCCACCGACTCCGAGGTGGAGACCTACGTCGCGCTGACCACCACGATCGAGTCGTGGCGCTGGGCTGGTGTGCCCTTCTCGATCCGCGCCGGCAAGGCCCTGCCGGTCACCGCCACCGAGGTCGTGGTCGAGTTCGAGCGACCGCCGCTGCAGTTCTTCGCCCGGTGCGACGCCCCGCCCCCGGCACCCAACCGGCTCCGGTTCCAGATCAAGCCCGGCGGCGAGGTGGGTCTGCAGGTACAGATCAAGGCTCCCGGCGGTGAGATGCTCAGCCATCCGGTCGAGCTGTCCTACCGGTACGACGAGCGGGTGGAGGGCACGCGCGAGGAGGCCTACGCGCGCCTGCTCGACGACGCGCTCGACGGCGAGCAGCAGCTGTTCGCCCGCGCCGACGGGGTCGAGGAGGCCTGGCGGGTCGTCGGCCCGGTCCTGGACAGCGTGGGTCCGGTCCACCCCTATCAGCGGGGCAGCTGGGGTCCGGAGCAGGCCGACCAGCTGCTGGCCGGCGACCACGGTTGGCACACCCCGGAGCTCCCGAACGATGACTGACCACGTCCTGGCGGTCGACCTCGGCGGTACCAACATGCGCGCTGCGGTGGTCGCGGTCGACGGTGACGTCCTGCTGCGGCGCTCCCAGCCGACGCCGCGTCAGGACACCTGCCCCGATGCGCTGCTGGGACTGGTCGGTGGGGTCCTGGCGGACCACCCGGTGGCGTCGGCGGTGATCGGTGTGCCCGGCCGGATCCACCATGCTGCGGGCGCGCTCGAGTACGCCCCGAACCTCCCTGCGCACTGGCCCGGGGCGCTCCGCGAAGACCTGCTGGCCACCGAGCTGGGGGTGCCGGTCGCGCTGGCCAACGATGCGGACCTCGCCACCGTCGGCGAAGCTTTCTTCGGTGCCGGCCAGGGGACCGCGGACGTCGTCTACCTCACCGTGTCGACCGGGGTCGGCGCGGGCGTCGTGCTCGCCGGCCAGCTGGTCCGTGGCCGGCGCTCGCTGGCCGAGCTCGGCCACACCATCATCGACCGACATGCCCTGGCCGAGGGTGGCCCCGCGACCGTGGAGGACCTGGGCTCCGGCACCGCGCTCGGGCGGCTCGGTGCCACGCGGGGCCTGCCGAGTTCCGGCGCCGAGCTGTCCGCACTGGTGCGTGACGGCGATGCCACGGCGATCGAGGTGTGGGAGGAGGTCGCCCGCGTGGTCGGGCTCGCTGTCGCCAACGTCGCGCACCTGTTCGCTCCTGAGGTCGTGGTGCTCGGCGGCGGGATGGGGCGTGATCCCGGCCTGCTGGCGACCGTGCGTGCAGGGCTCGCCGAGCACGGGCCGCGGGCGCTGCAGCCGCCCATCGAGGTGCGCACCGCCGAGCTGGGTGATGACGCCGGGCTGGTCGGCGCTGCCGGCTGGGCACGCGCGACCGCGGGGCCGGCGGAGCCCGCGGGGCCGGCGGCGGCCGCGGGCGCCCGGGAGCTTGGCCGGTGAAGGTCGAGAGCCCGTTGCAGCGGATCGTGCTGGTCCGGCACGCGGAGACCGCCTGGAGCCTGACCGGGCAGCACACCGGTGCCACCGACCTGCCCCTGACCGAGGCCTGGAACGACCGCGCCCACCTGGTCTCCGTATGACCAGCGAGGGGGCCAGCGAGCTGACCATCGAGGTCCTCGAGACCCCGGCTGCGCTCGCCGAGCGTGGTGCGCAGGTGCTGGCGAGTGCGCTGCGGGAGGCGGTCGAGCAGCGTGGCCGGGCCACCCTGGCCGTCTCCGGTGGGAGCACGCCCGGGGCGATGCTGGCAGCGTTGGCCGAGCGACCGGTGCCTTGGGAGCAGGTGCACGTCGTCCAGGTGGACGAGCGGATCGCTCCCGACGGGCACCCGGACCGCAACCTCGCGCTGGTGCGCGAACGCTTCCTCGGCGCCCTGACCGGCACCGCACCGACGATCCACGCCATGCCGGTCACGACCGGCGACCCCCACACCGCCGCGATGCGCTACGCGGCCCTGCTCGTCGAACTGGCGGGCGATCCGCCGGTCCTCGACGTCGTCCAGCTCGGGATGGGCAGCGACGGGCACACCGCTTCCCTGGTGCCCGGCGATCCCGTCCTCGACATCGTCGACCGTGACGTCGCCGTGACCGGTCACTACCAGGACCGACGCCGTCTGACCTGCACCTTCCCGCTGCTGTCCCGCGCCCGCCAACGGGTGTGGCTGGTCAGCGGCGCTGCCAAGGCCGACGCCCTGGTGCGGGTGCTGGCCGGTGACACCACGCTGCCCGCCGCGCGGGTGGCCCGCGAGGCGTCGGTGTGGCTCGTGGACCGCGGGGCCGCTGCGGACCTCGACCGAGCCGACGATCCGACCCTGTAGGAGGAACGACCATGAGCCTGTCCGCTGACCCGTCCCTGCGCGACGACGTCATCGCCATCGCCCACGGCACCCCACAGCCCCTGCCCCCGGGAACGCAGTGTGATGCGGTCGACGCGATCCGCTTCCTGGCGGCAGACGCTGTCGAACGTGCCGGTTCCGGGCACCCAGGGACCGCGATGGCGCTGGCACCGGTCGCCTACGAGCTGTACACCCGGCAGTTGCGCCACGACCCCGGCGCCCCGCACTGGGCGGATCGGGACCGGTTCGTCCTCTCGGTCGGCCATGCCTCCATGCTGCAGTACGCCGCGCTGCACCTGTCGGGCTACGACCTCGACCTCGAGGACCTGCAGGCGTTCCGCACGCTCGGCTCCCGGACCCCCGGCCACCCCGAGCGCGGGCACACCGAGGGCGTGGAGGTCGGCACCGGACCTCTGGGCCAGGGCATCAGCATGGGGGTGGGCCTGGCACTTGCGGAGCGCATGCTCGCCGCCCGCTTCAACCAGCCCGGGCACACCATCGTCGATCACCGCACCTGGGTGATCGCCGGGGATGGCGACATGATGGAGGGGGTCACCAGCGAGGCCACCTCGCTGGCGGGCACCCTCGGACTCGACCGTCTCACCGTCCTCTACGACGACAACCACATCTCGATCGAGGGCGCCACCGAGATCGCCTTCTGCGAGGACGTCGCGCGCCGTTTCGACGCCCACGGCTGGCAGGTGCTGCGGGTCGACGACGCCAACGACCTCGAGGAGCTTGCGGCGGCGCTGGACACCGCCAGAGACGACACCGACCGGCCCACGATCATCATCGTGCGGACCCACATCGGTTACGGCTCCCCGAAGCAGGACGACGCCGCCGCCCACGGGTCCCCCCTCGGTGACGAGGCGATCGCCGCCACCCGCGAGAAGCTCGGGTGGGACCACGCGCCGTTCGAGATCCCCCGTCACGTCTACGACCACTGGCACGAGCAGGTGGCCGAGCGGGCACGCGCCCGCACGGACTGGGAGGATGCCTTCGCGCACTACCGCGACGACCACCCCGAGTTGGCCGCGGAGTTCGAGCGGCGTGTGGCCGGGCGGCTGCCGGACGGCTGGGCCGACGAGCTGTTGGCCGCGGCGGCCAGCGACGGCCCCGTCGCCACGCGTGCCTCGCTCGGCGACGTGCTGAACGCGGCCGCCGCGCGGCTGCCGGAGCTCGTCGGCGGCAGCGCCGACCTCGCGCCGTCCACCGTCACCACCCTCGACGGCGAGGGCGACGTGACCCGCACCGACAAGTCCGGACGGAACCTGCACTTCGGGGTGCGTGAGCACGCCATGGGCGCCATCCTCAACGGTCTCGCGGCGCACGGCGGCCTCCGGCCCTTCGGCGCCACCTTCCTGGTCTTCAGCGACTACGTGAAGCCGGCCATCCGCCTGTCGGCCCTGATGCAGCTGCCCGTGCTCTACGTCTTCACCCACGACTCGATCGGCCTCGGTGAGGACGGGCCGACCCACCAGCCGATCGAGCAGCTCGCCGGGCTGCGGGCCATCCCCGGGCTCACCGTGCTCCGTCCGGCCGACGCCAGCGAGACGGCGGCGGCGGTACGCACCGCACTGGAGCTCGACGGTCCGGTCGCGCTGATCCTCTCACGTCAGAAGCTGCCGGTCCTGCCCGTCGAAGGGCTGGACACCGCCGGCCGCGTGGTCGCCGATGGCAACGATGCGGCCATCGTCGCCACCGGTTCCGAGGTCAGCGTCGCGCTCGGGGCGCGCGAGGTCCTGGCGTCGTCCGGGCGTTCCGTGCGGGTGGTGTCCCTGCCGTCCTGGGAGCTGTTCCGGTCCCGGCCATCGTCCGAGAGGGACGCACTGCTGCCACCGGATCTGCCCACGGTCGCCGTCGAGGCGGCGTCGCCGCAGGGCTGGCGTGAGTTCGCCGACGAGGTCGTCGGCCTCGATGGCTTCGGGGCCTCCGGCGCTGCCGACGCGCTCTACGAGCACTTCCAACTCACCCCCCAGGCGGTGGCGGAGCGGATCCGTGCGCTCGTGGACGGCGGTTGAGCACGGCAGCGCGGCCCGGGCCTTCGACCACGTCGACCACGGTGGCGGCCGGGACGAGCTCGCGGCGCGCGGCGTGCAACATGGCCGTCGCTTCCTGCGTGTTCGTGCCGAGGACCCGGGCGAGCTGGGCGTAGGACATGCCCTCCCCGTCGACGAGGTGGACGGCAGCCCGTGCGGTCGGGGGTAGGGCTGCGACCGCTGCTCGCAACGTGCCCGGGTCGTCCTCAGGCGGCAGATGGCCCGGGGTGGGTCCGATCGGGTCCTGCCCACCGTGGCCGCTCAGGTCGAGGAAGCGGGCCCACAGGTGGGCGTGCAGCCATGCATGTGGTTCGTCCTCGTCGGGTACGTCCCGAGCTGCAGCGCTGAGGGCCTGCTCGACCAGTGTCTCCGCGAGAGGCTGGCTACCGCTGTAGACCAAGGCCGCGCGAAGCAGACTCGGCAACTGCGCGACGACGAGCCCGCGTTGCGCCCCGCTCCATCCGACGTGGTCTGCCCGGTGGTGCCGGTCCGGGCGCTGCATGGGCTTCCCCTCGGTCGCGGGCACGGGTGGTGTCGGTTGCCATGGCGGCACCAGCGACCGTAGGACATCGCCTTTGGTGGACCTTTTGGCCTCTGGCGTGGCCGCGCGGGGCCCTTGTACGGTCGGCTGCACTGGGCACGACGACCCTGGATCCCTCTATGTCGCAGCGTGAGTTCGTCGACCATGCCCAGCGAGCCGCGCTGGCGTCCTCGCCCTTGGCCGTGGTAGCCAGTGACACCGACGGGCGGGTCGTGCTCTGGAACCCGGAGGCCGAGCGGCTCTTCGGCTGGCCGGCCGAGGAGGTCCTCGGACGGCCGCTCCTCGAGCTCGGGATCGTCCCGGCGGGGCAGGCAGCAGCGCAGTTCGAGGCGCAGCGGCGCCTGGCCCTGTCCGGAGCACGCAGCGGACGATCGCTGGACGCGACCCGGCTGCGACGCGACGGCACCGCCTTCACCGCCCGCATCTGGCCGTCACCGCTGCACGACGCCGAGGGTGAGCTGTCCGGCTTCCTCGGCTTCGTCACCGATGTCACCGAGGAGTCCCGGCGAGAGACTGCTCGACGCGCCGAAGAGGAGCGCTTCCGCGCCATCTTCGATCGTTCCCACGACGCGATCCTGATCTTCGATCCGGAGCGCGACGAGGTGCTGGATGCGAACCCGAGTGCGTGCGACATGCTCGGCTTCTCCCGCCACGACCTGCTGCGCCAGCGACCCTCCACGATCCACGCCCACGAGCCGATCGCCTTCCAGCGCTTCGTGGCACGTGTCCGTGAGCAGGGTGTGGCGCGGACCGACCAGCTGAGCTGCGCGGACAACCGCGGCGCGCACGTCCCCTGCGAGATCTCGGCCTCCTGGGTGCGCTCGGAGCAGGACAGCTGGGTGCTGGCGATCATCCGCGACGTCCGCGCCCGACGTCGGATGGAGACCCAACTGCGCGCAGCGGAGCGGCGCTACCGGGACCTGTACGAGCAGGCGCCCTTCGCCTACTTCTCGGTCGATGTCGACGGACGCATCCGACTCGCCAACCGGGCCGCGAACGCCATGCTCGCGCGCGAGGATCTGGTGGGCAGTCGGGTGCTGGACCTCTACGACCCCGACCGGCCGGAAGGCCGCGCACGAGCCGAGCAGGTGCTCGAACGGTTCCGTGCAGGTGGGCGGATCCACAGTGAGGAGCTGGCCATGCGTGCCGCCGACGGGCGGACGGTGTGGACCTCGCTGTCGGTGAGCCCGGTGCGTGGAGAGGACGGCGAGGTGGTCGCCAGCCGCTCGATCGTGGAGGACGTCACCGCACGCAAGCGGGCCGAGGCGGAGCTCGCGGCCTCCGTGGCGGATCTCGAACGGCTCAACGCCGAGCTGCGGCAGCTGGCCTTCGGGGTCGCCCACGACCTCGCCGGCCCGCTGCGTACGGTCACCGCCTACACCCGTCTGCTCGAGCAGCACTACCGCGAGCACCTCGATCCGCGCGCTGTGCAGCTGTTCGGCTACCTCGACGACGGTGCCACACGGCTGCGTCACCTGTCCGGGGGGCTGCTCGGCTACGCCCAGGCCGGGCAGGAGCAGTACGAGCGCACCGAGGTCGACATGGGCGTGCTGGTGGAGCGCACCCTGCGGGCCCTCGCAGCACAGCTGACCGACACCGGCGCGCAGGTGACGCTGGCGGAGCTCCCGACGGTGTGGGGCGAGGAGGCAGGCCTCGGCACGGTCGTCCAGAACCTGCTCGGCAACGCCCTGCGGTTCCCCGTCGCCGGCGAGCCCCCGGTCATCAGGATCGACGCCCACCGCGAGGCTGGTGGGTGGCGGTTCGAGTTCACCGACCAGGGCGTGGGGATCGATCCCGCCTCCCACGAGCGGATCTTCGAGATGTTCCGGCGCGCACGGGACCAGCAGCACCGTCACGGTACGGGCATCGGGCTGGCCATCTGCCGCAAGATCGTCGAGCGCCACGCTGGGCGCATCTGGGTGCGTTCGGCGCGCGGAGCGGGCAGCACCTTCTGTTTCACCGTCCCGGATCGCCCCCCGCCGAGGTGAGCGGCCAGAAGGCCTCGATCGCGTGGACGACCTCGGCGAGCTCGTCCGGATCCGTCGGTTTGGTGACGTAGCTGTTGGCGTGCAGGTCGTAGCTGCGGGCGACGTCGTCGTTCGTGGTGGAGGAGGTGAGGACGACCACCGGGATCCGCCGCAGCCCGGGATCCTGCTTGAGCTCGGCGAGCACCTCGTGGCCGCTGAGCCCGGGGAGCCCGAGGTCGAGCAGCACCAGATCCGGACGTGGTTGCCCGCTGCGTAGCGCCTCGAGCGCCGTCTCCCCATCCAGGACGTGCTCGACCTGGACGGGGACGGCGTCAGCCTCGAGCGCCGCGACGATCAGGTGCGCGTCGGCCGGGGTGTCCTCGACGAGCAGCACCCGCATGGCGCGGCCCCGCCGGGCTGCGGCCGTCGGCGTCGCGCGGGGTCGCGACGTCGGGCCGGACAGGTCAGCGACGAGCTCGGTGGCTGGCTTCTGGCGCAGGATGGCGCGGTGCAGGTCCTCGGTCTCCGGGCTCGGATCGGTCCCGAGCTCCTCGGCCAGGACCCGGCGGCAGCGTTCGTAGACCTCCAGGGCGGTGGAGCGCACCCCGGCGAGCTCGTGGGCGACCATCACGAGACGGTGGGCCCGCTCGTCGAGCGGGTCATCGTCCCGCACGCGCTCCCCGTGGGTGACGGCCCCGGCGGCGTCACCCACGGCCAGCGCTGCGGTGCCGGCCGCCAGGCGCGCGTCGGTGACACGCCGTCGGTAGTAACCGCGCGTCTCCTGGAGCCATCCCGCGTACGGCTCGTCCTCGAGGACCTCACCACCCGCGAGGGTCAGGGCGTCCTCGAGTAGCTCGCGCTGTCCGGCCCCACGCGCCTGGTCCGCCGCTCGAGCGACCAACCCGTCGAAGCGATCGAGGTCCAGCAGCAACCCGGAGCGCACCAGTCGGTAGGCGGCGTGCTCGGTCACCAGCAGCTCCCGGTGGCGGCCGAGCTTGCGACGGAGGACGGAGACGTAGGTGTCGATCGTGCCGGGCACGTTGTGCGGAGGGTCGTCGTCCTCCTCCCACAGCAGCTCCGCGAGCCGCTCGCGCGGGACCGGACGGCCGTCGCCGATGAGCAGGATCTCCAGCAGCAGCTTCGGCTTGCGACCACCGACATCGCGGGGGCCGAGCGCGCGACCGTCGAGCTCGAGACGCAGCGGCCCGAAGGCGCGGACCACCGGCTGGGGCATGTGGTCGTCCTCGTCCGCGACGTGAGGCCCTGGCCGACACCGTAGTCCCCAGCCGGCATGAGCGGCAGGGGCCAAGGAAGGGTCACCCGGGGGCTCCGATGAGCCTCGAGCGATCAGGGCAGGGTGTGGCCGCCCGTTCCGGCGCCGACCCCGGTGACCACGAGCACGGCGATGAGGCCGATCGCCACCACGGCACCCCCAACCCACATCAGGCGCATGAGGAGCTGTTCGCGGCGGACGCGGGCACGTGCAGCCGCGTTGCGCTGCTTGCGTCCCGGTGTCGGGTGACCCTTCGATGCTCCGGGCTCACGCCGTCGGGAGGTCCGGTCGGTGTCCGCCATACGGGGTCCTTCGGTGCCGGGTCCAGGGGGTCACCGACGGCAACCGCCGACCCGGTGCACCTCTTCCACCCCGTCGCTGCCGGGCGCTGGGCACCTGGGTCGTCGCACCGGCCGGAGCCGGGCGACCACCACCGATGCGCCCGGTACTGGGCTCGGTCCCAGTTCCGGTCGGTCGGGCCCTGGCGAAGCTCAGGAGAAGGTGACCTGGTCCTCGAGGTGCACACCCTTGGCGAGGGTCTTGTGGACGGGACAGCTGGCGGCGACCTGGGTCAGCCGCGCGCGCTGCGTCTCGTCGAGGTCGCCACGGATCGTGACCTGGCTGACGATGCGGTCGATGTAGCCGCGGTGGTGGGCTTCGCAGTCCGTGCAGTCATCGACGTGGATCCGGTCATGCTCGTAGCTGACCTCGACGCCGTCGACCGACCAGCCCTTGCGCTGGGCGTACATCGACAGCGTGATGATGGTGCAGGCGGCCAACGCACCGAGCAGGAGCTCGTAGGGCGTCGGACCGGTATCCGTGCCGCCCGCGGCGACCGGTTCGTCACTGGCCCAACGGTGGCCGGAGGAGGTGCGCAGGTCGACGGCGTAGCCCTCGGTCAACTCGGCGGTGATCGTGCTCATACGGGGCCTTCCCTGAGAGGTGCTGGATGGTCAGGTGGTCGCTTGGCTCGCAGCATGCCGAACCTCGGCGTCGCCTGCGAGGCACCGTGGTGCCCGGTTGGGATCGGTCGGGGCGCAGTCCCACGGACGCGGGGTGGACGGTCCAGGAGACCGTCCACCCCGCTGCGGTGAGGCAGGTGGGTGCCCTGCGGTGTTCAGTTGGAGCTGTGGCGCGGTGTGGTGGCCAGCTCACCGATCCGCACGGCCTGGAACCGCAGCACCTCGATGATGGTGACCAGCCCGAAGGCGATGGCGGCGAGGTGGAGCGAGACACCGATCCGGCGGACCGCTTCGATGATCACGAAGGCCTGCTCAGCGGCCACGAGGTCCGCGGCCGTGGTCGTCTGGGCAGCGACCACGAAGTGGGCGATCACGCCACCGATGATGGCCATCATGCCCATCATCATCAGCGCGATCATCAGCTTGGCGCTGGTGGGCATCCGCAGCGTCTGGACATGGCCGATGGTGGTGTGCTGGAGCTGGCCACCACCGACGCGGAAGGCGCCCAGGATCCGGGCGATGGCCAAGGCGATGCCGGACAGCACGGCGGTGAAGCCGATGAACATCACGCCGGCGGTGACGTGCTGGAGTTGTGCGAGGCGCACCGCGTCATCGGGGGTGGTGGCGACGACGTCGGCGCGCAGGACGCCGAGGATCATCGCCGCGGCGAACGCCATCAGTGCCATCGCCAGCATCGGTGCCCACAGCAGCTCACCCATGCGTTGGGGGAGGTTGGTCCCGAGGCTGCGGTCGGAGCCGTCGACGGCGAACCCGTCACGACGGGGCTCCGGCAGGCGTGGAACCCGGTCGGTCCTGGTGGTCTTCGTCGTCCTGGTCGGGGTGTTGGTGCTCATGATCAGACCTCTCGGTTGCCGTCAGACGGCGAGTTGGCGGAGACGGTGGAGCTGGAAACCCAGCGCCTTGGCGATGCTGGCCAGCGCGAGCACGATCCCGGCGAGCAGGACGCCGAGCGCGACCTCCCGGAAGGGACCGAGCCAGCTGACCCACACGGCGTAGGTGGCAGGATCACCAGCGACGGAGGCGGCCACGCCGTAGAGCACGAACTGGACGATGGCGGCCATCATCCCGATGGCCATCAGGGCGATGAAGGCCTTGGCGGTCGCGGGCATCCTGAGCGTCTGGACGGGCACGCCCAACGACTCCTGGACCTCGGCGCCCCCTCTGCGCAGCGACGACAGGATCGTGCCCAGCAGGAACGAGATCCCGCTCAGCAGCAGCCCCTCACCGAGGAACAGCGTGCCCTGGCTCCAGGCAGATGCGACGCGGAACGCCTCCGTGCCGGTGGCCTCGGAGGAGGTCACCAGTCCGAGGACGAGCCCCGCGGCGAGCGCCATGGCCCCCATCGCCAGCACGGGCAGCCACAGCACCTCGGCCATCCGGTGGATGGCCAGTGGGTCGGGTGCCCGGGCCGAGGCGCTGGCCGGGCCGTAGGGGGTATCCAGGTTCCCGGTCCGTGGACGGGTGTCACCGTTCGCCGGCCCTGTCCGCAGCTGCGGGAGTGCGACACTGACCGCGTTCACCCGGCGCCACAGGGCCAGGACGATGCCGATCAGGATGACGGCGATCCCGGTCTTGGTGACGCCCAGACCGAAGGTCGAGGCGGCGAAGGTGCCAGCCAGCGTGCCGGCGGTGTCGCCGCTCTCTCCCACGGAAGGGGCGGTGGTCCAGTTGGTGACGGCGGCGGCGGCGATGATCGCGAAGCCGAGGCCTGCGAGCCCGAGCCCGGCGCTGCGGTGCCAGGTCTGGGCATCGGGTCGCTCGGTCACGGGTGGTCGTGCGAGCCATGCGGTGGTGCCCATCGTTGTCTCCTCCCGGGGACCGGCCGGTGCCGATCCGCTGGAGGAGGAACCGGGGGAGAGGGCCGGTCGTGTCCACGACTGTCACCCCGGACACACTTCCGGGTCCACGCGCAGCGCAGCGCCGGGTCATGCGCAGCGCAGCGCCCGCTGCAGGCCCTGCGGGTCGAGCACCTCGATCCGGCGGTAGCTCAAGCGCAGATGGCCCGCGGTCTCCAGCGCCTTCAGGACCCGGTTGACGCTCGGGCGGGTGGCGCCGAGCAGCTCGGCCATCGTGGTCTGCGAGAACGGCACGACCCCACCCTTCGTGCCGGCTTCGTCGATGAGGAGAGCGCTGACCTGGTGGGTGAGGTCGCCGGCGGTGACGGTCAGGAGGCGACGCTGCATCCGCTCGAGGCGGGAGGCGACGGAGAACAGCACGCGTCGGCACACGTGCGGACGCTGCTCCAGCAGCGCCCAGAACCGTGGCGCATCCAGCTCGATGACGTGCACGTCGCTGGCGGCGCGGGCGCCGAAGGGGGTCGGCAGGCCACAGAGCAGCGGGATGTCGCCGTAGACGTCGCCGGGATGCAGCACCTGCAGCACCGCACGGCGACCCTTGCGACGGTGCGTGAGCTCCACCTCGCCGCTGGTGATGATGCCGATGTGGTCGGCGTCCGAGCCCTCATCGAGCAACGGACTGCCGGCCTCGGCGTGGCGAACGCCGATCACCCGCTCGAGCTCGGCGATATCGGTGTCCGAGAAGGGGGCGAGTTCACCGCGCCCGACGCACCGTGCCATCCAGCCCGCGTGCTGGGTGTCCATCTGCATCGTGCTGTCCTCTCGACCCGCCGTGCACGGTGGTGTCGTGCGCCGACAGATCCGGGTGTCGTCAGCTGCCCCGTTCAGGGCCGGTCGGGCTCCGTGAGCCGTTCGGTGGCCTCGACCAGCCGGGTGTAGGCAGCCAGATCCATGTCCGGTCGCAGACGCTGCAACGAGTCGATGACCCGCGCGAGGATCTCCGCCTCGACCTGGCATCGCGAGCAGCTCTCCAGGTGCGCGGCCACGAGCTCGGCGCGCAGCGGCTCGGTCTCGCCGTCGAGGAAGGCCTGCAGGGTGCGCCGAACCTGTCGGCAGCCGAGCCGGCCGCGTCGGTGGTCGCGCGGGGTCGTGCTCACGTTCCACCTCCCGCCGACCCGCCGGGCCGGGGAGCCGATGCCGCAGGACGGACACCACGGCAACCGGTGGGACGGCGTGCTGCTTCCAACCGGATCGGAGCCGAGGTGGAAGCCGCACGGCACCCGGCGGGTTGACCGGGTGTGGCTACCGATGACCGCTCGACCTCGACGGACCCACCCGGCGTGTCCGAGGACGGCTGGGAGGCCCGCTTCCGGGAGCAGGTGCTCCCGGAGCTGCCCGTGTTGCTGCGGGTGGCCCGTCGGCTGACCGGTGGCCAGGTGGGGGCCGAGGATCTCGTGCAGGACACCTTGGTCCGTGCCTATCGCGCCTACGAGCGTTTCGACGGTCGCTACCCGCGGGCCTGGCTGCTCACGATCCTGCGGAACACCCACATCAACATGGTGCGCAAGCGACGGCCCGACCTGCTCGACGACGAGGTGGCCGGTCGGATCCCGGCCCGTGGCGCGGACGGTCGGCAGGACGGCACGGGCGAGCGGGCCATGCACGACGAGCTCGATCCCATCGTGCGCGACGCGTTGGCGTCGCTCTCGGCCAACCATCGCGCGGTCATCGCCCTGGTCGATCTGGACGGACTGACCTACCAGGAGGCTGCTGACCTCCTCGAGATCCCGGTGGGGACGGTCATGAGTCGTCTGCACCGTGCCCGCGGCAAGGTCCGGGCGAGGCTCGAGCGACAGGGGATCACCTCGTCCCGCGGCTGATGGTCGGTCACGGTCCCGCTGGCTCAGGCGCCGGCCACGCTCGCTCACCCGTCGGCCCTATCGGCCCGACGGTCCTGACAGACCGGCCCGACCGGGCCTGGAGTCCCGGTCGGGCTGCTGGGAGCGTCAGCCGTTGCCGACCACCTCGGTGTCGGGTTTGAAAGCGATCCACACGAACCAGAACGTGTCGTCGTGGGGGAACGCCTCCAGCTGCCCACCTTCCAACGGGCCGTCGATGGCTCGGCCGCGCAGATCGAAGGTCGAGCCGCTGCGCTCATCGACGAAGCGGCCGTCGGTGTCACCGGCTGCCAGTTCCACGGGCTCGCCATCGAGCTCGGCCACGAAGGCGGCGGTCTGGCCCACGTCGCGCCCCTCGTCGATGGTCGCGGCGTCCAGCGCCGAGGCCTGACCCGGTGCCCACAGGACCACGAGGTCTGCACCGCCGACGGTCACCTCGATGGTGCGATCCTCAGCCAACTGTTCGAGCAGGACCGCGACGGCGTCGTCGCCCTCGGCCAGCCCGACGATCCGGGCCATCGCGCTGTTGCGCTGGTCGAGTTCGCCGTCGAACAGGAAGGGAGCGCGGCCCTCCTGGTCGTAGCCGGTGTAGGGGTTGCGGCCGTAGTCGCGGTTGTGGCCGGTCTCCCGGGAGAGCACCTGGGCCTGGGGGTGCAGCTCACGCAACTCGCCGAAGCCGAACAGCCAGGCAGGCACCCGGGTCAGTTCGGTGCCGAGGAAGCGCTCACCGATGACGCCCTCGCCCTCGAACTGGGTCCACAGGTTGCGGTGCTGACGGTCGTACATCACGAGGTTGGACAGGTAGAGACGGCCGGAGGTGCCGAAGTCCAGCAGCTCCTCGCCGTCCGGTCCGTCGACGGTGCGTTCGAAGACCAGCGCGGAGTTGCACAGCGGGCAGTAGGTGACGACCAGGGGCACGCCGCCGACGGTGTCGTTGACGATCTCGTGCCAGGTGAGGATCGCGAGCGGGTAGGCGCGGACATCGCCGTCCACGTCGACGACCATGACCGGGCTGTCCTCCTCGAGCCACTCCGCAGCGTCGTCGACCGACTCGAAGACCGGGTCGTCGATCGGGGGGATCCCGTCCGGGGGTGGACCGCCCGAGATCAGTCGGTCGAGATCGATCGAGGTGGCGGGCTCGCAGTCGTCCTGGGTCCAGAAGAACTCGCCCTCCTCGCAGCCGACGGACTCGGTGCGCACCGTCACCTCCGACGAGGGGTCAGCGGCCGCGTCGGGTCCTGACTCCTCGGAGGACGAGGTGTCGCCCTCGGCAGCCTCGGGGGTGTCGGACGTATCGGATGTCTCGGACGGCGCGGCGCACGCCGCGGCGAGCAGCGAGATGGCAGCGAGGCCGAGCAGGGTGCGGTGCATGTGAGGACCTCCAGAGGTCTCGATCAGGGCGGTGTGTCCAGGGAGGTGCGCTGGTCGTGTGCGTGGTGGTCCGGTCCGGCGTAGTCAGGAGCGCGGTGCTGGCTCGCGATCTCCGCCAGGGCTCGGGCGCGCTGACGTCTCGCGGCGAGCCAGGTCGTCAGCCCGGCGACGGCGAGCACGAGGACCGTGACGGCGGCGACCACGCCGGGGGCGCCGGCGACGGCGTTGGTGGCGCGTGAGGACAGCTGTTCCACCCATCGCACCGCGGTGGGTTGTGTCGTGCCGTCGCTGGCCAGCGAGGTGGCCCAGAAGAAGACGATGTAGCCGCCGGCCAGCACCAGGATGATGCCGGCCACACGGTTGACGTACTGGGACGCGTGACGCAGTCGGGTGATCAGGGCCTGCTTGCCGAAGGCGAGCGAGAGCGTGACGAGCAGGAGCAGCGTCGACATCCCGAGCCCGTACACCAGGAAGGTCGCCACCCCGGCGATGAACCCGAGTTGCGGGATCGTTCCCGCGACCACGACCAGGAACACCGGCAGGGTGCAGGACAGCGACGCGACGGCGTAGGACACGCCGAACCAGAACACCCCACCCATGCCGCGGCCCCCGGGGGCGCTGTTCGCCTTCGGTAGCCGCACCCGCAGTTCCCTACCGGTGAGCATGGCCGCGCCGAGGCCGATGACCCCGATGCCGACGAGCATCGCGATCCACGGCAGGGCGTCGACCACGGCACGCACCCCGAGCGTGATCAGGATCCCGGCGAGCC